>CALAZW010000094.1 GCA_937926545.1 uncultured Helcococcus sp. | reverse complement strand
AAAAGTTCACCATTTACATAGTCTGAAGCCTGGGAGGCCAAAAAGATTACTGGTCCCACTATATCTTCAGGCTTGGCCCATCTTTTTAAAGGGATGGACTCGGTTATTTGGTTGGTTAATTCTGTATTTTTTCTCAGGTTCTTAGTGTTGTCACTTATGGTATAGCCTGGCGCTATGGCATTTACCTTGATATTGTACTTGCCCCATTCATTGGCCAGGGCCTTGGTAAGTCCCACCACAGCGTGTTTACTAGCCGTATAGGATATACAGTCAAATCCTCCGCCCAGGGCGTGGATGGAAGCTGTATTGATAATCTTTCCCGACTTGTTTTTTATCATGTCCCTACCTATGGCCTGGGACAGAAGAAAGATGCTTTTAACATTCACATCCATTACCTGACTATAGTCTTTTAGGCTATGGTCTTCTGCCTGGGAAATTTTTATTATTCCCGCATTGTTAACCAGGATATCCACCCTGCCATAGATATTTATAACTTCCTTGGCCAGGTCATCCATGCCTTCAAAATCAGCCAAGTCATAAATCACAGATTTAAATTCATAGCCTTTTTCTGTCATCATAAATTTTGTTTCATCATTGTTGGACCTGGCCAAGCCTATAACCCTGGCTCCTGCCTGGGCTAGGCCCAAACAAATGGCCTGGCCCATTCCCCTGGAACTTCCAGTAACCAGGGCCACCTTGTCTTTTAAGTTAAATAATTCCATCTTCTCCCCCAAATAGTTCAAATTCCAAATCATCATAGGCCGGGCTTACTACACAGGATACCAGGATAAAGTCTCCTTCTATAAGCTTAGAGGTCTGCCAGTAGTTGGCTGGAACTTCTAAGAAAAAATTTCCTCCCTGACTGGATAAGATTCTTTTTTCTTCTGGATCATCCCAGTCTTTCTTTATGGTCATCTCCAAACTTCCTCCGGCGTGGTAAAACCAAAACTCACAGGATCTTAGCCTGTGCCAGGCTGACCTATCACCCTTTTCCAAAAGATAGTAAATCACTGAAGCTGATTGTCTATCTCCCTTATAGTTGGGTCCTAGAGCCTTTTTTTCTATGGTAAAATCACTTTTTACAGGAAGGCTAAAGTAGCCGCCCTCCTCATGGTTTATCATCTTATATTTTTTTATATAGTAGGCTGCATCCATTATCTTTTTCCTTTGTCATATACTTCTCCCAAAGCCCTAGGTGCCTGGTTATTCTTAGAAAAGAATATCAATAAAACCAGGGTTAAAACATAGGGTAGGGTCATTATAATGTCTGAGAAGGTGGAGGACATTTTTAGCACTTGTGCCAACTGGTAACCTCCACTTCTGGCTATTCCAAATAGAAGAGTGGAAAATAAGGTTGGACCTATATTCCAGTTACCAAAAATCAAACCTGCTATGGCCAAGTAACCAAAGCCTGCATAGATACTTGGTGAAAAATTGGCTGATATAGAATAGGCAAAACTCATTCCTCCAACTCCTGCTAGGGCTCCTGATATTACTATGGCTATAAATCTTATCTTATTAACGTCTACTCCTGCTGCATCTACAGCCTGTGGATTGTCCCCTGCAGCCTTTAATCTCATCCCAAACCTGGTTTTATTAAGGATATAGGTAAAGACTAGAGCCAAGACTATAATCACTGGTATAAAGGGATATAGGTCTCTAAATAAGAATCCTATCACTGGTAGCTTGGACAGTCCTGGTATACTGATTTTTTCAGCCACTCCCAGTTGAAACTTATTGCTAGGAGCCTTAAAAACAGCCCCATTTATCTGTCTGGTTAAAAATTCAGTCAAGGATAGACTTAAGATATTTAAGACTACTCCTGATATTACCTGGTTGGCCTTAAATCTAATGGTTAAAAGGGCGTGAATCAAAGAAAATATTGCCCCTCCCAGGCTGGCAAAAAATAAGCCTAGATAGATTCCCTTGCCAGCTATCAATTGAGGATTACTTCTTCCTATAATAACCACCATCATGGCTCCAAAAAAAGCTCCAAAGCCTAGAAGACCTTCCAGGGCCAGGTTGGTTATACCACTTCTCTCACTGTAAATTCCCCCTATGGCAATTATAAATAAGGGAAGGGCAAAGGCTAAACCGTCTGTTATTACCTTAGTCATTAGCTCCACCTCTTTTCTCTATTTCTTTCTCACTTGTTTTTTTATTAATTTTCTCCTTCATATATAGGCTGGTAGCACTAAATAAAAGGATTAAACTGGTTATTACTCCTGATATCTCCTTTACCACTCCCACATTGGAACTCATGTAAACTGAGCCCTTGCTTAAGATGGTAACCAGGATTGATGAAAATATGGCTCCTATAGGATTGTTATTGGCCAAAAGAGCCGTTGCTATAGCATCAAAGCCCAATGAAGATAAGACCTTAGGTTGGATGGATGAAAAGTATCCCAAGTAATAGGTTACTCCAGCCAGGCCAGCCAGGCCTCCACTTATAAACATGGTTTTTAAAATAGTCTTATCCACATCTATACCTGCATAGTTGGCAGCCTTCTTATTAAAGCCTACAGCCTTGATTTCATAACCCAAAGTGGTTTTTTCCAAGAGTCTATATATGATAAAACTCGTTAGAAGGGCCAGGATAATTCCCAGGGGTAGATCCACCTTTATCCCCTTTAGAGAAAGGGACTTAAGGGTTAAGCTCGCTTCTTTACTTATATGGTTGGACTGTCTAGATACCGGATCAACATATCTGGTATTTATAAAATAGCTTATGATAAATGAAAATATATTGTTTAACATAATACTGGATACTACCTCATTTATATTAAACCTATATTTTAGAAAGCCTATAAAGCCACCTGCCAGGGCCCCCATAATAAAGCCTATAACCACCACTAGGGGTTTGGCCAAGTAATGGTTAAGATCAGAATAGCCTATGGTCACTGTGGCTATAAAACCTGCCAAAAGCATTTGTCCAGAAACTCCTATGTTGAAAAGCCCAGCCTTCATGGCTACTATTACTGCCAGGGCTGCAAAAATCATGGGAGCTAGGGCATCTAAGAACCCAGTAAAGTCTGTCAATATATTGGTTCCACCTGCATATTTAGGCTTGGTTATAAAGCCTGAGCCTTGTAAGAGAGCCTTGTAGGCATCAAGAGGATTTTTCCCCACCAATAAAATAACCAGGCTTCCCGCTATTAAGCTTAGGACGATAGATAGGATGGGTATAGATATTTTTTGTTTTTTAGGGTCTGAAAATAAGGATAGGCCCTTTTTCTTTTTATTTTTTTCCATCTCTTTTTACCCCCATCATATATTCACCAATTTCATTTCTAGTAAGGTCCTGCTTGCCTCTAGTAGTAAGTAGTTCTCCATTGTATATAACTCCAATTGTATCTGCCAAGGCTATGACCTCCTCCAACTCATAGGATATAAGTAGGATAGCCTTGTTCTTATCCCTTTCCTTAAGGATTTGCTTCCAGGTGTTGTTTATGGCCCCTATATCAAGGCCCCTGGTAGGCTGAACAAAGATTAAAAGTTCATTGTCCTGTTCTATCTCTCTGGCTATGATCATCTTCTGTTGGTTACCCCCACTAAGGGACCTGGTTATGGATCTAATACCGTTGTTGGATCTTATATCATAGTTTTTAACTAATTTTTCCGCATACTGGTCAATTGCTTCTCTTTGTCTGATACCTTTTTTAGAAAAAGGCCTTTTATAATAGTCATTTAAAATCATATTATTAGCCAGATCAAAGTCTAAAACCAAGCCATAACCCTGCCTATCCTCTGGTATGTAGGATATTCCTGCTTCCTTTCTCTGCCTAATGGATAGCTTGGTAATATCTTGGTTTTTTAGGATTATTTGTCCCTGGTCAACTTCTATTAAACCAGCCAGGCCATCTGCCAACTGGTTTTGTCCATTACCAGAAACTCCGGCTATGGCAAAGATTTCTCCCTGCCTGATGGAAAAGTTCACCTTCTTTACCATCTCCACCTTGTTTTCATATATGGTTAGGTCTTTTACTTCTAAAACCTTACTTCCAAATTCTTTTTTACTGGCTCCTGCCACGTCTTCCACTTCTCTACCCACCATAAGTCTGGCCATCTCAGCTGTGGATGTTCCCTCAACGGGCCTGATGTCAATCAATCTGCCCCTATTTAAAACGGCAAACCTATCTGCCACCTTTTTTATTTCATCCAGCTTATGAGTTATAAGGATAATGGTCTTGCCACTTTTCTTAAATTCTAAAATAACTTCCAATAAATATTCTATTTCTTGAGGGGTTAAGATGGCGGTTGGCTCATCAAATATTAGGATTTCAGCCTCCCTATAAAGCATCTTTAAGATTTCTACCCTCTGTCTGGTGGCTATATTAGTATCCTCTACTAGGGCTCTAGGGTCTACCTCTAGGCCATATTTTTTTGATAATTCTTCAATCTCTTTTTCTGATTTTTTTATATTTAAACTATTAAAAATTCCAAATTTTTTCTCTACTGGCTCCATGCCCAGTACAATGTTTTCTGCTATGGAGTAATTTTCCACCAATTTAAAATGCTGGTGGACCATACCTATATTTAATCGGCTTGCATTCTTAGGAGAATAGTCTTCAATTTTTTGTCCCTTAACGTATATTTCCCCCTCATCGGGCTCATACATACCAAAAAGCATGCTCATCAAAACTGACTTACCTGCTCCATTTTCACCTAAAAGGGCAAAAATTTCCCCTTCTTCTATACCCAGGCTTATCTTGTCATTGGCGACAATACCTGGAAATCTCTTGGTTATATTTTTAAATTCTACAATATAATCTGCCATTTCTACCTCATCAATATATAAAGCGTAGACAAGGTCTACGCTTTATCTTAAACATTCAATTATAGTCCTGGGAAATTGTCTGGTGCATGCTCATTAAAGTTGGATGCTGGAACTATTTCTCCAGATTCTAACTTGGCATAAGCCTCATCTAATTTCTTAATGGTTTCTTCGCTTAATTGTTGTCTACCTTCTTCTTTAACATAGCCTGTAGATTGGGTATCTGCCTTTAATAGGGCATTTTCACCTTTAAATGAACCATCCTTGATTCTATTTAGTGAACGCTCTACGTTTATGCTCATATTTTTTAGGGCAGATGTTAATATAATATTTCTATCTCCTGCAACTCCATCGTCAAATTGGTCAACGTCACATCCTATAACAAAAGCATCTTCTGCTTCTTTTACAGCTGTGAATACCCCATTACCTGATCCGCCTGCAGCAACCAGCATAATGTCTACGCCTTTTTCTAATAGGGCTTCTCCTACTACCTTACCTGTGGATTCATCGTTAAAGTCTCCAACATAGTTACCACCAACATTTTCTTTTCTAACGTCTGTTCCCGCATAGGATTCAATTTCCACAACCTCCGCCTTGGCACCTAGATGCTTGTTGGCATAATTAACACCTGATTCAAATCCAAATTGGTAGTTAACATTGGATGGAAAGGCTATACCATTTACCACAGCTACCTTGCCTGTCTTAGTTTCTAAGGCTGCTGCTATACCAGCTAAGAATCCTGATTCTTCTTCAGCAAACATCATGGAATAAATATTGTCAAATTCATTTCTTCCATCTAGTTCAGCTGGTTCAGAGTCAACTAAAATAAAGGATTTTTCTGGATTGGCTACAGCTAATTCAGATATACCACCAAATTGGAAACCTGGAGTAACTATTATGTCATAGTCACCAACAACGTCTGCTACAGCCTTAACTGATGCTGCAACGTCTTGTTCTTGAATGGCCTGTACTTCATAGTCAGGGTTTTCCTTTAAGAAGTCTTGGATACCTTCATAGTTATCTTGGTTAAAACTACCGTCATCCACTCCTGATGGACTGGTAACAATAACTATCTTCTTAGCTTCACCTTCAGTATTTTCGCCTTCTTCTGTTTCAGGCTTTTCATTTTCTTCTACTTGTGGTTTTTCTCCGTCTTCGTTTTCTTGTGGTGTCCCACCCCCACTACAAGCTGTTAACACTAATGTTAATACTAACATTAAAGTAATTAATTTTTTTGAAATATTTTTATTCATATTTCCCCCTTTGATATTTATGATAATCAGTCTATTATCATTATAAAGTATCCACAGTTTTTTTACAATATGTTTGGTTTTTCTCA
>CALAZW010000093.1 GCA_937926545.1 uncultured Helcococcus sp. | reverse complement strand
GGGAAATTAAGAGCGAATAGAGCAGCATCGCGTGCGAATTACAAGGCATCGCTATACGACCTACTTAAATTTTCTTTTGCCAAGTCAGACTAAGGCAGAGGAAGCTAGGGTTTTCAAGGTAAATAAAAACTATATAGAGTCAGTAAATGGTGGAAAAAGCCTATTTAAAAAGGACTTAGAAGTAGAAGAAAGAATAGATGGCCTGCTTGAAATAAAGTTTAAGGATAAAAAATTATATGTAAAAGAAGACTACAGTGGACTTCATATAAAACAAGGCAATAAAAAATATGAGCTAGCCAAGGACCATATTACTTCTAATAAGTCTGATTTAACAGGCTTAATGGAAGTAAAGTCAATTACAATGCCAGAAGAAATCTGGGATAGTGAAGAAACCACCCTGACAGCCGACTATCTAGGTCAAAAGGGCCAGGTGGAAAAAATAGCTGAGTGGCCCCTGGTAATAAGAAGTCCCAAAACTATAGAAGATGTTGGCCAGGTGGAGCAAATAGATACTAGACCTCCAATAAAGACAAGGGCTGGCAAAGCCATATCTGGAGCAGATTCAAATACCAGGACAGAAACAGCCCTGCCAAATACACAAGTAAACATCTATAAGATCTACTATGAAGATGAGGATTTATTTAACAAACATAAGTCCCAGCCCCAAGGCTATGAGGAGAATGGACAGCTCTATGAATATATAGAAAACAACCAGGTAAGATACGGCCATCTGGATGAAGATAAAAACTTGGTTTCCAAGGGGGCAACCACTATAGGAATAGAAAAAGATCATTTTGATAAATACTTCAAGGGAGCTGAAAAACTAGCTGGAGCCTACTTTGAAATAAGAAACAACGATAAGACAGACAAGAACAACTACAATAAGATAATAAAAGCAGGCTACACCGATGAAAAGGGAGTTTTACGCCTAGAGTTGGAAGCTGGAAATTATAGAATAGAAGAAAACTTAGAAAAATCAGACTATAGAAGAATAAGCGATGGAAAAAGAATAGAGGGAGCCTATAGGCAAAAAGCCCTACCAATACTAGTGGACCTACCAGTTTTAAATACCTATTTAGAAGATAAAGAAAAAGGATATATAAAAGAGATCCACCTATATCCTAAAAACACTGTAATAAAACCACTTATAGAAAAAAAACTTGTCTATAGATGGGATGAAAATACATTTCTTGATAAGAAGGCCAATGACTTTGAAGTAGGTGAAGACATCTACTGGCAAATAGATTTGAGCCTGCCTGTAAAGACCAGCTACCAGGCCTTAAAAATCCTGGATTTGGCCTCTTTGGGAATAGACCTAAAGGATCTAGTCAAGGTAAGCTTAAATGGTGGCAAGATGGATGAAGACCTCTATAGGCTTAAGGAAAAAAACAAGCTTGATGACTTTTATATAGATAATATTTATCCAGATAAAAAATTAGAAGACTACTATCAAAAGAAAAAAAACTATGAATTTACAATTACAAACCAGGGTCTGGAAAAGATCAATACCAGCTTGGCCCAAGACCTGGATGATGTAAAAATAAGTCTTATAGTTAAAGGAAGGCTAAATGGAGACTTCTACATAGAAAGACAAGAAAATAGCCCTGATTTATTTAATAGAAACATGGCTATACTAGACTACCAGGTAGTTGATAACTACCAAGTTTTAGACTATGACATTTCAGAAGTTAGAACTGGTGGAAGACAGTTTATTAAGAAAAACACCCTAGGTGAAAGCCTGGAGGGGGCTGAGTTTCTAGTTCTTAAGAAAAACCATAAGGACTATGACTACCTAATTATAAAAGACAATCACTTTATAGACTGGACCAAGGATCCAGCCCAGGCCAATGTATTTGAATCAGGCCAGGATGGAGTTCTTAGAACCAAACAGGCCTATGGAGATAGACTGCTTAGGGGACTAAGGGATGGCCGCTATTACCTGGAAGAAATAAAGGCTCCAAAAGATTATGGAAAACTGGTCAACTTAAAGGAATTTTTAATAAGTAGAAATAGCTTCTATGGCCAGGACAGCCTGGAGATAATAAATACCAGATTGGTCCTACCGGAAACAGGATCCATAGGAAGTATAATTTTCATAGCTTTCGGCCTACTATTAATAGGACTAGGCTATAAATTCAAAAACAGGAAAAAAAGATAGGAGGGATATTTTGAAGAAGAAAAAAGGACTATACATCTTATTAATCATGATTTTACTTATGTCCTTTAATGGCAAAATATCCCAGGCCAAGGAATATGAAATACA
>CALAZW010000092.1 GCA_937926545.1 uncultured Helcococcus sp. | reverse complement strand
AAATCATCTATGGTAAAATCATCAAAGTTTTTAACTTCTGGATTAATCCATAGACTAGGTCCCTTCTTATCTGCATCCTTAGACATTATTTCTTCAACTATATCCTTATGCCTATCGTATATATGAAGATTTTGTACAAAATGTACCATTCTACCTGGTTTATAACCTGTAACCTGAGCTACCATCCTCATCAATACATAGTATTGAAAGGCATTTATACCTCCAGGACCAGCTGCCGCCAAATAGTCTCCTGATCTTTGGATCAAGGTCATATTAAGCCTGTCTTCAGTGACAGTCCACATGGTCATAAAGGCACATGGGATTAAGGTCATGTCCGCTAAATCATCCATATCCATTAAATTTATTATATGTCTTCTATTTAAAGGGTTTTCTCTTAATTGGTCTATAAGTCTATTTACCTGATTGGTTTTCTCTCCTGTTTCAGGAGAAATAATTTCCTTGGATGTTTGATATCCATAGGCCTTACCTAAATTTCCCTCTTCATTTACCCAGGAGTCCCAATAGTGAACCTTATATTTTTCTTTTAAGATGGACACATCATTGGTCCTATCTTGATATATCCATAAAAGTTCCTTAATGGCAGTCTTCCAGGCAATCTTTCTCAGGTTAATAATTGGAACCTCACCTTCCTGATAGTCCACAACTTGTTGGGCTAAGTATTTGGTATAGGCAGCTTCCTGTCCCTTATCATCTTCCCATACTGGTCTGACATTTGATATTTTTACATCTTTTTCACTATAGCCATTTTCCAATATGTCTGTCGCCTTTTCGATGTATATCCTATCAACTCTACTCATCTGCACCAGTCCTTTGGGATATTTCTAACTTTTTAGTTTGGTCTTCCCTGATTAGGGCTTCTATCATCTCTTCAATATCACCATCTAAAAATCCTTGAAGTTGATGGATGGTAACACCTATTCTATGGTCAGTAACCCTTCCTTGTGGGAAATTATAGGTTCTGATTTTTTCTGATCTATCTCCTGTACCTACCTGGGTCTTTCTATCTTCAGATAGGGATTTTTGTTGTTCTTCTATTTTCAATTCATATAGTCTAGCATAAAGAACCTTCATGGCCTTGTCCTTGTTCTTATGTTGGGATTTTTCATCCTGACAACTAACCACAAGTCCTGTTGGTAAGTGGGTAATTCTAACAGCTGAGTCTGTCGTATTAACGTGTTGTCCACCTGCTCCTGATGATCTGTAGTAGTCAATTCTAAGCTCTGTGGATTCATCTATCTCCACATCCACTTCTTCCGCTTCAGGAAGGACAGCTACAGTAGCTGTAGATGTGTGGATTCTACCGCTGGATTCAGTTTGAGGTACCCTTTGTACCCTATGAACACCTGATTCATACTTTAACTTAGAATAGGCACCATCTCCCTTGATCATAAAGATAGCTTCCTTTACTCCCCCTACTCCTTGCTCTGAAAACTCAATTTCTTCCGTCTTATATCCTTGTTTATCCGCATACATGTGGTACATCCTATATAGGTCCCCTGCGAATAGGCCGGCTTCATCTCCACCTGCACCTGCTCTAATTTCAACAAATACGTTCTTACTGTCATTAGGGTCCTTAGGAAGTAGAAGGAAGGTTAATTCTTCCTTGATCTCTTCAATCTTGTTTTCCAGCTCTGGAATCTCTTCCTTTAAAAGGTCAATCATCTCTTCATCTTCAGCTAATTCAAACATTTCCATATCTTCGTCCAAGTTAGTCTGTACCTTTTCATACTCATTGTACTTTTCTACAATGGGTCTTAATTCCACATATTCCTTATTTACCTTTTGCCAATTATTCATATCGGCAATTAGTTCTGGATCTGCAAGTTTTTTTTCAAGTTCATAATAATAATCTTTAGTCTTTTTTAATTTATCAAACATATATACTCCTTACTAATTAAGTGTCGCTACTATTATTCTATCAAAATTATTATAATCTTTGTATGTTTCAACTTTTCCAAAACCATTATTTTCTAAGTAACTTACTAAATAATCCTTTTGGTCATAGCCTATCTCTAAAAAGATTTTACCATCTTTCTCTAGATAATCTCTAGCCCTATCTATAATTTTTTCATATATTTCATAACCCTTTTTTCCACCATATAAGGCTATTTTAGGCTCATAATAAAGTTCTTCTTCCAAGTTCAAGTAGTCCTTCTCACTTATATAGGGTGGGTTCGATACTATTATATCAAATTTATCTTCAACTTTTTCATACAGGTCTGAATGGATAAAGTCCACCTGGCCCCCCAAGCTCTCCTTGTTTTTTTCCGCTATGGCCAAGGCTTTTTTTGAAATATCAACAGCCTTTACTTGGGCCTGGGATTCCAAATCTAGAACTAGGGCTATGGCACCTGATCCAGTACCTATATCCAAGATCTTTTTATCAGTTAGGTCTTCTCCCAAGATTTTTTCAACTAATAGTTCAGTTTCTGGTCTGGGGATTAAAACACCTTCATCCACTATAAAATCATAGCCATAAAAATTCCATTTTCCTATGGCATATTGAAGGGGATACCCCGCCTGTCTCTTATCCTTTATATCCTTAAACTTATAATAGACCGCCTTATCCACGTGGTCATTCCACTTCCTATTAATAGTCCCTAAGGATTCATCTAAAAGATAGGATAGGATAATCTTGGCCTCATTCACATCAAAATCATCTATAAAACTTCCTATTTCCATATATCGTCCTCTTCATTTTCGGGTATAACTAATTTTAAGGCCTCTATGGCCACTTCAATCATATCATCAGTAGGTTCCTTAACAGTTGCTATTCTTTGAATCAAAAGTCCTGGCTTGGATAAGCTACAGGCCAACCTACTGTCAGATCCTCCTATCCAGTGGTTTAATTCATAGGTCAAACCAACTAGAATCGGTAGAATCAATAGTCTTGTCAATAGTCTCAACCAAGGATTGGGCCAACCAAATAAGGATAGAACCAAGGCTGACATAAGCACCATATTAAACATAAAGCTGGTTCCACATCTTGGATGAAGCATACTATTATTTCTAACATTTTCAACGGTCAACTCTTCCCCATACTCATAGGTAAAGATAGTCTTGTGCTCTGCCCCATGATACATAAATACCCTTTTTATATCCTCTATTTGAGAAATTGAATAGACATAGATTAAAAAGAAGATTATTCTAATGAATCCCTCTATTAAATTCAAGACAAAGGTAGATTCTATCTTCGGTGCAAAGTAATTAGATATGCCGGTTGGAAGAAAGAAGAAGATAAAAATAAAGGCTATAACAATCACTATATTTAATAGGCCAAATAAGGCAGAATCTATTTTTTCACCCTTTTTCTTGTCTTTCATTTTCTTTTCAAAAAAGCCTTGATCATCCTCATCATCTTCAATAAAAGATCCTGAGTAGTCCAAGGCTTTACTTCCCATTTTTATTGCATCATATAAACCGCCCATTCCTCTAAAAAATGGCAGCTTAAAAATTTTGTACTTCTTTGAAGAACTCTTAGTTTCTTCCACTTTATACTCTAAAGTACCATCTGGCTTTCTAACCACTATTGATGTTTTTTGAGGCCCCTTCATCAGGATTCCCTCCATCAAGGCCTGGCCGCCAATGGTAGTTTTTTTAACCACTTGTTTCATATTATTCTCCATAAAAAATAAAGGTTAGCGACTATCCACTAACCTCTCTCGTAGAACTAATCCATTTTATATTTCTTCTTAAATCTTTCTACTCTACCACCACGTTCAACGAATTTTTGTTTTCCTGTGTAGAATGGATGGCATTCTGAACAAATTTCAACTTTTAAGTTTTCTTTTGTTGATCCTGTTTTAAATGTGTTACCACAAGCACATGTTACTGTTGCTTCGTAATAATCTGGATGTATACCTTTTTTCATTATATTCACCTCTTTACTATCAAAAATATCATACAACTTCTGTATTATAGCACAATAGATGCCATATTACAATCATACCCACTAATCTTATTGGCACTCTTATTTAATTATTATATCAAAAAAATTTCAAATTTCCAGTTTAAATTATTAAAAACAATATGTAAGTGGAAATTATTTTTTGTAAAAAAAAATGCTAAAAACTAATTTAGCATTTCTTGCCTCACATGATTAATTCTTTTCGTACAAAATAATTAAATCATGTTACCAATGGTTATTATAATCTAACAACGTTTACAGCTTTAGTTCTGTCGCCATCATTTTCAGTATCGAATTCAACAGCTTCGCCTTCTTTTAAAGTTTTGAAACCGTCTCCTGTGATTGCTGAAAAGTGAACGAATACGTCTTTTCCGTTTTCTTCATTTGTAATAAAACCATAACCCTTTGTTTCGTCAAACCATTTTACAGTACCTTTATTCATAAAAATTCTCCTTTAATTATTTTGTACCCATATTAAAAAATGCAGTTCTCATAAATCATTCACGTGATTTACAAAACCTGCTTATCAACATTAATAACTTAGTACATTCATAGAATAACACCTATTATCTACTTTGTCAATATTTATAATTATTTATATGATATAATTAAAATAAATTAATAATATGGAGGTAATATGAACAATTTTAACGAAAAACTAGATAACTACGCCAAACTAGTTGTGGAAATAGGAGTAAATATTCAAGAAAATGATCCTGTCATCATTTCCTGTCCTATTGAAAGAGCTGACTTTGGTAAACTTTTGGCCAAACACGCCTATAAAAATAAGGCTTCTATAGTCGTGTTCAACTGGTATGACGATGATCTTACTCTTATGATGTATGAGAACTCTCCTCTAGAAACCCTGGAAGATGTTCCCCAACATGAGTATGACAAGTCAGAATACTACTATAAAAAAGGGGCTAAGATGATATCTGTCTATGCATCAAACCCTGAACTTTTAAAAGATGTTGATCCTGAAAAGATTCAAAGAGCAAGTCTGGCTAAAAGTAAAAAATTTAAACCACTGATGAAATACACTATGAATGATATTAATTCCTGGTGTGTTGTTTCTGTTCCAACCAAGGCCTGGGCCGACTCAGTCTTTCCAGACCAGGACAATTCTGTTGACCTACTTTGGGAGGCCATCTTCAAGGTTACCAGAATGAACCTGGAAGACCCTATCAAGGCTTGGCAAGACCACCTGGCCTTCTTAACTGATAGGGCTGATTGGTTAAATAAGATGAGCTTTAGCTATCTTATCTATAAGTCTGCCAAGGGAACAAATCTTAAAATAGAACTACCTAAGGAACATATCTGGATGGCAGCAGATTCTCTAAATGCCAAGAAAGAATCTTTCGTACCCAATATACCTACCGAAGAAGTCTTTACCCTACCCAAGAGAAATGGGGTTAATGGAAGGGTTTATTCAACCAAGCCCTTGGTCTATAATGGCAATGTTATAGATGACTTTGTCCTAGACTTTAAGGATGGAAGAGTTGTTGACTTTGATGCTAAGAAGGGGAAAGAAGCCTTAAAATCTATTTTTGATCAAGATGAAAATGCCAGATACCTGGGCGAAGTAGCCTTGGTACCTTATGATTCACCAATATCAAACTCCAAGCTTCTTTTCTTCAATACCTTATTTGATGAAAATGCTTCCTGTCACCTGGCTTTTGGTAAAGCCTATCCAACCAATATTAAGGGAGGAGAAAATATGACTGAGGAAGAACTAAAGTTAAACCAGGTAAATGATTCCTTTATACATGAAGACTTTATGATAGGCGATAAGGATCTATCTATTGTCGGTATTAAAGAAGATGGACAAGAAATTCTTATTTTCAAAGATGGAAACTGGGCTTAGGAGGATATAATGGATAGAGATCTAGGAATTAACTTGGCCAGGGTTACTGAAGCAGCAGCCCTAGCAAGTGCAAAATATATGGGAAAAGGCCTTAAAAATGAGGCCGATCAAGAAGCAGTTAACGAAATGAGAACCATGTTTAATGTTTTAGACATAGATGGACAGGTTGTTATAGGTGAAGGAGAAATCGATCAAGCTCCCATGCTCTATATAGGAGAACAAGTGGGAGATCCTAGCAAGCCACAAGTGGATATAGCTGTAGACCCTATAGACGGCACCAGCTCTCTGGCAGATGGTAGATCAAATGCCATCTCTGTTGTAGCCGTAGCTCCCCAAGGTTGTGTCCTTAATGGACCTGATGTCTATATGAAAAAAATAGCCTGTGGTCCCAAGGCCAAGGG
>CALAZW010000091.1 GCA_937926545.1 uncultured Helcococcus sp. | reverse complement strand
TGGATAAGGATGATATAGGTGGGATTTATCCCATCTATTCTATTAAAAAGGGAATTTCTAACAAGGATATGATAAAGTTTTTATCCTATGCCTTGGATAACTATAGCTATGGAAGTGATTTTATCGATGGGGCTAGTCGGGAGAAGTTTAAGCTTCTATCAGATAAACAAATAATATATAGCCTGCATAAACCAATAGATTATATGGACCTTTATAGGGCCAAAAGATCCTATTCCATGGGACAGATGGTCCTAAGAAATGTTTTTTTCCACAAGTTAAAGGAAAAAAGATATGCTGAAAAAGCAATTGTATTTAAAAACTTTAACCTGGAAGATCAGGTTTATAATTTATTGGATTTTAAGCTGACAAAGGGTCAGCTATCCAGCCTGGAAGAGATCAAAAATGATATGTATTCCAAGTTAAGGATGAATAGGATTTTAATAGGGGATGTGGGATCTGGTAAGACGGTAGTTGGTATTTTAGCGGCTATTATAGCCATTAAAAGCGACTATCAGGTGGCCTTTATGGCGCCGACAGAAATACTTGCCATCCAACATTTTAATAATTATAGGGATTTACTAGCCAAGTTAGATATTGATTCGGAATTATTGACAGGTTCAATTTCACTGAAGGAAAAAAAGAGAATTTATGGGAAATTAGAAGAGGGCAGGACTAAATTAATATTTGGAACCCATGCACTCTTCCAAGAAGAAGTAACCTTTAACAAGCTAGGTCTAGTTATTACAGATGAGCAGCAAAGGTTTGGCGTAGAGCAAAGAAAAAGATTGGAAGACAAGGGAGAAAAACCCGATATACTTATATTAACAGCAACTCCCATACCTAGAACCTTGGCCCTGACCATTTATGGAGACTTGGATGTATCGGTTATAGATAGTCTTCCTGAAAACAGGAAAAAGATAGATAGTTTTCTTGTGGATACAGGCTATGAAAGAAGGTTTATGGACTTTGCTAGAAAAGAAATTGATAAGGGCAGGCAGGTTTATGTCATTGCATCAAGGATTGAAGAGGATGATGACCTGGCGTCAGTTTTTGGACTTTTAGACAAGTATAGGGCCTATTATGGACCGGAGGTTAAGATAGATTTTATCCACGGTAAGATGGACTCTGATGAGAAAGAAAGAAAACAAGAGCTTTTTATTGGTGGTAAAATAGATATTTTAATAGCAACCACCATAATTGAAGTGGGTATAGACAATAAAAATGCCAGTCTTATGATTATTTATGATGCCAACCAATTTGGCATGACCCAGCTCCATCAATTGAGAGGAAGGGTCGGCAGGGGAGAGTATAAATCCTACTGTATTTTGGTTAAACCCAAAGGTTTAAAAGACGATGACAAGTTGAAGTTTTTAGAAAAAAGCGATGATGGTTTTGAAATAGCCCAAAAAGATATGGAATTGCGAGGAGCCGGAAATATTTTAGGTCTGGAGCAATCAGGCTATGAGGATAATCTATTTAATGATTTGTATATAAATGATATAATATTTAAGGAAACCCAGGAAATGACCGAGTATATCATTGAAGAAAGACTATATGAAAGCGATGAATTTTCTGGAAAACTGAAAAAATATGAAATTGAAAATAATAAGATTGTATTAAATTAGGAGTGCTATGAGAGTTATATCAGGTAAGAGAAAAGGTTATAATCTGATGGGGCCAAGAAGCAGTGACGCTAGGCCTACAGAGGATAGGGTAAAAGAAGCCCTATTTAATATAATACAGCCAATAAAGCCGAACTCTGTTGCGGTAGATCTTTTTTCATGTACAGGATCTATAGGCATTGAGTTTTTAAGTAGAGGTTGTGAAAAGGTATATTTTTCTGAAAAAGATAGGGATAATTTTGAAAGGCTAAAGATGAATTTGGAAAAAACCAGATTTATGGACCAGGCAGAATTATTACATGGAGACTTTAGAAGAAACTTACTTCAAATAAATGAAGAGGTGGATTATATATTTTTAGATCCGCCCTATTATACAAACTATGTTGAAGATGCCTTGGAGTTAATTAGGGACAATAGATATTTTGATAAGGCCCTAATAATATGTGAGATGGACAGAGAAGAGTCCTATGATGAGAAGTTTGATTTTATAGAAAAAGTATTTGAGAGAAATTACGGCAAGAAGGTAATTACAATTTATAAGGGGAAAGAAGATGAAGGTAGTATATCCAGGTAGCTTTGATCCAGTTACTAATGGACATTTAGACATGATCAAAAGATCCGCAAGTGCTTTTGATGAGGTAGTGGTAGGTGTACTTGTTAATTATTCAAAAAATAGTTTATTTACTATGGATGAGAGAATTGAAATGTTAGAGGAATTATTATATGATTATAGTAATGTTAAAGTTAAAAAGTTCTCAGGCTTATTAGTTGATTTTGTAATAGAGGAAAAAGCCGATGCAGTAGTGAGGGGCTTAAGGGCTGTTTCTGACTATGAAGCAGAGTTACAAATGGCTCATATTAATAAAAATCTAGCTGATAATAAATTGGAGACCTTGTTTATGGTTTCCAGTCCAGAATATTCTTTTTTAAGCTCTAGCGTAGTAAAAGAAATAGCATCCTTAGGTGGAGATGTATCGAAATTAGTACCAAAATGTGTAAATAAAAAAATAAGGAATAAATTAAAATAGGAGGGGTCAAATGGATATTTTACAACTTATAGATGAATTAGAAGATGTGATTGATGATGCGTCATCAGTTCCATTTACGAAAAAAGTTTCAGTTAATCCAGAAGATATTTATGAGATTATAAATGATTTAAGAGATGCTTTACCAGAAGAAATTAAAGAGGCAAAGTGGGTTAATGAGGAAAAAGATAGGATTTTAAAAGATGCTAAAACTCAAGCTGATACCTTGGTAAATCAAGCTAAAAGTGAAGTTGAGCAAAGCTATGAAGCTGCAAATAGAAAATATAGGGATTTGGTAAATGAAAATGCCATAACTATGGAAGCTAAAAAACAAGCTGCACAAATAGTAACAGATGCAGAAAACACGGCTCATGGTATAACTAAAAACTCACTAGCTTATGTGGACGGCATGTTGGTTAAGACTGAAGAAGAACTTAAAAAACTATTACAAGTGATAGAAGAAAATAGATCACAATTAAAATACTAAGAAAAGACCCTAGGGTCTTTTTTTTATAAGGAGTAAAATATGGACTTAATAAGAGACTTATCCAATGCTTTTGGACCCTCAGGTTTTGAGGAAGATGTTATAGAGGTAGTTGAGAAATACAGTGGAGATTTTAATTTTAAAAGAGATGTTCTAAACAATGCTTATTTAAGCCTAAAAAACCCTGGTGGAGATTTTAATTTAATGCTTGATGGACATTTGGATGAAGTAGGATTTATGGTTCACTACATAGACCCTAAGGGCTTAATTCACTTTATAGCTTTAGGTGGTTGGGTGGTTGAAAATATACCAGCCCAGCTAGTAGTTATAAAAAATGCTAGGGGTGATTACATAAAAGGAGTAGTTTCTTCAAAACCACCTCATTTTATGACTGAGGAGGAGAAAAAGAAAAGACTTACCATCGAGGATCTAACCATAGACGTTGGAGCTTGCTCCAAGGAGGAAGTGGAAGGTGACTTTGGAATTCAAGTGGGAGACCCTATAGCTCCTTATGTTGATTTTGATTACAATGAGAAAAACCAAATCATGATGGGCAAGGCCTTTGATAATAGACTGGGTACAGCCTGTGCCATTAAGCTTATGGAAAGGTTGAAAGATGAAAAATTAAAATTAAATCCTATAGCTGCCTTGGCCAGTCAAGAAGAGGTGGGCACCAGGGGCGCTCAGGTAACATCCCAGCGTATAAGGCCTGACTTGGCCATAGTCTTCGAAGGTTCTCCAGCTGATGATTTATACTATCCAGACTATAGAATCCAAGGTGGACTAAATAAGGGGGCTCAAATAAGACTTAGAGATAGTTCCTACTTGGCCAATAGAAAGTTGGCTAAGAGGGCCATTGATATAGCAGATAAGAAAAACATTGACTACCAGGTAACAGTTAGGACCAGTGGAGGAACCAATGCTGGTAAGATTCACCTGTCCCATGAAGGAGTGGCTGTTTTAGTAATAGGCATACCGGTAAGATATGCCCATAGCCATCATTGTTACGCCAGTAAAAGAGACTTTGATAGTGCAGTTGACCTTGCTTATGAATTAATAATGGATCTTAATTCTGAACTGGAATAAAGGGATTGTTGGTAAATTCCCTGGTTCTTTGATCAGGTCTTTTTAAGCAGTAAAGGTTATAGGCCTTATAATCCAAGCTTAAAATTCTTTTATTGTAGTCATCTAGCTTGGAGATATCCTTGGGTTTGTTTATGATTTCCAGTTGGGCTTGTTCCTTAATTAGGCTTAATAAGAAGGCTCCTTTTTCATTAAAGGCTAGAGGCTTAATATAGTTAATTTTTTCCATAAGCCTTACGTCTTCATTGCTAAGACCTAAAATATAATTTAGGACAAATCTTCTTAGTCTGGATTTTGAATACCTTTTATTATGGGATTTTTCAACCATATCTTCCAGGCTGGTATAATAATTTTTTCTTAAAAGATTAAGCATGCCATTTTCATAGCCAGGTACATCCTGGGCCGGTCTTTTTTCCACAAAGGCCAGTTGATAGAAGATGGAAGATAAATCATCAAGACTGGGAGGAGTTTGTCCTTTTAGACTGGCCATTAAATCCTTGGGTAGGTGGCTGGAAATATCCTGGCCTTTTTTGTGGGCCAATCTTATGGATGTTGCAGATTGAAAGCCATTTTCATCTAAATTTTCTTGATCATAATTGGCTCCAGATCGAGGGATAGGAAAGATGGAAATAGGACTTTCAAGTTTTTTCAAGGACTTTATATACTCCAAGGCCAGGGTGTTATTGGCTAAAAAAACATTTTTGTCTATGGATGGGTCCAGTTCTTTTATAGCCTGGGCATAGGAGCTTTTATAAGAAAGTCCTTGACTTATATGTAGGTTAACCTTATTATTAATTTCGTCTTGAAAATTTTCTTCAAGACTTATAATTTTTTTAAAGTTAGAAAAATCCAGGCTTTCATAGCCAAAGGATATAAAATCGCAAATATTTAATTTATTTAATATTTGCACAGAACCAAAAGAAAAGTATTGAGCACTTTGTAAGGACACTAGGGTTGGCATCTCTAAGACCAGGTCAACACCGTTTAAAACGGCTGATTTTGACCTATCAAACTTAGATATGAACGCAGGTTCACCTCTTTGGACAAAAGAACCACTCATGAATGCGATAACAAAAGATTCATTATTTTTTTTTAAAGCATTTATTTGATATAGGTGGCCTTGGTGGAGTGGATTGTATTCAGAAATGATTGAAAACACTTTCATAGCTTTAATTTCCCTTCTTACTTTGATATAATCAATACGGTTAAATATAATTATACACATTAAAGGAGAGTTAGTCATGTTAATATTAGTAATTAATAGTGGTAGTTCATCCCTTAAATATCAACTATTTAATATGGATGAAAAAACAGTTGTCGGAAAAGGTTTAGTAGAAAGAATAGGTATAGAAGGATCAGTTCTTACCCATAAAAAAGATGGTAAAGAATTTGTTATAGAAACTCCAATGCCTACTCATAATGAAGCAGTAAAAAATGTTTTTGATGCTTTAGTTAATGAAGAATATGGCCTAGTTGAATCAATGGAAGAAATTGGTGCTATTGGTCATAGAATTGTTCACGGAGGAGAAATAACAGATTCTACTCTAATAGATGAAGAATTAAAGGAAAAGGTAAGAGAATATGCTAAGTTTGCACCACTTCACAACCCAGCAGGACTTGCAGGTGTTGAAGCATGTGAAACTTTATTGCCAGGTAAACCAAATGTGGCAGTATTTGATACTTCTTTCCACCAAACAATGCCAGCATCAAGTTACATGTATGGTCTTCCATATGAAACATATGAAAAACACGGTATTAGAAAATATGGTTTCCACGGAACTAGCCACAAGTATGTAACTAAGAGAACTGCAGAAATCTTAGGTAAAAACCCAGAAGACTTAAATGTTATAACTGTACACTTAGGTAATGGTTCAAGTTTAGCAGCAGTTAAAAATGGTAAGTCTATAGACACAACTATGGGATTAACTCCATTAGAAGGTTTAATTATGGGAACAAGATCAGGAGACTTAGATCCTGCAGTATTAACTTTCCTAATGCAAGCTGAAGATATGGACGCTAAAGAATTAGATACACTTTTAAACAAGGAATCAGGAGTTTTGGGTATAAGTGGTGTATCAAGTGACTTTAGGGACTTGGAAGAAGCAAGTGATGCTGGAAATGAAAGAGCTACTCTAGCCCTTGATATGTTTATTAAGAGAACTAGAAGATTCTTGGGAGCTTACTTGGTTGAATTAGGTAAGGTTGACGCTATTTCATTTGCAGGTGGTATAGGTGAAAACTCCGACACTATGAGAGCTAGTTTAATGAAAGATTTAGAAAGCTTTGGCATAGTATTAGATGAAAAGAAAAACGACGGATTAAGAGGAAAAGACGCTATAATTTCTTCTGATGATTCAAAGGTTAAAGTACTAGTAGTACCAACTGATGAAGAGCTAATGATAGCTATGGACACTCTTAATATTGTACAAAAATAATTGACAAATAAAGCTAAAATAGGTATAATCACATTTGTTATAGTTTAGTAATATTACATTTTAAATGTAATATATAAGATAAAGGGGGTGTTAATATGGCAGTACCAAAGAGAAAAACATCTAAAGCAAAAAGAGATTCAAGAAGAGCTTCAGCCTATAGATTAGGTAAAGCGACATTTGTAGAATGTCCAAATTGCCATGAACCAAAGTTACCACATAGAGTATGTAGAAGCTGTGGTCATTATGATAACAAGGAAGTTATAACTGTGGAATAAGATAGTGTTTACACTATCTTTTTTTCATACCTATTTTATCCCCAATATGGTAAAATATAGATAATGTGGGAGGTAGGTATGAAAATAATCATAGATACTTTAGGATCAGACCTGGGTTATGAAGAGCTGGTTAAAGGTAGCCTAATGGCTATGGAAACCAAAGATATAGACCTTTGTTTTGTAGGACCTGAAGATGAAATAAAAAAAATAATAGAAAATAAAAAAATCGATGAGAAGAGAATTGAGTATATAGATACCAAGGTGTATATACAAAACGATGAAGATCCAGCCAGATCTTTAAGAAGAAAAAAAGATTCATCGACTGTTTTGGGTTTAAATAGATTAAATGAAGATGGCTACCATGGATTTGTATCAGCTGGTAGTACCGGAGCTCTTTTGGCTGGTGGTCTATTTATAACTAAGAGGATAGATAAGATTGATAGGGCAGTTCTAGGGGCCACATTACCCAATTCCCATGGGGGAACAGTTCTAGTTGATACTGGGGCTAACATGGATACTAAGCCAGATTTTTTAAGGCAGTTTGCCATTATGGGGTCTGTTTATGCCAGTAGGACCATGGACAAGGAAAAGCCCAAGGTATATCTTTTAAATGTTGGCGAAGAAGAGGGAAAGGGTGACCTAAGATCCAAGGAAACCTTCAACCTACTTAAGGAAAATAAACATATTAACTTTTGTGGAAATATTGAGGCTAGAGATATGTTAACTGGAAAGGCAGATGTTATTGTGACAGATGGTTTTGCAGGCAATATAGCCCTAAAAAGCTTGGAGGGAATGGCGTCTCTTTTATCTACAGAGCTTAAGGAAGTTGTATATGGTTCCTTTAAAACCAAGCTAGGTGGCCTTTTACTTAAGTCCAGCCTAAAGGATGTAGCAAAGAAATATAATTATAAGGAAGTTGGGGGAGCTCCACTTTTAGGAGTGAAAAAACCAATTTTTAAGGCACATGGAAGTTCGGATAGCGAGGCTTTTATGAATGCCATATATAAGTGCGTAGATTTTGCGCAAAGTGATATAATTACAGAAATTGAAAGGGAGATAGGAGAATAAAATGGTAGAAGAAAAGATTATTGATTTAATTAAAAAAGAGTTGGATGTGGATGAATTTGACCTGGATGCAAACCTGGTTAATGAGTATGAAATAGACTCCATAGGCCTATTGGACTTTATAATGACAGTAGAAGAAGAATTTGATATTGAATTTGAAGATGATGAGCTAGAGGAAATTGAATCTGCAAGAGATGTGATCAGTCTAGTTGAGAGTAAATTATAAGTGGTATAGAAAAATGAATATTAGTGAGCAAAGATTAAATGAATTAAGTGAATTTGAGAAGTTACTAGGTTATGAATTTGCGGATAAAAGTTTATTAAATCAGGCTTTTATCCACAGTTCCTATGCCAATGAAAACGATAAATTTAAAAATTATTTCAATGAAAGATTAGAATTTTTAGGAGATGCAGTATTGGAATTAGTCTTTACTGAAATCCTATATAAGAATTTCTCCCATAAGGACGAAGGATTCTTGACCAAGTTAAGATCAAAATTGGTTTGTGAAAAGTCCTTTTCCTGTATAGCGGACGAATTAAAGCTTAGCAAATACTTATTACTAGGCAAGGGGGAAGAAGCTACTGGAGGCAGGGACAGGGCCTCGATAAAGGCGGATACATTTGAAGCCTTATCAGGAGCCATTTATTTAGACTCTGGCTATAAGAGCATTTATGGCCTAGTTGAAGAAAATTTCAATCACATTGTTCAAGATCAAAAAACTAATCATAATGGGTTTGTGGATTATAAGTCCAGGTTGCAAGAATACTTACATAAAAATAAGATTTATGAATTTAAATATATTTTATGTAAAGAGGAAGGACTTCCTCACGATAAGACATTTTATATAGATGTATATGTAAATTCAAGAAAGATTAGTTCAGGCAAGGGCAAAAATAAAAAAGAGGCTGAGCAAAGTGCGGCTAAGAAGGCCTTAGAATTTTATGGAGTATTAAATGAGTAAAAAAAGATATATAGCTCCTGTCTTTGTGCCCCATTTGGGTTGTCCCAATGACTGTATCTTCTGCAATCAAAAAAAGATAACCAACCACAAACAGGCAGTTGATAAAAAAGATGTTATAGAAAGTATAGAAAGTTATAGAAGGTATTTCCCGGACCAAGGAGTGGAAAGGGAAATAGCTTTTTTTGGCGGTTCTTTTACAGCCATTGATTTTGATGCCATGGTTGAATACTTAAAAATAGCCAAGGACTATAAGGATAAGGGCCTGATAGAATACATTAGATTGTCCACCAGGCCAGACGCCATAGACTTGAAAATTTTAGATACTCTAAAATACTATGGAGTAGACATTATTGAACTGGGTGTCCAGTCCATGAATGATCTTGTTTTAGAGGCTAATAATAGGGGACATAACTCTAAATCAGTTTATGAGGCCAGTAAATTAATAAAGAGCTATGGCTTTACACTAGGCCATCAAATAATGCCAGGTCTTTATAAGGATAGCTATGATTTGATTATGGATACAGCCAAACAGGTAATAGCCATTGGGCCAGATATAGTTAGGATTTATCCAACCTTGGTAATAACCAACACCAGATTGGAAGCTCTATATAAGGCAGGAATCTATCAACCTTTAGCCTTGGATGAAGCAGTGGAAATATCTAAAGAACTTCTTTTACTATTCAATCAAGCTAAAATTCAGGTTATTAGAATAGGCCTTCAGCCTACAGATAATATAACCCTGGGCAAGGATGTTGTAGCAGGACCTTTTCATCCTTCCATGAGATCTTTGGTGGAAGAAAGTATCTATTATGACATTTTAGACCAGGCTTTTAAGGATTATAAAATACTTGATAGGGATGAGATAGAGATCCATGTTAGCAATTCTAAATTATCCTATGTTGTAGGTAATAAGGCGATCAACAAGGAAAAATTAAGGAAAAAATACAGGATAAAGAATATTAAATACAGGGGACTTGAGACAGAGTCTTTTTATATTGTATTAGAAGATAAAAAAATTGAGTTAGGTGTAGTATGAGATTAAATTATTTGGAGTTATATGGATTTAAGTCTTTTGCAGACAAGTCCAGATTGACCTTTGAAAAGAATATATCGGCCATAGTTGGGCCCAATGGGTCTGGAAAATCAAATATCTCCGATGCCATCAGGTGGGTACTGGGGGAACAATCTGTTAAAAGCCTTAGGGGAACCAGGATGGAGGATGTTATTTTCTCAGGAACAGATGACAAAAAACCATTAAATATGGCCCAAGTAACTATTTCCTTTGACAATAAGGCTGGACTTATTCCCATAGAATATGACCAGGTAAATGTTACTAGAAGGGTTTATAGGAGTGGCGAGTCCGAGTATTTAATTAATAACTCTCAGGTTAGATTAAAGGATATTAAGGAATTGTTCATGGATACAGGTGTGGGCAAGGATGGATATTCTATTATAGGACAAGGAAGGATAGATGATATCCTAAGTTCTAGAAATGAGGATAGAAGATACATCTTTGAAGAGGCCTGTGGTATTTCTAAATATAAGTATAAAAAAACAGATGCTGAAAAAAAACTTATAAGGAATGAAGAACACCTTAAAGAAATAAGATCTGAGCTTAAAATTAAAACTCAGGAAGTGGAAATACTAGAAAAACAAGCTGAAAATGCAAGACAGGGGATTAAATTAACCAGACTCTTAGAAGAAAAGGAACTTGTTTTATTAAAGTTCAATTTGGACAAATCCAAAGATGAGATAGAAAAATTAAGCTACTCAATAGATGATTTGGAAAAAGACTATAGTTTTTCTAAGAAAGATTATGAAAAATACTTTAATAAAATAAATCCCATAGAAGAGAAAATTGCCTTATATAAGGAAGACTTAGACCAGGCTAGGGCAAGGCTTACTAGGCTGGACAAGGAGATTTCAAAAAATCAGGCTGAGATAAAGCTAATTGAAGAAAAAAATAACTTTTATAGCTTGGACTTGACCAGGATAAAGAAGGCTTCAGAAAAAAGAAATGACCTATATTTGAAAAACTTAGAAAAAATAGATGCTTGTAAGGTCAAGCTGGATAAGATCCAAGATGATCTTGCAGACATTAAGTTGAAAATAGCCAAGAAGTCTAAAAAGCTGGAAGACTTGGAAGAAGAAGAGAAGGAAAAATTAAGAAAAATTGAAAACTATGGCCAAAGAAAAGATGCCTTGACCAATAGTTTAAATAAACTTCAAATGGACAAGCATACCCATATGGAAATGGAAAAATCCAATGAAAAAATAAAAGAAGAGTCCATTAGGGAATTAAATCAACTTAAATTCAAGATAAGGGATGGGCAAAAAAAGGCAGAAGACCTATCAAGAATAGACGACAAACTAAGTTTTGACATGGATAAAAAAGAAGAGGAAATCCTAAGAAAAATCCAAGAAAAGAAGGATTTGGAAAACTTGGTTTTAGAAGAGTTCAATGCTATAAATCATGAAAGTAATAGGATTGAACAATTAACCTCTAAAGAGACCATCTTGTATTCCATCTATAAAAACTATGATGGCTACTATAAGCCCATTCAAAGACTATTAAAGGATGCTGATAGAAATCCAGAAATAAAGGATAAAATAATAGGAGTCTTGGCTGATTTAATTGAGGTAAATCCTACTTATCAATTGGCTATAGATGTTAGTTTAGGATCGGCCCTACAAAATATAGTTGTCAAGGATGAAAAAGATGCTCAATTTCTTATTAATTATATAAAAAGAAAGAACTATGGAAGAATCACCTTCCTACCTATCAGTAAGATAAGGGGCAAGAAGGCAGAAAATATAAGTGATGGCCTATCCTTGGGGGTAGCGTCAAATCTTTTAACCTATGATCCTAGGATTGAAGGGATTATAAACCATTACCTAGCTAGAACAATTTTAGTGGAAAACCTGCAAGACGCAGTTTCTTTGACTAAAAAGATTAGAACCTATAGGTTGGTGACCTTGGAAGGAGAAATAATTAACTCTTGGGGATCCATGGTAGGGGGAAATCTTTATAAAAAAGAATCCAATAGTTTACTTAATAGAAAAAAAGAGATAAAAGATATAAGACTTGAAATAGCTAATTTGACCAAGCAAGTGGTTGAAAAGAAGAAAAAATATGGCGAGGATAAAAAAACAATTTTAGATCTAGAGACTTCCTTGAAAGCTTTAGATGGAGAAAAGAAAAGCTTAAAAGAAGCCTATTTTAAGAATAAGGATGACTATAAGGCCATTCTTTTGGAAGTATCCTACCTGGAAAAAAGATATGACCAGGTTGATAGGCAATTAAAGTCCTTAACAAGCAAGACCAGTATTAATGAAGAGGAAATAGAAAACCTAAAAAATATCTTAGAAAAGGTAAATAGGGACTTGGATAAGATAGGACAGGATAGGGAAACCATCAGGTCTGAAAAGATAAGTCTTGAAAAAGAAATCCTTCAATTGGAAGGCCAGTTGGACATGGTCACTAGGGATATGGACATATATCAAAATAACCTATCAGGCTACATAAGTGACAACCATAATATGAAGGAAGCTGAGAAAATTGACCAGGAAAGCCTAAGAGACCTGGATGAAAAATTCACTTGGGGAAGTAAAAAAATAGAGGAACTTAAGCTGGAAATTGAAGAGGGTCTAAGAGACTTGGATAAGGGAAAGAAGGACCAGGAAGACTTGGCTGAGAAATTATTAAAGATTGAAAGGGAAAATCTGGAAGATAAAAACAAGGTTGAGGCCCTGGCTAAAAAAATTCTGGACTTGGAAAAGAAACTATATCAAAAAGAGCTTAGAAAAGAAAATGAAGTGGAGAGAAGGGAAGAGGCTATAAAATCCTTCCTACTAGACTACTCAATGGATAGGCAAGAAATGTTTACTAGACTTGAAAGCCTAAAGGCAGGTCAGGTTGAAAGAAAAGATATAGATGAGATAAAGTCCCAATTGGCAGAAATAGGATTTTTTAATCCTGAGAAAATAGATATGTATGAGCTGGAGAAAAAAGATTTGGCCTTTCTAGAAAGTCAATATGATGATTTAGTGAAGACTAGAGAAGATATTTTATCCATGATAAAAAGACTGGAAGCCCAAATGAGGCTTGCCTTTAATGAAAGCTTTAACCTAATAAATGAGAAGTTTAAGGATATATTTGCCACCTTATTTGATGGGGGCCAGGCAGAGCTAATTCTAGACAGTGAAGATGTATTAAATGCTGGTATAGAAATAGTGGCCAGACCACCAGGGAAAAAGCTAAAGAGCATAGGACTTTTATCAGGAGGAGAAAAATCTCTTACAGCAGTTGCCTTGCTATTTGCCATTTTTGAAATAAATCCAGCACCGTTTTGTGTTTTAGATGAAATAGATGCAGCTTTGGATGAGGCCAATATAAACAAGTATATTAATTATTTAAAATCGATGACAGATAAGACACAATTTGTTATTATAACTCATAGAAAGACAACTATGGAAATGGCAGAGATCCTATATGGAGTTACCATGGAGGATAAAGGAGTATCCAAGGTAATAACTTTAGCCTTTGACGACTATAAGGAGGAGTAAATGTTTAAAAAGTTATTTGATAAATTTAAGAAAAAAGATGAAGACTATGAAGAAATAGAGGATTTAGAAGAAGGGCTAGACCAGGAAGAAGACCTTCCAGAAGAAGAAAAAACAGTTCTGGAAGAAATTGAAAAAGAAGAAAAAGACCTGGCTAAAGATATAGAAAACCACTTGGAAGAGGAAAAAAAGCACATAGAAGAAGATATAATTGAGCCTATTGCTGAGGAAGTGGACAGGATCAAAACCGAGGTAAAAGAAGATAAGGCCATGGTAGATGAACTTGTTGCTGATCAAGAAAAGGCTGTGGAAAGTCTTTTAGAGGAAGAAAGAAAAGAGTGGGAAGAAGAACAAGTAGAAAAGCTTGAAGAAGAAGTTAAAGAAGACCCTAAAGAAGACCCTATAATAGAAGAAGTAAAGGAAGACTTTGAAGAAGAGGTTCTTATAGAGGAAGAAAAAGAGTTAGAAGTTGAAAGTCCCCTAGAGGAAAAACCTAAAAAGAAAGGCTTTTTAGACAGGTTAAAGGATGGTTTAACTAAAACTAGAGATGCCATGAGTTCATCTATAGATAACTTAATCAATGGTAAGGCAAAAATTGATGATGACCTATATGAAGAATTAGAAGAGATAATGATATCAGCAGATATGGGTGTTGAAACAACCATAAATATAATTGATCAACTAAGAGATAATATAGAAGAAAAAAGAATCAGAGACCCAAAACTTATCAAGGACGAGTTGGAAAAGATAATGAAGGAAGAATTAAGGTCTAAAAATGTTAACAATGACCTTAAGATAGAAGAAGGAAAACAAACAGTGATTTTAGTTATAGGAGTAAATGGTGTTGGTAAGACTACGACCATAGGTAAGCTTGCCTATAATATAAAGAATGAAGGAAATACTGTAATGTTGGCTGCAGCAGATACCTTTAGGGCCGCAGCTATAGAGCAATTGACAGAGTGGTCAAATAGGGCTGATGTGGAAATAATATCCCACGCAGAGGGAGCAGACCCTGCATCTGTAGTTTTTGATGCCCTAAATGCTCAAAAAGCTAGAAATAAGGATGTTTTAATTTGTGACACAGCAGGGAGACTTCACAATAAAAAGAATCTTATGAATGAATTGGAAAAAATCAATAGGGTTATAGATAGAGAGCATCCAGATGCTAATAGGGAGACATTATTGGTCTTAGATGCAACAACTGGTCAAAATGCAATTTATCAAGCCAAGGAATTTTCCAAGGTGGCTAATATAACAGGTATAGTTTTAACTAAACTTGATGGAACAGCCAAGGGTGGGGTAGTATTTCCCTTACAAATTGAGCACAGTATTCCTGTTAAATATATAGGAATAGGTGAACAAATGGATAATTTAGAAAAATTTGATTCAGATAAATTTGTTGAGGCTCTTTTAAGTTAAAAAGTTTTTTAAAAGCCTTGACAAAGGCCGTAAACCATAGTATTATTATCACTGTCAATGTTTTAGCTTGACAGTGATTTTTTTAATGAGGCGACATGGAAAAGAATATAAGATTTGGTATTTTATATGAATACTATGGAAATTTATTAAACAAAAAACAATCAGAGGCAATAGAGCAGTATTATTTGGAAGATCTATCTTTAACAGAGATAGCTGAGCTTAATGATATAAGTAAGCAGGCTGTATCAGATATGTTAAAAAGATCTGAAAAAAAGCTCGAAAAATATGAGGAAAAACTGGGACTGTTGGCCAAGTTAAATGACTTGCAAAACAAGCTGGAAATCCTTGATTCCTACTTAGAGGAAAACATGGAAGAAAACTCATATGGAAAAGCAAGTGAAATTATATCAGATATGATAAAGAAAATTACTTAGGATGTGAAATTATGTTTGCAAACTTATCAGACAGACTTCAAGACCTAATGTCTAATCTTAAAGGCAAGGGAAAACTTACTGAAAAAGATATAGACCAGGCCATGAGAGAAATAAGATTGGCTCTTCTTGAAGCAGATGTTAACTACAAAGTTGTAAAAAGTTTCGTTAAAACGGTAAAAGAAAGATCCATGGGCGTTGAAGTAATGGAGAGTCTTACACCAGGTCAAATGGTAGTTAAGATAGTAAATGAAGAACTGGTTAGTTTGATGGAAGATCCAAATCAAAAACTAGTCATAGCTTCCAAGCCACCGACAATCATACTTATGTGTGGTTTACAAGGGGCTGGTAAAACTACTCATTCAGGTAAACTAGCTCTTTATTTGAAAAAACAAAACAAAAAGCCCCTATTAGTTGCAGCGGATATTTATAGACCAGCGGCAATTGATCAGCTACAAGTAGTTGGTAAACAGGCTGGTGTACCAGTCTTTACAATGGGTAAAACAGATCCGGTAACCATAGCTAAAAAGGCTGTTGAAGAAGCAGAAAAAAATGGAAATGATGTTGTAATCATAGATACTGCCGGCCGTCTACATATCGATGACTCCTTAATGGGAGAACTTAGAAACATTAAAGATGTGGTAGATGTGACGGAAACATTTTTAGTAGTGGATGCCATGACTGGACAAGACGCTGTAAACGTGGCAACAAGTTTTAACGAACAATTAGAATTAACAGGAATTATTCTTACTAAGTTAGATGGGGATGCCCGTGGTGGTGCGGCCTTATCAATAAGAGAAGTTACAAAGAAACCTATAAAGTTTATTGGGGTAGGAGAAAAGTTGGAAGACTTGGAACCTTTCCATCCAGACAGAGTAGCTTCAAGAATTCTTGGCATGGGTGATGTATTAAGTTTAATAGAAAAGGCTGAAAAGGCCATAGACGAAGAAAAAGCTAAGGAATTAGAGCAAAAGCTTAGAAATCAAAGTTTTGATTTAAATGATTTCTTAGACCAAATAGATCAAATGAGAAATATGGGACCTATGGAAGATATTCTTGGCATGATACCAGGGATGAACAACAAGGCTTTAAAAGGACTAAACTTTGACGAGAAGAATGTGGATCGAGTAGAGGCAATAATTTTTTCTATGACTCCGGAAGAAAGAAGTAAACCAGAGCTTATAAATAGTAGTAGAAGAAAGAGAATTGCTGAAGGATCAGGAACTTCTGTTGTAGAAGTAAATAAATTATTAAAACAGTTTAAAGACACTAAAAAATTAATGAAACAAATGGGAAATTTGCAAAAAAATATGGGAAAAAAAGGAAAATTTAAATTACCCTTTTTCTAATAAATTAAATGGAGGAATATTATGGCAGTAAAAATAAGAATGAAAAGACTTGGCGCGAAGAAGAAACCTTTCTACAGAATCGTTGTAGCAGATTCAAGATCACCAAGAGATGGTAGATTTATCGAAGAAATAGGATACTACAATCCAGTTTCTACACCAAAAGAATTTAAAGTAGATGCTGAAAAAGCAGCTAAATGGATTCAAACTGGTGCTAAGCCAACTGAAACAGTTGCTAAGTTATTCAAAGAACATAACGTTTTAGAAAACACTGAAGAAAAAGCTGAATAGTTATGAGAGAAATAGTAGAATTTATAGCTAAGGAACTTGTATCACACCCAGAAGAAGTAAGCGTATTAGAGCATTCTGAAGGTGGAGTAGTAGATTTGAAACTCTTAGTACATCCTGATGACATGGGCAAGGTAATTGGAAAACAAGGTAGAATAGCTAATTCTATCAGATCCATTATAAAGGCATGTGCTATTAAGGAAGAAAAGAAAGTTAATCTTGAGATAGATTCAAAATAATATGAATAAAATTATAGTTGGAAGAATATTAAATACTCATGGTATAAAGGGAGTTCTTAAAATCGAAAAAACCAATGACGAATCCTTTACTAGAGATATAGATTATTACCTAGGTGATAATCTAAAGAAAGTAAGTATTGATTCAGTAAGAGAAGATTATCCTTTGGTATATATTAAATTTAATGAATTTGACAATATCAATGATGTTCTCTTATATAAGGGGCAATATATATATATTGATGAAGAAGATTTGGAAGAACTAAAAGACGATGAATTCTATATAAAAGATCTTATTGGTCTAAAGGTTATGGATGCAGATAAAAAAGAACTTGGAATGATTAAGGATGTCTTGTCCTATGCAGCAAATGATGTGTATCTTGTTAAGGGCCCTCAAGGGGAACTTATGGTGCCAGCTGTCAAGGAATTTATAAAGACAATTAATCTGGATGAAGGTTTTATTGAAGTTAATTTGATAGAAGGAATGATAGATGAAGATTGATATACTTACCCTATTTCCTGACTCCTTTGATTTCCTAAAGGAATATGGCGTCATTGGAAAGGCTATGGAAAAAGATATAATATCACTTAATACTACTAATATAAGGGATTTTTCCTTGAATAAACACAAGAAGGTCGATGATGAGGTCTATGGCGGGGAAGCAGGCATGCTTATGACAGCCCAACCAGTTGTAGACGCCATAGAATATATTAGTGATAGTAAGTCAAAGGTTATTTTTTTAGGCCCTCAGGGTAGGCTATTAGACCAAGAATTAGCTAAAGAACTTTCAGAAGAAGAGCATTTAGTTTTATTGTGTGGTCACTATGAAGGAATAGACTCTAGAGTTACAGATAATTTTATAGATATGGAAGTATCTATAGGAGATTATGTTTTAACAGGAGGCGAAATTCCAGCCATGGTTCTCATTGATTCAGTTGTTAGATTGGTCGATGGAGTATTGGGTAATAGTGAGTCATATAAAACAGATTCTCACTACAACAATCTTTTACAGCATGATAATTACACTAGACCTAGAGACTATAGAGGTTATAAAGTACCAGAGGTGTTGTTTTCAGGTAATCATAAGTTGATTGCTGAATGGAAAAAACAAAGTAGTATAGAAAATACTAAAAACAAAAGACCGGACCTGTATGAAAAATACATAGAGTCCTTAGACAAATAATATAGCCAGGAGGAAGAAATGGAAGTTATAAAACAAATTGAAAAAGAACAATTAAAAGACAATGTACCTGCTATTAACGTTGGAGATACTGTTAAAATTGCCTACAGAATTAAAGAAGGCGATAGAGAAAGAATACAAATGTTCGAAGGAACAATTATCAAAATCCAAGGTGCAAGCAATAGAAAAGCTTTTACAGTTAGAAGATTAAGCTACGGTGTTGGAGTAGAAAGAACTTTCTTAGTTCATTCACCAAGAGTAGAAGAAATAACTGTAACTAAAAAAGGTAAAGTTAGAAGATCTAAATTATTCTACTTAAGAAACCGTGTTGGTAAAGCGGCTAAAGTTAAAGAAAAAACTAATTACTAAAATTATGGGCCCTAAGGCCCTTTTTTTATATACGGAGGTAATATGAATATTAATTGGTATCCAGGTCATATGAAAAAGTCCACAGATTCAATTAGAGAAAGCCTAAAGATTGTGGATATAGTTGCAGAGATAGTAGATGCTAGAATACCATTTAGTAGTAGAAATCCTGCTCTAGATGAAATCATTGGAGATTTCCCTAGGCTTATTATCTTTAATAAATATGATTTGGCAAGTGAGGAAGAAAATAGAAAGTGGATGGAATATTTTAGAAGCAAGAAGCTTCCAGTAATTGGATTTAATTCATTGACTGATAGAAAGACCAGTAAACTTTATAATTTATCCAAGGAATTATTGAAGGATAAATTTGAAAGGGATAGGTCTAAAAATATTAGTAATCCTACAATAAAAATGATGGTTGTAGGTATTCCTAATGTGGGAAAATCTACTTTTATTAATAATGTGTCAAAGAGAAAGGGAACCAGAGTTGGAAATAGACCGGGTGTAACCAGGATAAACCAATGGATTAAAACTGATTCCAACCTATTACTTTTGGATACTCCAGGAGTTTTATGGCCTAAATTTGAAACTCCAGACAAGGCCTTGAATTTAGCCTTTACAGGAGCTATCAAGGATGAAATAATGGATGTTGAAAACTTGGCCTATAAATTAATAGAAAAGTTAATTTCCATTGACGAAAACATTATTAAAGACAGATATAAGGTTGACATAGCTGAAGACACTCTGACTGTTATGGACGATATAGCTAGAAAGAGAGGCTGTATTTTAAGGGGAAATGAAATAGACTATAATAAGGTAGCAAATCTCATCCTTGATGACTTTAGAAAAAGTAGGATGGGAAGAATAACCTTAGAAACTGTATAAAAGAGCTTAGGCTCTTTTTTTATAATATTTAACAATAATGGAAGGCAGACTAAAGTTTTTTATACTAGAATAGATTAGAGGTATAGTATGAAGGTAAAATTAAAAAGAGATCAAGTAAATAAGTTATTTGAATTAACCAAGGGCCACACTAGTATTTGTGGTATAGACGAGGTTGGTCGTGGACCTATAGCAGGTCCAGTAGTAAGCTGTTCAGTTATCATGGATACCAGTGAACTGATAGATGAAATTAAAGATTCTAAAAAGCTAACTGATAAAAAAAGAAGAGAGTTGGCTAAAAAAATCGAGGAAAAGGCCTTGGCCATAGGCTATGGTATAGTAGATGCCAAGACCATAGATGAAATTAATATTAGACAGGCAACTCTTTTGTCCATGCAGGTTGCATCTGAGACCATGGTGGATAAAAAGGGAAAGATTATTAAGCCAGACCTACTTCTAATAGATGCAGAGTTAATAGATAGCGACAGGGACCAAATAGCTATAATAAGTGGAGACGATTTGGTTTACTCCATATCTTGTGCGTCTATCCTAGCCAAGGTCTACAGGGACGACATAATGATCGCCTATGGGGAAAGTCATCCTGAATATAAATTTGAGAATCATAAGGGATATGGAACCAAGGCTCATTATCAAGCCTTAGAAGAATATGGCAGCCTGGATATTCACAGGGAATCTTTTTTAGGGAAATTTTATGAAAAACTAAATAAGGATAAATAATGCAAGTATATAGGGATCTGATTTTATTTTTAAATAAGTTGGAGATAAATAATTTTAAGCTTTTACAAATGATAAGGACTAATAAATTGGTAGATTTGATTAATCCTTCTTCTTTAGAGGGATTGGATTATTTAAATACTAGGGACAGGGAAAAAATTACAGGTGGTTGGAAGGACCTGGATATGGACAAGTATAAAAATGAGCTTTATAAAAACAAGATAGGTTATATAACTATTATAGATAAAAATTATCCCAAGCTTCTTTTAAATACACCAGAGCCTCCTTGTGTCTTATATTATAAGGGGGATATAAATATTCTAACAAGACCTAGTATATCCCTAGTTGGTACTAGAAACCCATCGGACTATGGAAGGTGGGCAACAAAAAAGCTGGTAAAGGCCCTGTCAGATTTAAACATAACCATTGTATCGGGTATGGCCAGGGGAATTGATGGCATAGGTCATAGGCAGGCTATAGAGGCCAATAATAAGACTATAGGAGTCCTAGCCTCATCCCTTGATATTATATATCCCAAGGAGAATCATGACCTCTATAGGCTCATGGACAAGCAGCTTTTAGTTTCTGAGTTTCCCCTATCTACCCAACCCTATAAGGTAAACTTCGTAAGACGAAATAGAATTATATCGGGTTTGACTAGAGGGACTATAGTTATAGAAGCCAAGGAAAGATCAGGCTCTTTAATAACAGCCCAGTATGCTGCCCATCAAAATCGGGAGGTATTTTGCCTGCCGGGAAATGTGTCCAGCCCCACCAGCAAGGGGACAAATGATCTGATAAAAAAGGGGGCCAAGTTAATAGATTCTATTGAAGATATTATGGATGAAATCATCTATTAAAGAGACTATAGACAAGAGTTTATAGTTTTTTATTTTTGACAATAATCATACATAATACTATAATACAATTTATTGACATAATAATTAGGAAAAAGGGTGGAATAATGGCAAAAAATTTAGTTATAGTAGAATCGCCTACTAAAGCGAAAACAATAGGTAAGTTTTTGGGAAGAAATTATAAGGTTATGGCCTCTGTAGGTCACCTTAGGGATCTACCAAAAAGTACCTTGGGAGTAGACATAGAAAATAATTTTGAACCTAAGTACATAAACGTTAGGGGCAAGGCTAAGACGATAAATGAATTGAAAAAAGAAGCTAAAAAGGCCGACAGAGTCTTATTGGCATCTGACCCGGATAGGGAAGGAGAAGCCATTGCTTGGCACTTGGCTTACTTATTAGATTTGGATTTAGAGGATGATAATAGGGTTGTCTTTAATGAGATAACCAAGGATAAGGTAAAAGAAGCAATAGATAATCCTAGGCAGATAGATATAGCCCTAGTTAATGCCCAACAGGCAAGAAGGATTATGGATAGGATAGTTGGCTATAAACTGTCACCAATCCTATGGAAAAAAGTAAAGAGTGGCCTGAGTGCGGGAAGAGTTCAATCTGTAGCCTTAAAACTTATAGTTGATAGGGAAGAGGAAATTGAAGGATTTATACCAGAAGAGTACTGGTCAATTGTATCCAAGCACAAGGTTGATGGCATAGAATTTGAGTCCAAGTATTTTGGAAGATTTAAAAATGATAAGCTGGAAAAGGTTGAAATTAAAAATGAAAAAGAAGTTGATGAAATCTTATCCAGGCTGGACCATAAGACCTATAAGGTAATAGATGTTAACAAGACAAAAAAGACTAGAAATCCTTATATGCCTTTTACAACATCAACCATGCAACAGGAAGCATCCAAGAGGATAAACTTTACTACCAGTAAGACCATGTCAGTGGCCCAACAACTTTATGAAGGTATCAATATAGGTCAGGAAGGATCTGTAGGTCTTATATCCTATATGAGAACAGACTCAACTAGATTATCAGATACTATAGTTAAGGAAGCAGTAAACTTTATCACAGACGAATATGGTAAGGAATACGCTACTAAGGGAAAGAACTATAATAAGAAAAAGGCTGGTTCACAAGATGCCCATGAGGCCATTAGACCCAGTTCAATTTATAGGACTCCTTTAAGTATTAAATCATTTTTAACCAATGATCAGTATAAGCTATATAAATTAATTTGGGAGAGGACAGTTGCATCTCAAATGAAAGCGAGTAGATTTGAATCTACAAGGATTGATTTGGACAATAAGGGTGAAGTTTTTAGGGCCAATGGTAATATTATGGTCTTTGATGGTTTTACCAAGGTTTGGTCAATAGCTGAATCGGCAGTTGTACTTCCAGATTTAAGCTTAGAAAGTATAATAGCGAGTATTAAGACGGATAAGAATCAACATTTTACCAAGCCAAAACCAAGATTTTCAGAAGCTTCTCTAGTAAAGACCTTGGAAGAAAATGGAATTGGTAGACCTAGTACCTACTCTTCTATTATCAGGAGTATCTTATCTAGAAACTATGTAGTCTTAGAAGCTAAAAACTTGATACCTACAGAATTGGGAAGAACAGTTAATAAACTTTTATTGGAATACTTTTCAGAGATTATAAATGAAGAGTTTACCGCCTACATGGAGGGCCAATTAGATAAAATAGAAGATGAAAATATAGACTGGAAGGACCTATTGGATAAGTTCTATAAGGAATTTGAAAAGGACTTGATCAAGGCCTTAGAGTCTGAGGATAACTTTAAGATCAAGGACAAGCCTACTGGAGAAAAATGTCCAGAATGTGGTAAAGACCTGGTATATAAACATGGAAGAAATGGGAAGTTTATAGGCTGTAGTGGTTTTCCAGACTGTAAATTTACCAAGGCCATAATAAAGAAGACCGGGGTTAAGTGTCCTAAGTGTGGAAGCGAAATAGTAGAAAAAGTTTCAAAAATAGGTAAGGTGTTTTATGGATGTAGTGGTTACCCTAAGTGTGATTATGCCACATGGGATAAGCCTACAGGCCAGGTATGTAAGGAATGTGGAGAGTTGATGGTCCACAGGAAAAACAGAAGAGAAGATAGGATTTTATGTAATAATGAATCCTGCATCACAAACAAATAACAAACTTGTTAGATTGTAGTTATATCACTGTAACTACAATCTTTTATTATTTAAACATCAAATGATGGAGGTAAGAAATATGGATGCAAGATTTATGGAAAACAAATATTTAAATGAAGAAAGAACAATGGGGACTAAGGAAAAGTTATTAAAACTATCTTTAGCACTAACAGCACTTTTTACTAGTTTGGCTTATTCTATTTTTAATGAGTCTTTTATCTTAAATAGTAAGGAAGCCCTAGTTTATTCTTTAGATGATAATAGCCTTGTTTATGAAAGAAATATAGATAAGAGAATTGCACCCGCATCTCTTACAAAGATAATGACAGCTCTAGTTACTGTGGATGGGGTTGATAATTTAGACACTAAGATCAGATTAGGATCTGACTATAGCAGGGACTTGGAAAATGATGGTTATGCAGTGGCAGGTCTTGTTGATGGAGAAGAAATTACTTATAGAAAATTATTAGAAATAATGTTAATTCCATCAGCAGCTGATGCTGCTATGGCTCTAGGAGAAAATGTATATGGGGATATGGATGTGTTTGTGAAAAAGATGAATGACAAGGCCCTTTCTCTAGGCATGAAGGATACACATTTTGATAATGTGATAGGTAAGGATTCAGACCAACATTATACAAGCGCTAGAGACCTACTTACCCTGTTTAAGCATATAGACAAGATAAAGGTTATAAAAGATATTATAAGTTCAAATTCTGTTTCTTTAGAAGCCGGAAAGGTAAGAGAAGAAAGAATAGATTTTGAGAGTACTATTCTTGAAAATAAAGAAGCTCTAGATGCCGGTATAATTGGTGGTAAATCAGGAACCACTGATAAGGCAGGACTAAACTGGGTTACCTTTGTAAGAAAAAACAACAAAAATTATATTGTTATGAGTTTGGGTTCCAATTATAGAATAAATTCCAAGTTAAGAAGAAAACCACAAATGGACGATACTCTAAAAATGATAGAAAGTATATAGGTTATTATGAAGAAGAAAATATATTTTTATTTTATATTATTGATTATTGGTTTGACTATGACAGGATGTGGTAGGCAAATGTTTAAAAGTGAAGTTGAAAGTGAAGTTTTAACTGCCATGGGAAGGTTAAAGACTGGAGATTTGGATAAGGCTTTAAAGTCATTTAACTTGGATGAATCAGATGAGGACTACATTAGAAAAAACTATGGTAGTTTGGATAAAAAAATAATAAAAAGCTATTTTGAAAAAACTAATTATATGGTAAAAGAAAACATTCACACTTCCCAAGGACCTAGTGTTAAACTTTATATAGAGTATGCAAGCCCTCAAGAATTAAACAGTTTATTGGATTTATACAGAAATAAGATGATAGACCAGGATCAGTTACTCAGGTCCATAAAAAAGATGGATCAATATGAAGAAAAGGAAATAGATATAGAATTAAATAAGGTTAATAAAAGATGGTTACTTGACAACTCCCTAGTTTTATCTTTTATTGACCAATTAGACTAGGCTGGTTGACAGCCTTTTTTATTTTAAATGTTTTTGTAGTAAGATAGATATAGAAAGCTAGTAGATATGTTTAGGGGGTAATATGAAAACTTTAGAAAAAATACAAGGCTCCTTAATAGGAGGAGCGGTAGGAGATAGCTTGGGCTATGCCGTAGAATTTTATAGTTATGAAGAAATAGTAAATATTTATGGGCCAGGAGGTATTAGAAACTTCAGACTGTTTGATGGTAAGGCTATAATTTCTGATGATACGCAAATGACCCTATTTACGGCCAATGGACTTTTACTGGCCCATACCAACGCCAGCTTAAGAAAAGAGGAAGTTGATTACCTAGGCCATGTTTATGGGGCCTATAAGGATTGGCACAGAGGACAGGTAGGACTTTTAATGGAAGGTTTTGAAAGTGATTATTTCTTGTGTAATTATGATCATCTAATAGAGCCAAGGCATCCGGGAAGAACTATTATGACATCCCTACAAAATAATCCTTTGGGTGGAAGTTTGGACGAGAGGATTAATGACAGTAAGGGGTGTGGAACCATAATGAGAATGGCCCCAGTAGGTTTGTTTTTAAGAGAAGACGATTTTTCTGATTTAGATAGGGCTTTGATGGACTTATCAAGAGATATTAGTCTCTTAACCCATGGCCATGATCTAGCCTTTATTCCATCAGCCATGTTTAGTCTAATTATTAATAAACTAGTTAAAGACGATAAGGGCTTGGAAGAGGTTGTAAGGGAAAGCCTAGACTTAACAGTGGACTACTTTTCTTCCAGTCCCCATATAGATTACTTTGAGGAATTGATAGTTAAGGCCATAGAACTTGCTGGAGAAGAAGGTTCAGATTTGGAAAACATAAGAAAACTAGGACAGGGCTGGGTTGCAGAAGAAACCTTGGCCATATCTCTTTATTGTAGTTTAAGATATGAAGGTGATTTTAAAAAAGCCCTGGTAGCAGCAGTAAACCACGATGGAGATAGTGACTCTACAGGTGCTATAACAGGAAATATCTTGGGAGCCCATCTGGGAATTAGGAAGGTATTTATGGGATTTGATATAGCCAAGTTGGAAGGCTATGACATAATTTTTGATTTGGCAGAAGATATGTATAAGAGATATCCTTTAGAAGACTATTATGATGTAAAATGGGTTATGAAATATCTCTTAGCCAACTATGGAAGTTAGGGTAAGTTAATCTTTTGACAATACTAGATTTTTATTTTTACTTAGTATATAATATGAATGTATCGTATGAGTCGTACATATTGTTTACATAAAAGGCCACGATACAGGATTATATGATGTAAGTTAGATACTATAAGTATTCTCCTTCCATCCTAATAATACTACAACGCATTTGATTTCGAAAAGTTATAAGTTATGTTCAGTAAAGAGTAAATATTGCGAGAAATTGATTGTAGTTGACATACAATTGAGTATATACATATTTTATATCATATGATCCAATAGAAGACTGCAAAGTCTTCTATTTTTTTGTCTTTTTAAAGTAGAGACAAAGATTTATTTTGTCTTGCTCAACTAAACCTTCTTTGGTCAAGTAGTCCAGATGGGCCATGGTCTCACCTGTGGCAAACCACTTTTGAGATGGTGGAAAATTATAATAGTTATTTTCTTTTATCCTCCAGGAAATTTTTGAAGATATTTCTTCTACTGTTAAGGACTCCTCACCTAAGGCGGCTAAAATTTCCAAATTTCTTCTTTTGTGGTGGTCTTGAATCTCCCTAGTTCTTTCCTTGGGATTATCAATGATTTTTCTGTGGGCTGGAAAGATATATCTTATATCCAAATCATGTATCTTGTCTAAGCTATCCAGATAGTGGGCCAACATGTCTCCATATTCAAATCCCCAGAAGGTTATATTGGGAGTTATGGGGTCTAGGACCAAGTCTCCACCAAAGAAGATTTTTTCTTTAGGATCATAAAGGGCCAGGTGTCCAGGTGTATGGCCTGGTAAGATAAGAATGTCAAATTCATAGTCTCCAAAAGTAATTTTTTCTCCATCTTTAAGAACTATAAAATCGATGGCTTTTTTTAGGCCAAAAACATAGCCAGGATGGTTTTCCAGCTTGACTTCATTTTCGTCCATACCAAATAATTTTCTCTGGTCTAGAATATCTTGCCAATTTTCTTTTTTTGTATAAAAATTAATCATATGTCCATCAAGAGGACTGGCGTAGATAGGCCTATCTTTATCTTGGAAAAGATGGGCTAGACCAACGTGGTCTGAATGAAGGTGGGTTAAGACTAGAAAGGATTGGTCCAAATCTATATCTAAACTATCTAGGGCTGATAAAAAATCGATTTTACTTTCCTCTCTATTGAAACCGCTATCAATTATAAGTCCTTTTTTTCCGTCCTTAATAACATAGGAATTAAGAATCTTAAGGGGGCTATCGGGAAGTCTTACCTCCACTTGATAAATATTCTTATATACTTTTTTTATTGTACTTGTCATATTTTTCTCCTTTTCTATATTTTATCATATTGTAAATGTAAAATAATTATTATATACTGAACAAGAATGGTTATTTTCAAAAATAGTCATAGCTTACCCATAAGGAGGTATTATGATATTAGAAGTAAAGAATATCAATAAAAGCTTTGATGGAAAACATATACTAAAAGATGTTTCTTTCAAGGTAGTATCAAATAGAGCCATGGGATTTCTAGGAAGAAATGGCGCTGGAAAAACGACAACTATTAGAACTCTAATGAATGTGTTTGAAGCAGACAACGGTCAAATTTTATTAGATGGTAAGGAGTTTGTTAGGAAAAATCAAAAAGTGGGCTACCTGCCAGAAGAAAGAGGCATGTATGGAAAGATTAAAATCCTAGATCAGCTTGCTTATTTTGGACAACTAAAGGGGATGGACAAGAAAACTGCCAAGGAATCAGCCTTAAAATGGTTGGCCTATATGGATTTGGAAGATAGGGCTAGGGATAATATGGATACTTTGTCCAAGGGAAATCAACAAAAAGTACAAATTATACAGGCAATTATAGATAATCCAGATATTTTAATTTTGGATGAACCCTTCAGTGGTTTAGACCCTGTCAACTCTCAAGTTCTTAAAAATCTTATTCATGATTTTATAGAAGCTGGTAAGTTGGTTATTTTTTCATCCCATCAAATGGGCTATGTGGAAGAGTTTTGTGATGATATATCCCTAATAAAAAATGGGGAAATTATCTTAAGTGGAAATCTAGATAAAATAAAAAAAGATTATGGAAAAAACAAGTACAGGGTTAGGGTTAAGGAAAGGGAGATATTTTTATCCAAGATAGAAAGCTTGTCCTGGCTTAAATATAGTGAAGATAAAAGTTCCTTTATAGTTGACCTTGATAATAGACCAGCCAACGATTTACTGGCCTATTTAATAGGGGAAGATATGACCATAGAATTATTTTCCAGTTATGAACCTTCTCTAGAGGAAATATTTGTAATGGAAGACAGATTATATGAGGAGGAAAGATGAGAAACTTTAAGATAATATTTAATTTTGAATTAAAAAATATTCTAAATTCCAAGAGTTTCAAGGTGGCAACAGCAATAATTTTATTGGTTATCTTGGCCTTGACCTTTGCACCTAGATTTATGGGGGCAGATAGCGAGGAAATAGAGGCTATTATTCCACAGGGCGAAGAAGAACTAATAGAAGAGGTGGATTGGCCTAAGGAAGACTATGGTATTTATCTAGATAAAAGCTTGTCTGTTAAGGATTTTTCTTTTATGGATAAATTTACTGTCTATGATAGTTTAGAAGAATTAAAGGCTAAGGTAGAGGATGAATCCATAAGATTTGGTCTTTATTTGGAATCTTTAGAAGCTATGAAAGTCTTTACAAATGATTTATCAACTGAAGATATCTCTTTTCTTGTGGAAAATGAAATGAATATGTTGAGAAAAGAGGCCTTTGCCAAGGAAAATAAAATAGGCATGGAAAAATTAGAAGAATATGAGGGTATTTCCATGACCAAAGAGTATGAAAAGTTTGGCAAGGATGGTTTATCAGGTTATATCATGGCCTTTGCAGGGCTTATGATCATATATTTTCTAATAATATTTTATGGGTCCAATGTGGCAACATCCGTAGCAAGGGAAAAAAATGATAGAACCATGGAGCTATTAATAACTAATACCAGCCCTGATTCTTTGATCTGGGGTAAGGTTCTAGCTAATTCCTTGGTGAGTATAGGAAACATTATCTTGATGATTCTAGTTGCCTATCTAGGCTTTAGCATAAATAAGGCCTACTATCCAAGTGGACTTATAAGTCTTTTAGTAGACAATATAAATATATCTCAAGTTGCGGTTTATTTATCATATGGGATTTTAGGTACAATCCTTTATTACTTTTTATTTGCATCTGTTGGAGCCCTTGTTAATAAGGTGGAAGAGGTATCAGGAGCTGTAGGCCCTATAACCTTCCTTATAGTAATAGCCTTTTTAATTACTAATACAGGAATGAATATGCCTGCTTCTAATATGATGAGGATAGCTTCACTATTTCCTTTTTCATCTCCTATGGCCATGTTTGTTAGATATGCACTTACTAGTGTGGCAGGTGGAGAAGTTCTACTAGGATTGGGAATTTTGGCCTTGACTACTCTTTTAATGGCCAGATTGGCGATTAAAATTTATAGAATGGGCACCTTAAACTATGGTAATAAGATGAGCTTTATCAAGGCAATTAAAAAAGTATTGTTTAAAAAATAGAAATGGGGCAAGCAGAGGCTTGTCCTTCTTTTTATGTGTCATAGATTTACCAGATATATGTGTAAATAATGTAACATTTATCTTGAAATAATTTTCCTTATAAAATGATAAAATTACAAAATATTACTGAATAGTTCGGCTAAAAAGTTATTTATTGAATAAGTATAAAAGAGGATAAAAATACTTGATTTATACCTTGAAGATTGTTATATTTTTTGCTACTATCAGTAATGTTCAATAAATAAGGAGGATGTTATGAAGAAAAGTGTTAAATTAATGTCTATTTTAATGGCTTTAGTAATGGTGCTTTCAGCATGCGGTGGCAAGACTGAAGAAGCTAATGGCGTGACTGGTACATATGAAGGAAAAGCTAAAGGACATAATGGAGATGTAGTTCTTGAAGTTGAATTCAAGAATAGTAAGATTGAAAAAATCACTGTTAAATCAAGTGAAGAATCAGCGGGTATAGGTGATAAGGCTATAGAAAAACTAACAGAAGAAGTTATAGCTAATAACACTGTTGATGTTGATACTGTGGCTGCAGCTACAGTAACTTCAAATGCTTTCATTGATGCTGTTAAGGATGCAATAACTAATGCCGGACTTAAGGTAGAAGACTTTGCTAAGGCAGCAGATAAGGAAGACGACAAGGAAGAAGATAAAACAGGCGAAACTAAAGAAGTTGAAAAAGACGTAGTAGTAGTTGGTGCTGGTGGAGCTGGACTTGTTTCCGCAATAAAAGCTAAAGAAGAAGGCGCTGATGTAATCGTTTTGGAAAAAATGCCTGTTGTTGGTGGTAACACTTTAATATCAGGAGCTGAATATGCTGCACCAGGTAACTGGTTACAAGAAAAAGAAGGCATAGAAGACAGCAAGGAAGACTTTGCAAAAGACGTTGAAAAAGCTGGTGGCGATAAGGATCTTATTAAAGTATTAGCAGATAATGCTTTAGCAGGAGCTGAATGGTTAAGAGATGAAGCTAACGTTGAATGGACTGATGAATTAATGTTCTTCGGAGGTCACTCAGTAAAAAGATCATTAATACCAAAGGGACAATCAGGTAGCGAATTAATTACAAAGTTAAATAAAAAGGCTGAGGATTTAGGTATAGAAATATTAACTGATACAGAAGCTTATGAATTATTAGCAAAAGACGGTACAATAACTGGTCTTAAAGCTAAAACAAAAGATGGTGAATTAGTAGTAAATGCTAAATCAGTTATCTTAACATCAGGTGGTTTCGGTGCTAATGCTGAAATGTGCTATGAAAATGATAAGGAAGTTGATGATAAGATTCATTCAACTAACGCAGTTGGATCTACTGGAGACGGTATAAAAATGGCAGAAGCTGTTGGTGCAGCAACTGTTGGTATGGAACATATCCAATTATACCCAGTATGTGACGTTGAAACAGGTAGATTACTTTACACTGGAGATACAAGATTAGCTGCTGGTGCCTTATTAGTAAACAAAGAAGGTAAAAGATTCGTTGAAGAATTAGATACAAGAAGAGCTATTTCTATGGCTATAAAAGCACAAACTGATTCAGTTGCTTACCAAATTTGGGATGAAAAATCAGCTGTTGAATCAGGCATGATGGACCATGAAAATGAAGCTAAAGATTTAATGGAAAGAGGCTTAATGGTTAAGGCTGATACTATTGAAGAAGCAGCAAAACATTTTGGAATTGATGAAAAAGCTTTAGTAGAAACAGTTAACCACTTTAATGAAATGTCAGAAGCTGGAGAAGACAAAGACTTTAACTTAAGAAGATTAGGTTTCACAGTTGATAAGGCTCCTTTCTACATCATTAAAGCATCACCTGCAGTTCACCATACTATGGGTGGAGTTAAAATAGATACTGATGCAAGAGTAATTGACACTGAAGGCAATGTAATCAAAGGATTATATGCAGCAGGAGAAGTTACTGGTGGTATCCACGGTGAAAATAGATTAGGTTCTGTTGCAATCGCTGATATAACAGTGTTCGGTTTAATCGCTGGAGAAAATGCAGCAGCAGGAAAATAATGAATATTCAAAGAAGGTAGTCATTGACTATCTTCTTTTTTTATGTTATACTGAAGTCTTTTTGGGTATATATATAATACAAAGATAATAGATATGTAAAAGATTATAGAGGTGCTATTATGACAGTATTATTTGATTCAAGAGAGATGATAAATACTATAGCGGATGATACATATCACACAGCTGAACCACTAGTAATTGTATGGAAAGAATGCTACCCAGTTGTAAAAGACAAAATAAGAGATATCTTTGAACAGGATGATTATCTAGCTTTATTTATTACTTCTGAAGATATATGGGGAAAAAAGGACTATGATTTTAGAATAGTTGATAAGGATAGTTTATTTGACTATATAGTTGAAGACCTGACAGCCCTAAAAATAGTAAAGAGTGATAGTGGAGACATAAAAGTCAAGTCCATAATCCTGTGTAAAATACTATACAATGTTTTACCGGTCTCTCAT
>CALAZW010000090.1 GCA_937926545.1 uncultured Helcococcus sp. | reverse complement strand
TTTCCAACCCAACTAGCTACTATACTCCCATCTAAGTCTATGCCAAGCTCTTTTGCTCCGGCAATCCAACCATCTCTATAGTGAACCTCAGTATCTACCAACAATCCATCCATATCGAAAATTATGAGTTCTTTATTTTTCACTTTGAAACTCTCTAACTAGGTCAACTAATTTTTTTGCTTCTTTTGTAACTTCATCAAAGTCACCAGTAGCTGCCCCCTTTGTTAAACTACCCCCTGTTCCAACAGCTATAGCTCCTGCTCCTAACCATTCTTTAACATTTGAAGCACTTACTCCTCCTGTAGGCATAAAATCAGCTTGTGGCAAAGGTCCCTTAAATGCTTTAATAGCTTTTGGTCCCATAATATCTCCTGGGAATAATTTAATAACTTGTGCACCATAAGTTAAACAATCTTTTATATCTTTAACAGTTGTCGCTCCTGGGAAAACTGGTATGCCGTATAGGTTACAAAGTTTAATTATTTCCTTATCAAAGTGAGGACAAACTATAAATTCTGCACCTGATAAGATTGCTAATCTTGTAGTAACTATATCCATACATGTTCCAGCTCCAATTATAACGTCGTCATTATCCTTGTATTTTTTTGCCAGGTTAGCTATTACATTTTGAGCATTTGGAATTGTAAAGGTAATTTCTAAAAAATTAATTCCACCTTTATTTACTGCTTCAACTGTTTTTAAAACTTGTTCTTCGTTATCTCCCCTAATTACTGCTACAACTTTTTCTCTGTCTAATTTATTCATCATTTCTATTTTATTCATCATTATTCTCCTATTAAGTCTTCTATTATATTTTTTGTAGCCATCTCACTCATTATTTTAGTAGCATCTATACTTGATGCAGCTGTATGTGATCCAACTATTACGTTCTCTAACTCTAATAACTTTGATTCTGATGGTGGTTCTTGATCAAAAACATCGAGCCCAGCCCCATATATTTCTTTATTTTTTATAGCTTGATAAAGAGCCTCTTCATCTATAAGCCCTCCTCTAGCTGTGTTAATTATAATTAGGTTATCCTTGGCTTTTTTTAACATTGTATCGTTAATTAAATGCCTTGTTTCTGAAGTTAATGGTAAATGCAAACTTATAAAATCACATTCTTTTATTATTGTCTCTACATCAGTAAAGTTTATCTTGTATTCATCTATAAAGTCCTGATCTTTATACAAATCATAACCATATATTTCCATGTCAAATCCACTGGCTCTTCTAACAACTCCCTTACCAATTGCTCCTAAGCCTATAACCCCTATTTTCTTTCCATATGTATCTAGGGAAACTTTTTTTGACCAATCTCCCTCTTTGCATTTATTATTAATCTCAACAACTCTTCTAGAAAGACTCATTAGCAAGGCAAAAGCATAGTCTGCAACCGCATTGGAGTTTGCTCCTAAAGTTCTTGATACTGAAATATTGTGTTCTTCACAATATTTCATATCAATATTATCTACTCCCACACCATATTTTGCTATAGCCTTTAATTTTTTTGCATGAGATAAGACTTTTTCATTCAAAGGATCTATACCTACTATGATTCCATCCACATCTTCTAATTCTTTAATCATTTCTTCTTCAGTTAAAATTCTTCCATAAGGATTCGTTACATATTCTATATTTTCATTCTTAAATAACTTATCCATCTCTTCCAAGTTATACTTTCCAAATGATCTTGGCGTTATTAATACCTTCATTAATAATCCTCCTCTTCATCTTCTAAAGATGAATCTAATAGAGCAATAGCATCTATTACTCCCTCTCTTCCATTTTTAACAGCCAGGTCTTTTAATTCTTCTAATTCCATGGAGTCAGCCATCAGAGATGCTTCCAATACCATAGGTAAGTTTACCCCTGTTATAACCTCTATTTTATATCCTTCTTCTCTTAACTTTTGTGATAAATAAAGGGATGCATTATAAGGAGAAGCGCTAAATAAATCTACCATTACTAATACTGGTTCTTCTTTGCCTCCCCTCCTTATTTTGCTTTCAATTGAAGACTTAAATTCTTCAAAATCTTGACCGGCTACTAGGGATTCTGTAATAATATTATCGGAATTTCCTATAATCAAATCGACACTGTCTTTGATACCCATAGCCATTTTCCCATGTGTAATAACTAATAATTTTGTCATTTTAACTCCCTACTAAAACATTCCTATAGCTTCTTTTAATGTTACTTTTTTAGATGAAGGAATAGCTTGGAAAAATATATCTACTCCATAATTTTCATTTAAGTCAATTAAAATATCTAATTGCTCTTTTGTTATGGATACTTCTTTAATAACAGATGTTAAGCCTGGTTTTTGTGGGATTCCACCTAGGTTTAGTTTTTTTATTGGTACTCCACTTTTAATTATTTCAGCCATTACCTCTATTGTCTTAGTAAGTAATATCACCTTATAGTTATCGTATTGTCTATCATTCCAATATCTAACAGCGCCATCTTCTTTAAGCACTCTAATTTTTAAACCTGTTTTTGCACCTGCTCCTAATAAAATATTCTTTGTAAATGGATCAAAAGCAGATTGGTCATCCGCTACAAATATAGCTGTTGCTCCTGATGAATTTGCTAGTGTAGTCATTACTTGACCATGAATCAATCTTGCATCAACTCTTGCTAATACAACTTCGCCCATAATAATCCTCCTTTATATATTAATAGGAATAGGAATGGATCCTATTCCTACTGTAAACTATAATATTCCTATTGCTGCTAATACACCTAAGATAATGGTCAAACCAACCAAGGCATTAGTAACTTTTAATCCCTTCTTAGTAAAGTAATAATAAACTCCACTTACTGTTACTAGTGGTAACAATCCAGGCATAATACTATCAAGAATATCTTGAATAATAAATTCTTTACCTGAAAGAGTAAATTGTAATGTTGAAGATACCTTAACATAATTTGCTGCTAAAATACCCATCATAAACAAACCAAGAATAGATAAACCTTCTATTACAAATTGCATTTTTGTTCCAACTAGTTCTGTAACTGCTGTACGTCCTAGTTTAAAACCTAATTGTGCAAAATAATAACCTATTAATAACTGATAGATTGAAAATGCTAAAAATGGGAATAAAGCACCAATTGCATGTCCTTGTTGTGCCCATGGCAAACCAATAGCAACCAATATATATTGAACTGTACCAGCATCTATAGAATCTCCTATACCTGCCAATGGCCCCATTAAACCAGACTTGGTATTATAAATTAAATCATCATCTATTGTTATTGGTTTTCCTTCATATACTTCTTGTGCTCTTGCCGCCTCAAGTGATGCTGTTATACCTGTAACTACTCCCCCACCCCAAGATATTTGTGAGTTAAAGAATAGTAAGTGTCTTTGGTATGCAGCTGCTAATTCTTCCTTATCCTTATAAAGCTTTTGTAAGATAGGCATTAGGGCCCACATTAAAGAAGCTGATATATATCTATCGAATGAATGTGGTATCTCATCGACAAAATAAAACCTTAACCAAGCTCTAGCAACATCTCTTTTAGTTATTGGTTCTGGCTTTAGATCTATACTTTTTTGAACTGCTTGTGTCATAATTACCTCCTTTTAATAATCATCGTCTTCATCATCCATGCCGCCTAAACCTATACCGGAAGATTGAACTACTTCTACGGTTTCCTTTTTAGACAATACATAAATAAATGCGATTATTGATCCTAATATTGCATAGGTGATCATGGTAATGTTCATGTCTTTTAATATAACTGCTACAAAATATGCCAATAAGAAAAATACTATATAATCTTTCTTACCAATTACAAAAACTGTAACCGCTATACCTATAGCTGCAAGTCCTCCACCTATAACACTTAGTATGTGGAATAACCTACTACCTGAGTTTGATTTTACCAAATCAGCTATTACTGGAGCTCCATAATATAATGAGACAAACATAAATGGAATAAATATTATAAATGCTACTAAAATTGGTATCCAAACTATTGATACTGTTAACATCTTGCTATTTGCTTCTTTAGCATACTTATCAGTGAATCTTTGCATAACAAAAGTATTTACAAAGAAACGGAATTGATATAAATATGATCCTAGTAAACCTACTGGAACCGCAACACCTATTGCCGCTTCTGGTGTCATCTCACTCATTAGTGCTACTGGTACTGCTATCGCTGCTGCTATTGCAGGCTCGGATGGCATTTGTCCTCCTGGTGAAAATACTCCCATATATATTAATTGTATGGCTGCTGTTATCATCATTGCATCTTTTACATTCTTAAAAACTAAACCAACAATTAATCCTGTCATCATAGGAGTAAATCTCAATGTTGTTGTCGCTCCTCCAAAGAAAGAACGAGACATAACTAAAGCTATCCATATGGATATGATAAGTGCTTGAGCTACTGTTATTTGCATAATAACCTCCCTAATTACTTATTTTGTTTTCTTAACGTCATGGCCTCCAAATCCTTTTCTCAAAGAAGCCACTACCTTACCTGTGAAAGTGTCTTTTTCCAAAGATCTATATCTCATCATCAATGATGTTGTGATAACTGGAATAGATACTTGTCTATCTAATGCATCTTCAACCATCCACTTACCTTCTCCTGATGAATACATAACTCCTTCAATTTCATCAAGATTTGGATCTTCTTTAAATGCATCAGCAGCTATTTCTATTAGCCAAGATCTAATTACTGAACCATTATTCCATAAATTGGCAACCTTTTCATAGTCGTATTCATATGGACTATGCTCTAATAAATCAAATCCTTCACCTATAGCCTGCATCATTCCGTACTCAATACCATTGTGAACCATTTTCAAATAGTGTCCACTTGCCGCTTCACCAACATATAGATATCCATCTTTTTGTGCTACACCTTCAAATATCCACTCTACTTTGTCAAATACGTTTTTATCGCCTCCTATCATTAAATTCGCACCATTACGTGCTCCACTTATTCCTCCAGATGTTCCCACATCTAGAAAATCAATACTCAAATCTTTTAATCTATGATAATTCTTTAATGAATCATTATAATTAGAGTTTCCTCCATCGATAATAATATCTTCTGCTTTTAATAACTTGGAAAGAGATCCTATAGTTTCTTCTGTTACTTTACCTGAAGGAACCATAACCCATATTATTTTTTGTTCTGGTAGTTTATCAACAAGATCCTCCAGTGAATTTGCTCCCTGGCCACCAAAGCTCACCAATGAATCTACATTTTCAGGATTAATGTCAAATCCGACAATTTCAAATTTATTATCTAACATATTTTGGGCTAAATTTAGTCCCATTTTCCCTAGTCCTATTAGTCCTATTTTCTTCATTATAATTACTCCCCTCTATATTTCTATCTTAATTATATGAAAAAGGTTTTCATAAGTCAAGGACTACCAAGTAAATAGTTTTCAGTTATTTTATTGACAATTATCATTTCATAAGCTATTCTCAACTAAAGAGCAATCAAAAAAAAACAAATGGGGAATATAATGAATAATACATTTAATAATAAAGTAAAAAATAATTATCAAAATTTAACAGATTCAGATAAACTAATTGTCGACTATATAAACTCTAATATTGAAAAAGCTAAAAATTTAACCATAACAGACCTATCAAATGAAGCTAATGTATCTACAGCCACAATTTCTAGATTCTCTCAAAAGTTAGGTTATAAAAATTTTCAAGAAATGAAAATGTCCCTTGTCATGGACTATTATAAGGAAGGACTTAATTTCTTTACCTCTGTAAGTAAAGGGGATGATGCAATAACAATGGTTGAGGATACCTTTAATACTGCTATGAAATCAATAAATGAAACCTTAAAGTCAACAATTCCTTCTAATTTTAATAAGGCTATTGAAATATTGTCTCAAGCTAATATTTGTGGCCTATTCGGTCTGGGCGGATCTTCTGTTGTTGCTTTAAACGCCTACCACAGATTTATGAGAACCTCATTAAATTGTCTTCATTCAATGGACTACCATATGCAATTAATAAATGCTGGTAAACTAACTAAAGATGATTGCGCCATAATAGTTTCTCATAGCGGTAATAATAATGATGTCTTAAGAATAGTTGAAATTCTCAAAAAAAATAAAACGAAAATAATTTCCATAACTGGCAATCCTGTCTCAGAACTTGCTGGCTACAGTGATGTGGTCCTTGCAACAGTATCTGAAGAAACTGGATATAGGCCAGAAGCTTTTAGTTCAGTGGTGGCCCAGCTACTAATTGTAGATAGTTTATTTACCATATATGCCATAAAAGTTGATGATAATCAAGAATACTTTACTAAAATAAGAAATATAATAAACTCAACAAGGATCTAAAATAATTAAACTTTTAATACTTATCTTTAATAAGATATGATTTAATAAAATTTACCTAAAAAGGGACTGTAGTCTATATAAATATTGACTACAATCCCTCATGTAAATAACAATTTAAAAACCTTAACCTATATGAATTATCTTAAGGTTTTTTTTGAATTTATTTTTATTTATTTATTTTCTAAATACTTTTCAACAGATATCGCTCCTATAGCTCCATCTGCGGCTGCTGTTACAACCTGTCTTGTCCTCTTTTTTCTCATGTCTCCAACAGCATAAACTCCTTCGATATTGGTAGCCATATCTTCATCGGTAACTACATAGCCCCTATCTAAATCAATCATGCCTTCAAATAAACCTGTGTTTGGCAAATAACCAATAAAAATGAAGACTCCAAAGTCACTATCTCCCTGGCTGGTTTCAACAAAATACTCTTCACCTGTTTTATTGTTTAATAATCTCATCTTATTAACAGCCATCTCTCCATAAATTTCTTTAACTTCAGTATTGTAAAATACCTCTATCTTATCATTGGCAAAAGCCTTGTCTTGAATAGATTTGGCAGCCCTTAAACTATCTCCCCTATACAAAACATTCACCTTCCTGGCAAACTTGGTTAAAAAGATAGCCTCTTCTATGGCAGCATCTCCACCACCTACCACATACACCTCTAAATCTGTATAGAAAGGACCATCGCAAGTAGCACAATAGGCAACTCCCTTACCGGTAAATTCCTTCTCTCCTGGTATTCCAAGTTCTCTTGGATTTGCCCCAGTTGCCAATATTACAGATTTAGCTTCATATGTGTTTTCTTTAGACTTTAAAACTTTAATGTCTCCATCCAAGTTCAAGTCAACTATTTCATCCAATACTTTTTGTGCACCAAATTTTTCAGCCTGATTCCACATTCTCTCTGACATATCAAAGCCAGTTGGATTATAGTCCAAGCCTGGGTAGTTATCAACACTTGTTGTTAAGGAAATCTGTCCACCGATATTTCCCTTTTCTATAACTAGGGTATTTAAATTTGCCCTAGCAGCATATATTGCAGCAGATAATCCTGCTGGTCCACTTCCTAAAATTATTACATCATAAATCATAGTATTCTCCCTCCTAATTTTAATACCTAATCCATATCCTTAAAGCCTAATTGTCTAAGTCCCTCATATAGCACTATGGCTGCTGTATTTGATAAATTTAAAGACCTATCCGAATCAGATCTCATTTGTACCTTGATAGCATTCTCAAAATTTGAATATATAATATCTTCATCAATCCCCTTGGATTCCTTGCCAAACATAATAAAGTCTCCATCCTTATACTCCACTTGGCTATAATATTTTTCTGCCTTAGTCGTTGCCATATAAATAGTGTGGCCTTGGGCATGTTCTAAAAAATCCTCATAGGAATCATGAACAAGAAGATCAACATCCTTCCAGTAATCTAAACCTATCCTTCTCAAATTCTTGTCTGATAAAATAAAGCCTAAAGGCCTAATTAAATGTAGTCTGGTCTTGGTTAAATAGCAAGTCCTTCCTATATTTGCTGTATTATATGGAATTTCTGGTTCCAATAAAACTATATTTAACATAATTTCTCCTAAAATAAAATTTTATTAATAGCTTTTGAAAAGCCATCCTCTTCATTTGTTTCAGTAATTAAGTCCGACTTAGACTTTACCTTATCATTGGCATTTCCCATAGCTATGCCTATGTCTGCATTGACAATCATTGGTAAATCATTCTCATAATCACCAATAGATATAATCTTATCTACTTTCCCACCTAAATCTTTTAAAGCTATTTCTATGCCATTCCACTTATTTACACTTTTATGCATGGCTTCAACATGACACTTACCCGATTTAGCAATGTATATATTATCTATTTTGCTTAATTCCTTGATTACATCCTCTTGTACATTCTCAGGTATGGTCATTTGAACTTTAAAAATATCCAAGTTCCTATCTTTTACAAAATTTCCTATATCATCTTTTACAACTATATCTATTTGGTAATCCTTGTCACTACCATATTTAAATAAATGAGATACTCTTTCACGATCTAGTTGATTACAGTAATATTTTTCTTTATCATACATATTAAATTTAATTCCATTTGTTTCCACAACATCAAGTATTTTTTCAATCTGTTCGTGGTCCAAGGCCTGTTTATAGACTACCTTCTTTTCTTTATCCAATACTAAGGCCCCATTGTTAGCAACTATATAACCATTGATACCCGCATTTTTCATTATATATTCCACTGAGCTGGACACCCTTCCGGATGCAAATATTATTTCATATCCTTCTTCTTGGATTTTTTTTAAGGTCTCTAAGTTTTTTTCACTAACAAAGTGTGAACTATTTAATAAGGTTCCATCTAAATCTGTAACAACTACTTTCATGAATTTTCTCCTTTATTTACTTAACTTATCTAGTATTTTAATAACTTCGTCTATTTTTTCATCTGCCATTTCATGATCTTCGCTGTCAAAGGAATCCTTTACACAACTTTTCATATGAGCTTTTAGAACCTCATTATTAACGGCCTTAAGCCCAGCTATTGATGCCAATAACTGGGTTGATATATCAATACAATATCTATCTTCCTCAACCATATTGATAATGCCGTCAATCTGACCTCTAATGATTTTCAAACGACGAAGAGTACTTTTTTTATCTGCTTTCATCTTAATCTAATGACTTATATTCATAGCCTGCATCATCTATTAAGTCCTTAATCATTTCTTCATTTAGGTCTATAGATGTTTCTACTACTGCCTTCTTTTCATCAAGATTAACTTCAGCACTAGTTATACCTTCAACTTCTGATAATAATTTTTCTACTCTCATCTTACAGTGGTTACAAGTCATTCCATCAATATATATATTCTTTTTCATTTGTCTTTTCTCCTCTTTTTTTATCTTATTTGATTGTTCAAAATCATAATTAAAGCTTTCTTCATTTTTTTGAAGTTTACTACTTCTAACATAATCAGTCTTCTTATCATTCTTAAATCTTTTTAATCTTAAGGCATTGGTCACCACAAAGATTGAACTAAAGCTCATGGCCAAGGAACCGATCATTGGATTAAGCTTAAGGTTAAAACTAGTATAAAAGAATCCCATGGCTATTGGTATGGCCAACACATTATAGAAAAAGGCCCAAAATAGGTTTTCCTTAATATTTTTTATGGTCTTTTTACTTAATTTTATAGCTCCCACAATATCTTGTAAATCAGATTTCATAAGTACTATATCAGCTGAGTCTATGGCAATATCAGTCCCATCTGCTATGGCTATTCCCACATCTGCCCTCATTAATGCTGGAGCGTCATTTATTCCATCACCAACCATGGCTATAGTCTTATAATCCTTCTTTAGTTCGCTAATTATCTTATCCTTGTCTTGGGGCATTAATTCCCCCCTATAGTCATCAACATGCACCTTTTCTGCTATGGCCTTGGCAGTTATCTTATTGTCTCCTGATAACATCATGGTCTTTATTCCCATATCATGTATTTGATCTATGGCATTTCTACTGGTGTTTTTTATAACATCTGCTATGGCCATAATACCAAGTAATTTATCTTCATCGAAAATATAGATGGAAGTTTTTCCTTCTTTCTTATAGCCTAGGGTCAAGTCATCTGTTTCTCTAAAATCAATTTTCTGTCTTTCCATTAGCTTATCATTTCCTATAAAGTATTTTTTGCCATCTATATAACCACTTATACCCATACCCGTAAATGATTCAAAGTCAACAACTTTTTCTAAATTTAGTTGATATTCCTTAAATTTTTTCATTACAGCATCTGCCAAAGGTTGTTGAGAACTACTCTCCAAGGACCCTGCCAGGCCTATTAATTTTTCTTTATCAAATCCATTTATAGTTATAATATCAGTAACTACTGGATTTCCTTCTGTAATGGTACCAGTTTTATCAAATACTATTAAATCCACTTCATGAAGTCTTTCTAGGGCTTCTGCTGACTTAATAAGAATTCCATTCTCAGCTGCCTTACCAGTTGCCACCATCATGGCTACTGGAGTGGCCAAACCTAGCGCACATGGGCAAGATATAACTAAAACTCCAATCGCTATGGAAAAGGCAAATTCAAATCCTTGTCCCTTCATCATCCAATAGGCAAAGGAAAGAATTGATAGACCAATTACAACTGGTACAAAAACTGCTGCCACCTTGTCCGCCATTTGGCTAATTGGAGCCTTGGAAGAACTAGCCTCTTCCATAAGTTCTATTATTTTAGATAGGGTGGTATCTGATCCTACCTGGGTCGCCTTGAAAATAAAGCTACCATTTTTATTTAGAGATCCTGATATTACCTTGTCTCCCTTTGAAACTTCCACAGGTAAAGATTCCCCTGTTATAGCCTGTTGGTCCACAGAACTTCTACCTTCTACAATTATACCATCTACGGCAATTCTCTCCCCAGGAATTATTTTTACCAAGTCACCTTCTAAAAGATCTTCTAAATCTATAAGTTCCTCTTGGTCTTCTCTAATAACCCTAACCTTATCTGGTTGTAGGTCAATTAATTTATCCAAGGCCTCTGTTGTTTTCTTTTTAGAACGAGCTTCTAAAAATTTACCAAAGGTTATTAGGGTTAAAATCATAGCCGCTGACTCAAAATAGATGTCATGTCTATATTTTTCTACTATATCTAACCTACCATAGCCTAGACCGTATCCAATCATAAAGATGGCTACTAGACCATAAATAACCGCCGCCATAGATCCCAAGGCCACCAAAGAATCCATATTAGGATTTCTGTGACCTAGGGCCTTAAATCCCGATTGGAAATATCTTCTATTTACATATAAGACTGGTAGGGCCAGCAAGAATTGGCTAAAGGCATAAATTAAAGCTCCACTATCACCTTCTAAAAGAGATGGATAGGGTAAATTTATCATGTGGCCCATGGCAACATACATTAGTACTACCATCAAGGGGATAGAAACCTTAAGCCTATGTTTCAAAGACTTTATCTCATCATCTATTATTTGATTGGGATTTTCCCTGGTCTCTTCCTTCTTGTTTTTTTTCTTTCCTCCATAACCAGCCTTTTCAATGGCTGAAATAATTTGGGATGAATTTAAGCCATCCTCAGTTACAACCTCCATACTATTAGTAAGTAGGCTTACATTTACTTCCTTGACCCCATCAACCTTGGCTACAGCTTTTTCAACAGCTGTGGAGCAGGCTGCACAGGTCATTCCTTCTATATCAAATTTTTCTTTCATAAGTCCTCCTTATACCCCCTAGGGGTATACTTATAATAAACTTTTTTGCTTTTTTTGTCAATATTGACCATTTATTTTTATTAATTGTATAATAAGGACAGAGAGGTGTATTATGTATAGAAATTTTTTAAGAGTTGGATCTGCAACAATAGATCTAGAATTATTAAATATTGAAGAAAATAAAAATAAGGTAAAGGCCATCTTAGACCAGGCCCATGACCTGTCTATAGATGTTCTTGCCTTTCCTGAATTAACTTTAACAGGAGCAAGTGGCGGAGACTTAATAGCCAACCAAGGTATTTTAAATGAGACCTTACAAGCGCTTATGGAAATAAAAAATTATAGCTTAAACAAAAAGACCCTATTTACACTAGGATTACCCCTTCTTGTAAATAATGGTATTTATAATGTTTTAGCCCTGGTAAATGATGGAAAAATCCTAGGTTTTATTCCAAAACTTAATCTTAATCCCTTAGAATCAAGGTATTTTTCAACTTTTGATGAGGATATGGATATTTTAATAGGAGGACTTAAGTACCTTATAAGTCCAAATATTCTTTTGGCTGCCAAGGAAAATAATAGGCTACTTGCCTCTTTTTCCTTTGAAAACGACCTATTCCAAGGTTTTAACCTGGCTGGACTACATGCGGATCAAGGAGCAAATCTCTTAGTAGTAGCTGGATCGTCTTTTGAGACTAGTAGCTCCCTGGATGAAAGAAGAACTAAGCTTAGGGCCCTATCTAAAATAAATAATAATCTTTTAACCTTTGCTAATAGCTCCAAGGGGGAATCATCAACAGATAATATTTATGGTGGTCACAAGTTAATCTTGGAAAATGGAAAAATAATTGAAGAAGGCTCCCTATTCAGAGATGGTTTGATCTACAATGATCTAAACCTAGATGAGCTGGATTTAAAAAAAATAAAGAAGTCACCAGTTAAAATTACCAGCTATACTTCATACTTTTCAAGCTATAAGAATGAAATTATCTTAAAAAGACAAATAGAAAAAAGTCCCTATATTCCAAAAAACACAGCTGACTGGGAGAGAAAATGTGAAAGCATCCTAAATCTACAATCAGAAGCCTTAAAGAGAAGACTGGAACAAATACCAGACAAAAAGATTTTTATAGGCCTATCTGGAGGTTTGGATTCTACCCTTGCCTTAATAATAGCATCCATAAGCTATTTTAAGCTGGGTTTGGACCCTAAGGATATTAAGGCCATTACCATGCCTGGTCTTGGAACGACCAATAGGACCTTTACCAACAGTGTAAATCTTGCCAAGTCTTTAAATACTAGCCTGCAAGAAATATCCATTGTTGAAGCCAGTAAGCAACATTTTAAAGATATAGGACATGACATGGATGATCTATCTATTACCTATGAAAATGCCCAAGCTAGAGAAAGAACTCAAATCCTTATGGATTTGGCCAATAAGCATGGAGGCATTGTCCTAGGAACGGGTAATATGTCTGAAATAGCCCTGGGTTGGGCCACCTATAATGGGGACCATATGAGTATGTATGCTATAAACTCTGGCCTTCCTAAAACACTCTTAAGAGAGGTTGTTAAGTACGTAGGACTTAATAGTCAAGAGTCTAACCCTCTTTTAGCCCAAACCATTTTTGATATTATTGACACTCCTATTTCTCCAGAGCTACTACCTGCGGAAAATGGGGAAATTAAACAAATAACTGAGGATAATGTGGGTCCTTATGAACTTCATGATTTCTTTATCTACCACCTGATAAATAACAAATCCAGTTTGGACAATATTAACTTTATGGCCAAAATAGCCTTTAAGGATAGCTACAGTCCAGAGGAGATTGATAAGTGGTTTGATAAATTTATTTGGAGATTTAAAACTCAACAATTCAAAAGATCGGCCATGCCTGATGGACCACAAATAGAAGGTTTTTCTCTAGCGCCTAGGAGGGGACTTTATATGGCCAGCGATCTTTCAATTAATTCATTAAAAAAATAGGCCTCTGGCCTATTTTCTTATGAATAATCCTGTTTTCTTAGTTAAGTCATCTGCAAATAAAATAACTTCTTCTTCTTTTCCATCCTCTTCCATAATTGCATTTATAACCAAATAATAATTTTTATCATCTAAATCTTTTCTACTTTTGTTTTTATCAAGTAGATATTGATTGGAAACTTCTAAAAGATAAAAATCTTCCATACCAATCTTATAGTCTTTCAAGGCCTGGTCCATCCTATCTTTCGGGAAATCACCTAAATTTTTCTCATATATTTCTATGGCTTCATCAGCCCTATAAACCTTTAGATCCGCCTTTCTATAGGAATTATCTCTAATGGCATCATCCATATAAAAAGATATTTGATCGTCTTGTATTACTATAGATTCCTGGGTATCCTTTAATATCCACCTTCCGTCTAGGTCATAGAAAGTTTTTTTATCTGACTTTACAAAAATCATATTTTTATTTAGGTCTTTTCCTGCCTGCCCCTTATATAATCCCAAGACTATAAAGGCCAATAGGGCTAAGATAAAGACTGTATTTCTTTTTTTATTGTTCATCTTTTCTCCTATTTAAATAAACTATAGTTATTAAGCATATCTATTGAATGTAAAAATAAAACATCATCATCAATCTTAGGTTCTATATAGTTTCCCACTAATTTCTTACTCATATATCTAGGATCTATCAAGATAATTCTATCATAGCCTTCCAAGAGTAAGGGAGCCAGGCTACTACCAAAAGAATCTCTTATTAAGTATAAGGTTTTTCCCTTGGCCTCGGTAAAACTATTTTTCCTAATCTCTATTAATTCCATAGGCCCTTTCAAATAAATATTATAAGGGTCTGGAGATATACTTTCTTTGGCCACATAGATGTCCATCTCCTCATCGTTCAAAAGGTTTCTAGCCCTACCACTGGCAATTGTTGGACCAAGGACTACTATTAAGTCATCCTCTATCTTTTTATTATTCAAGGATGACCCATAGGAACCTCTAAACTTACCATAACTTTTTATGCCATAATCATTTAATCTTAAATGACAGCCCATATTGGTCATTATATCCCTGGCCAGTCCCACAATCTTTTCCTGTCTCCAATGAATATCTGTCTTATAGTAGGAGTCCAAGGTCAATCTATTTCTCAAATCAACTTTAGCCATGTCCCCCCTAACTCTTTCATCATAGATATTTTCATAATAATCATAGTCCAATTTATAATAGTCCTTGTCTATCAAATAATAATTTTTGTTGGGTATTATGGCATAGTGGACCTTATTGTTAGGAAATAGCTTATTTGCCATATCCAGGTCATAGTCAGCTGACTTTTCAAAGGACTTAGCCTTAAAATCATATTGGATCTTGCTCATATAATTATTCTTTATAAAATAATCCTGACTATCTTTTTTATTTAATATATTTAGATCAAATTTAAACCTTTGATAGCGCATGCTATCTCTAAAGGGAAAATGGTCCTGAAAATATACTTCCCAATCGTCTATAAAATTTCCTGACCTTATCTCTTCCCATGATAATTCTGGTCTTTTAGCCAATTGCCTTCTTTCAGCCTTAGAAAAATAATTTTTAGGTAAAATAATAAATACCAGGCTGGTTAAGGCAAGTATAATAATAAATATTGTGTTTTTAATCTTTGTCTTTTTTTCTCTCATAAGCCACCTCAGAACTTAATATATAAAAATGGATTAAAGCTGTCGTTGACCATTATCATAGTTGATACGTAGAGTATCAGAAGTAAAATTAAAAATAATAAAAAACTATAGGTCATATCAAAAATAGTGTTCTTTCTACATTTTTCTATTAACTTGATTAGAAATTCTCGGGACAAAATTAAAGATAGGCCCAGTAATAGGATATTATTTTTTACCTGATAGCTACTTATTGGTCCCCACTTGGGAACTTGACCTATAAAAAACATATTCCTTAAATTAAGCCAGGCTTCAGTCATGTTTTTACTATAGAAAAAATTAAAGCTTATCAGGATAAAAAAGCAAGTAAGAAGGTTTCTAGAAAAATTAGAAAACCTATCCAGCCCCCGTCCTTCTAATATTTTTTCTACTATAAGTCCCATAAAAATAAACAAGCCCCAAAAAATATAGTTAGAGCTACTTCCGTGCCATAGGCCAGTAAGAGTCCATACTAGCAGTATATTAAAGGCCCATCTCGGCCTGGACACTCTATTTCCTCCCAAGGGTATATAAATATAATCTCTAAACCAGCTACCTAGACTAATATGCCATCTTCTCCAAAAGTCAGCCAGTGATTTTGCACTAAAGGGATAATTAAAGTTTTCCCTAAGCTTAATTCCCATGATAGATGATAGGCCCAGGGCCATATCTGAATATCCTGAAAAATCAAAATATAGCTGAAGTGAAAAGCTTATAACCATAAGCCAGGACATTAGGCTGGAGTTTTCCAAGTGGCCATACTCCATTAATTTTTCCAAATTATTCGCTAAAATAACTTTTTTACCCAAACCTAAAATAAACCTTTTAATACCATAGTAAATATTGTTGCTACTTATATCCTTGCTATTTAAATAAGGCTTAAAGTCGTCAAATCTTATTATTGGACCTGATACCAGGCTGGGATAATAGGTCATATACAATAAAAAGTCTATTGGATTCTTTTCACTTTTATATTTTTCCCTATAGATATCCACTGTATAAGACAGGGACTTAAAGGTATAAAAACTTATGCCCAAGGGTAGAATCATCCTATCCACACTAAAATCCAAACCAAAAAACTCCACAAGTATAGTGAAATATTTAAAATATAAAAGGACCATAAGCTGTAAGATAAGCCCTAAAATTAAGATATAAGTGGATCTTTTCTTCTCCAAGAGCCTGCCAAAAATATAGGCCAAAAAAGAAATATAAAATACTATGTAAAAATACCTCACATCTGATAAATAAAAAAACACCAGACTTATTAAAAGTAAAGACAAGTTTTTATACTTACTAGGCGTTATAAAATATACAAGTAGGCTTATTGGTAAAAAGAAATATATGAATGCAATGCTTGAAAATAACATTTCTCCTCCAAAAAAGAGCCTGGGTAACCCAGGCTAATCTAAATCTTCTATTTCATCAAATGCTTCTAACATTATTTTGTTTTCTGTTTTTTCTCCCATCATAACAAGTACCAGCTTGTCATTACTATCTCCATCTATAGACTCTGCTTGAACACAAATCCACTTGGCAGGATCCACTGATTTTACAATATCTTTTTCCAGTTTCTCAGCATCGTTTTCTGATTTTGCCCTGATTAAAATCATAGAGTAGGCTCTGGAACCTATCATGCTTTCAGATACTATACCTTCCTCTATATCATATTTGGCTCCTAGGAAATTCTCCATGTTCTCATCTGTCAGATTAGCAATGGCATGAGAGTTTTTTAATGATTCTACCAAGTCTTTCGCTCCTGTCTTAGATGCTTCTGTATAGATTCCAAAAACTATTTGTCTAAGGTCTGATTCAGTATTAAGAGTCCTAATATCTACTTCTTCCAAAGGAACAATATCAAGTTCATTAGCCCCTGTATTCTCTCCCTCATCTATATTTTCTTCTGGCTTTTCTTCCGGCTTTTGCTCTTCCACATTTTCACCAGGTTTTTCTTCTGGTTTATTACCTTCTTGGCCACATGAAGCTAGTGCCAAGGTCATAGCTAATAAAATAGCCATCATTTTTGTCTTTTTCATAATTTTCCCCCTATAAAAAATCGTGTCTTTTTAATGCCCTATAACAAATAAACATCAATATAAAAGTTATTGCCATGATTATTCCAAAACTATATTCATGATTTAGAAATGGAAGCTCCACATTCATGCCCCAAATACCTGATATTATTGTAGGTATGGTCATAAGGATGGTCAATGAAGTCATTATTTTAGCAACAATATTTAAGTTATTAGAAATTATTGAGGAATTTATATCTCCTATGCTTTCAATTATCTCCTGCTGTTGTTTATTACGAACAAGAGCCTGTTCATTTTCTATATCTATATCCTTAATAGCTTCAAACTTCACTGGTATATCTTCACTTACCTGCTTTCTTATAATCTCCAAGACCCTCTTATTCCCCCTAAGTCCATAGTCAAAATAAATGGTGCTCTTAATTAAATTAGACTGTTTGATAAGGGTATTAGAATCAGTTGATCTTAATAGGTTGCTACCTATAGATTCTTGCATTTGCTTTATCTCATGGATATAAGCTAAAAATTCATGGGTTATTAACCAAATCATCTCTATTACCAAATCCATGGTAGTATCAAGGTTCTTTATATATGTAAATTTATTTTCTGTTATAGGTTCAATAATACTTGGTTGATCTAGAGAAGTAGTTATAATTATATTCTCTAATAAAGTTATAGACAATAATCTTGTAATAAATTTGTCCTTTTCTATTTTTTTTGGATAGGTAAAGGTCAAAAGCTTATGTTTTAACTTGGTTCTTATATGCTCTGTCCTTGCCACCTCATCCTCATCCAAGGCCGAGGTAATATAGTCCTTAGGTATCTGATATCTATTGACAATATAATCAATGTTCTCCTGATCAGGATTAGTTAAATGAATCCACAAAATACCTTCGCTATCCTCTATTTCATCTATTTTCTTTATCTTATTTTCGCTTACTGTATAATATCTAATCATAGTTACTCCTTTAACTAATTATACCCTATATCATAAAGAATATACATTTTTTTGTATATGAAAGTTTAGACATATCGTATATAATAGTTAAGAAAGATATTATATGGAGGTTAAAATGCTAATTAAATTAATAGAACCATTAAATGTAAATGAAGAACTTATTATTTCCTACAAGGAAAAATTAGAGTCTATGGGACACGAATTTATCTATTATATGGATAAAACAACTGATCCTAAAGAATTAGAAAAAAGAAGTGAAGGGGCAGATATAGTTATGATTGCCAACAATCCCTATCCTGGAGCTGCCTTTGAAGCCAATGATAAGTTAAAATTAATAAATGTTGCCTTTACGGGGTTTGATCATGTTGATTGTAAAACAGCCAAGGATAAGGGCATTAAAATATGCAATGCTTCTGGCTATTCCAACACCAGTGTGGCTGAACTAGTTATTGGCCTAAATCTAAATATTTATAGAAAGATTAACTCTGGAGATTTTGGAACTAGAAATCAAAAACTTTCCGCTGAATTTAAAGGAAAAGAAATAAAGGGAAAAACCGTTGGTATAATTGGTACTGGTAATATCGGTTTAGAGACGGCTAAACTTTTCAAGGCCTTTGGAGCAGATGTTATAGCTTATTCTAGGACTGAAAAGAAGGAAGCCTTAGACATGGGAATTACATACTATTCTATAGAAGAACTGTTGGAAAAATCTGATATTGTTTCCATCCACCTACCATTAAATGACCACACTAAAAACTTTTTTGACGAGGAAAAAATTAGTCTAATGAAGGAAGATGCTATTTTAATCAACTGTGCCAGAGGACCTATTGTTGATAACAAGGCCTTGGCCCAAGCCTTAAACGATGAAAAGATAGCCGCTGCAGGTATAGATGTTTTTGATATGGAACCACCTATTCCAGCTGATTACCCTTTATTATCATCAAAAAATACTCTATTAACTCCTCATGTTGCCTATCTAACAGAAGAATCCATGGTTAGAAGGGCCCACATAGCCTTTGATAATACCATATCCTTTATCCAAGGCCAAGAAAAAAACATAGTTAAACTATAATATAAAAAGATAGGATTGAACCTAAATTCAGCCCTATCTTTTCTTTTTATTAGATATCTCTTAATTTAATTTTTCATCTATCTTATCAAACACTTTTCCTAGGCCATCATGAATTACATAATTGGCAAAGCTATCTCCCGCTGTTGGTTCCTTATTTATCATAATAGACTTATGTCCCCTATAGTACCTGATAAAACTTGCCGCTGGGTAAACCACTAGGGACGTTCCCGCTATAATTAAAACATCTGCCTTGGCTATGGCCTCAACCGCCTGACCTACCACATGCTCTGGTAGCATTTCTCCATAAAGCACCACATCTGGCCTGATAAAGCCACCACAGTCACAATAGACTGCTCCTGTTTTTCCTAGTATTTCTTCCTGAGGATATTTTTTCCCACAGTCCATACAATAGTGGTCTCTTAAATTACCATGGATTTCTAAAACATTTTTAGAACCTGCCATCTGATGCAGTCCATCTATATTTTGAGTTACAATGGCCTTAAGTTTCCCCCTTCTTTCAAGCTCTGCTAAAACATGGTGGGTGATGTTAGGCTTAACATGGGGTAAAATGAGATTTTCCTTATAATACCTACTAAAACCTTCATTATCATCCACTAAAAAATCATGACTTAGCATATATTCAGGAGAATAACCGGAATCATTTTGCTGATTATAAAGTCCTGTTGCTGATCTAAAATCAGGAACTCCACTTTCTGTAGAAACACCTGCTCCACCAAAAAAAACAATATTATCAGATTCAACTATCATATCTACTATTTTATCAATATCCATACTAGTCCTTTCTATGAAAAAAGACCGCTAGGCGATCTATTCCATTATTTTATTGATTTTTTCCATCAATTCTTTTTCTCTTCTTACCAAATCTTCTTCCATTTTTCCCATTTCTTCCAACCTTGATTTAACATAGTCTTCATCCTTAATAGAAGAAAGATTAATCCTTACATTGTAAAAGGCTCCATATAGGGCAGCCCTTAACTGTAGGCCACTTACCGCTATATCTGTTATGGAGTTTTCATTGCACTTATCAACTATGTCCTCTAAAAAACCATAAAAATCATAGGCTTTTTTACCAACTTCAAAGGGCACATCAGCAGCGTGTTTATAGCCAGCCTGGATGGCCTTTCTTCTAGCCTCTTTATCCTCTTCTGTCTCTTTAGGCATTCTAAAAGCTTTTATAACATCATTAAAGGCATCACTATCATCGTCAACAGCCCTTATAAAAAATTCTTGATAGGCTTTGGATTCCTCCATTAACCTTTCATAGCTTTCTCTATATTCTTCATAGCCCTTTTTATTTATAGATAAATTTACCACCATTTGGAAAAGTGACACTCCAAGTCCACCACTGATGGCAGATACAGAACCGCCACCAGGAGCTGGAGAATTTGATGATAATTCTTCTAAATATTTTTGATAGTCCAGATTAATTAGCTTCATCTTCATCTCCTTCTAATAGTCTAGTCTCTAAAACTTGTTCCATATTAAAGTTTTCTATTTGAAGGTAATATTCAGCTGATTGAATCAAGGCGTCCATAGGTAGGAGTCCTATAACCTCTGTTCCTCCCACGCTTACTCCATATCTTTGAGCTTCCATTCTAATCATTTCAACAACTTGATAGATAGATGATTTCTTGTAGTTTACCAGGTTCATGGAAACTTGGGCTTGGTTTCTATCTTCTAGAAATACTCCCATGGCCTTAACAAACCTTAAGCCTCCACCTATATGTCTAACCTTTTTGGCTATAGCGTCTGCTATTTCAATCTTATCAGTGTTTAAGTTAACATTAAAGGCAATTAGATGTTCTCTAGCTGATACTGCAGTGGCTCCAGACTTAGCATTCATCTTACTTGGACCATAGTCAGGTTTCCACTCATCTTTTTCTATTTTTTCAAAGAAGCCTTCATATTGCCCCTTTCTAACCTTGGCCAAGTTCTTTCTTGATGAATCCTTGGCAGCATACTCATACATATAAACAGGGATGCCCAGTTTACCAATATTTTCACCAACTTGGTTGGCATATTCAACACAATCATCCATGGTAACTCCCTTTACAGGAACTATTGGTACCACATCCAGGGCCCCCATTCTAGGATGGGCTCCTTCATGTTTTGTCATGTCTATTTCTTCAGCTACTTTTTCAGCTAGTCTTGTTAGGGCTAATACTATTTGGTCAGGGTCTCCCAAAAGAGTTATTACTGACCTATTATGGTCATGGTCTGAAGAATAGTCCACCAATTTAACATTTTTTATGTTTCTAACTGAATCGACAATTCTTTCAACTTTTTCCAGGTCCCTGCCTTCACTAAAATTAGGTATTGACTGTACAATTTTATTCATTTTTGCTCCTTAAAATAATTCTATATTAAGTTCCTTTTCAACTTTTTCCACTATTTGATTGGAGTAGATGGTTAAACTAGCATCATCCAACTCCCTATACATTTCTATATCTTTATCATTTTCTATAAATCTATTGTATTTTCTAAACTCTTCATAGGCAATTTTAGTTCCCCTACCCATTTCCATCTTATCTCTAAAGTCTAGTGCCTGACAAGCAGCCATATACTCAGTAGCTAAAACTCTACTCACATTATCAGCTATGTCTCTAGCCTTTCTAGCAGCTATTGTTCCCATACTTACTATATCTTCTTGGTTTTCACTAGAAGGTATAGAGTCAACTGAAGCTGGATGAGCCAAGACCTTATTTTCACTAACCAAGGAGGCAGCTGCATATTGGGTTATCATAAAGCCTGAGTTTAAGCCCATATGTTTTACTAAGAATGATGGATGGTCACTTAATTGTCCATTTATTAACCTTTCCAATCTTCTTTCTGAGATATTTCCAATTTCTGCTATGGCTATTCCCATATAGTCAAATGGTATGGCCATAGGTTCTCCGTGGAAGTTACCACCAGATATAACGTCCCCTTCCAAGGTCACTATAGGATTATCCGTAACAGAGTTTATTTCTATTTCCACCTTTTCCTTTAAGAAATAAAGGGAGTCCTTGGTTGCACCATGAACTTGAGGTATACATCTTAAGGAGTATGGGTCTTGTACCCTAAGTTCTCCTTGGGCTGTAACATATTCTGAACCTTCTGTAAGTTTTCTAATATTTTCAGCAGTTTTTACCTGACCTTTATGAGGTCTTATTACGTGAAGTCTTTCATCAAAGGCATCTATTATTCCCCTTTGGGCTTCCATGGTAAGAGCTGCTATTATATCTGCATGCTTTTCCAATTGAATGGCATCATATAAAACTAGAGCTCCCACAGCAGTTAAAACAGTGGTTCCATTTATTAGGGCCAGGCCTTCCTTGGCATCCAACTGAATAGGCTCTATTCCGGCCTCTCTCATGGCAAAAATCCCCTCATAAACGATTCCATCATATTCTGCTTCTCCCAGGCCTATCATAGGTAAAACCATATGGGCTAAAGGAGCCAAATCTCCAGAAGCTCCTAGAGAACCCTTTTCTGGAATACTAGGATGAACCTTCTTATTTAACATGGCCAAAAGGGTCTCTATGGTTTCCAACCTAATACCTGAATAGCCCTTGATAAGAGAGTTAATTCTTATTAGCATAATAGCCCTTACTGTTTCCCTATTAAATTCTTGACCAAAACCACAGGCGTGGGATCTGATTAGATTTTCTTGTAATTGCTTAGTATCTCTCTTACTTATAGACATATTACACAAGGAACCAAACCCAGTAGTTACTCCATAAACAACCTTTTGGTCGTCCACAATCTTATCTATTATTTTTCTTGATCTTTCAACCTTTTCTATGGCACTTTCATCTATTTCAACAAGATAGTCTTTTCTGGCTACCTTAATGACGTCTTCTAAGGTTAAATTACTTCCATCTATTATTATTTTTCCCATACTTTTTCCTCTTCTTTCATATATTTATCTATTAACTTTTCATCTGCCAAATATGGTATGGTTATATGATTGTCTTCATTTTTCTCATTAAATTCCTTGGCTGTAGAAATAGAGTTTTCATTTCTAGCCCAGGCCCTTCTCGCAACGCCTCCCATAACATCCCAAGTTAAGGATAATTTAATTATTTCATCAACTCTTTCGCTACCGTCTAAGACAAGGCCAAAACCACCATTGACTGATTTGCCAATACCTACTCCTCCACCATTGTGTAGGGCAATTAAACTCATACCTCTAGCAGCATTTCCCGCAAAGGATTGAACAGCCATATCAGCCATAACATTTGAACCATCCTTAATATTGGCAGTTTCTCTAAATGGTGAATCCGTTCCGGATACATCGTGATGGTCTCTACCCAACATTATAGGTCCAACTAGCCCCTCTCTTACCATTTCATTAAATTTAAGGGCTATTTTTACCCTACCTTCTGCATCCTGATAAAGGATTCTGGCTTCTGTACCAACTACTAGTTTATTCTTTTCTGCATCTCTTATCCAGTTATAATTATCTCTGTCTTGGTATCTTCTACTAGGATCTATACATTCCATGGCTGCATGGTCTGTTTTTACCAAGTCTTCATGATTTCCACTTAGGCATACCCATCTAAAAGGTCCATATCCATAATCAAATAACATAGGTCCCATTATATCTTCCACATAGGAAGGCCAAATAAAACCATCCTTATCATCTATTTTATTTTTGGAAATTTCCTTTACTCCTGAATCATAAATAGCCTTCATAAAGGAGTTTCCGTAGTCAAAGAAATAGACTCCCCTAGAGGTTAAAATCTTTATTAATTCAAAGTGTTTTTTTAAGGTTTCATCTACCAGCTTGCTAAACTCAACTGGATTTTCTGCAAGCATCTTGGTTCTTTCTTCAAAGCTTATGCCCACTGGACAATAGCCACCATTATAAACATTGTGGCAGGAAGTTTGGTCTGATAATAGGTCTATTTTAATATTCTTATCCACCACATAGGCTAGTAAGTCAACTATATTTCCATGATAGGCTATGGACAAGGCTTCTTTATCTGCCAAAGCTTCTTTGGACCAGGCAAAAACCTCATCCAAATCATCAGATACCTTTGAAATCCATCCTTGATCATATCTTGTCATAATCCTAGACTTGTCCACTTCTGCTATAATACCCACAGCTCCTGAGATTTCAGCAGCCTTACCTTGGGCCCCACTCATACCTCCCAGGCCAGATGTTACAAATAATTTACCTGCCAAGTCCTCATCTTCCTTGATACCCAGCTTCATTCTACCTGCATTTAAAATGGTGTTATAGGTTCCATGAACTATACCTTGCGGTCCTATGTACATCCAACCACCCGCTGTCATTTGGCCATAATTGGCCACTCCCATTTGCTCAGCAATTTCCCAATCTTCTATATTATCAAACATTCCTATCATAAGAGCATTTGTTATTATTACCTTAGGAGAATTCCTTCTGGACTTGAAAAGCCCTAGGGGATGACCAGATTGAATTACAAGGGTTTGATCTTCCTCCATTACTTCCAAATATTGTTTTACCAGTAGGTATTGCATCCAGTTTTGTAAAACGGAACCTGTCTCACCATAGGTTACTAGCTCATAAGGATAAAGGGCCACCTCAAAATCCAAGTTATTGTCTATCATAACTTGAAAGGCCTTGGCCTCTAAAAATTTTCCCTTATAGTCATCTATAGGCCTGCCATAGATTCTACCCTTTGGCCTAAATCTATAGCCGTAGATTCTTCCATAAGTAGTAAGTTCTTCTAAAAACTCTGGAATTAATTCTTCATGATATTCTTCTGGTATATATCTTAAAGCATTTTTCAATGCTATTTTAGTCTGGTCCTTGGTCAATCTAAAGCCCCTATCTGGAGCCCTCCTTATTCCTTCTATGAACTCCTTTTTCTCAGGTAGCCCATTTTCTAAATTAATACATCCGCTAAATTCTTTCATTTGAATCCTCCTTTGTTTGCTTTATTCTATTATACTATAAAAAGTTTAATAAAAAATAATGAATATATTTTGTATTTTAGAATAAAATGATATAATGTTATCATAGGCGAGATGAAAGGAGACTTATATGAATTTTAACGAATTAAAGCTTAGAGAAATAATTAAAGAAACATCTGATACTTATAGTTTTATTTTTGAACCAAGTGAAGGCTTAACTTGGGGGGCAGGTCAACATGCCATGTTCAAGTTAAAAGATGCGAATCTACCAGAAGGTGAAAAAGATTTTAGAATATTTAGTATAGCTTCATCTATGGAAGATGGTTTTATTATGGCTACTACAAGAATAGAAGAAAAATGTTCAGCTTATAAAAAAGAACTATTGAAGATGAATGTGGGAGATTTTATTCTAATGGCAAATCCTTTAGGAAACTTTAACATTCACCCTGAATATAAAAAGTCATTTATCATGGCTGGTGGTATTGGTATTACACCAATTAGATCTATTCTAAGACACTTACAAAAAGATAATGTTAACAATGAAATAACAGTTCTTTATTCTGATGACAGAGGAGAATTTGCTTATGAAGATACCTTCAAGGATATCATAGCTGATATGGCAAACTTAGATTTCCACTTTGTTTCAGATAGAAATGAATTTACTGATAAGATAGAAGCTTACGCTAAGGAAAACCAAAATGAAGCCGAGTATTTAATAGCTGGTTCACCAGGTATGAATAACTTTATTAGCGGTAAACTAGAAGCTTTAGGAATAGAAAAATCTAATATTAAAATGGATAACTTTATGGGTTACTAAGATAAGAGCTGTAGATTCTACAGCTTTTCTTTATATGGAGGTAAAATGTTCGCAGATTTAATACTTTATAATTTTGAAGAGGTTTTCTCCCCTCTAGATAATAATAGGCCCCTTAAGGGCAAGGAGATGAACCAGGCAAATATCCTTAAAAATGGCTTTATTGCCATAAAAGATGATTTCATTTTAGATGTTGGCCAAGGTGATGACTATAAGAAGCTTATTGCCCCTAGCACTTACCTAAGAGACTGTTCAGGAAAAGTTGCCAGTCCAGGTCTTATTGATGCCCACACCCACCTGGTTTTTGGTGGTAGCAGGGAGCATGAATTTTCTATGAAGCTTAATGGCATGGAGTATATGGAAATTCTACAGGCTGGAGGAGGAATTTTAAGTACCTTGAAAAGTACTAGAGAGGCTAGCTTTGAAGAACTTTATGAAAAGGCCTATGGGAATTTAGATAAAATGTTGGCCTATGGAGTTACATCTGTAGAGGCTAAGAGCGGCTATGGTCTAAATTTAGAAAATGAACTTAAACAATTAGAGGTTATAAAAAAATTAAACCAAAATCATTCTATAGATCTTTATCCAACCCTTATGGCAGCCCATGCTACCCCACCTGAGTTTGAGTCAACAGATGACTATGTAGACTATATTATTGATGAGATCATACCTGAAGTGGCTGAAAAGAAACTGGCTAGCTTTAATGATGTCTTTTGTGAAGATGGAGTTTTTAGTGTGGACCAATCTAGAAAAATTTTAGAAGCAGGTAAGAAGTTCAATCTTATACCTAGGGTTCATGCCGATGAAATAGTTTCCTTGGGAGGGGCTGAATTGGCAGCAGAAGTAGAGGCCATATCTGCAGAGCATCTTATGGCAGCTTCAGAAGAAGGCATGAAATTAATGGCTGAAAACAATGTTATAGCCAACCTTCTACCGGCAACAACCTTCAGTCTTATGAAGGAAACCTATGCTGATGCTAGAAAGTTTTTAGACTATGGAAATGCCCTAACCATTTGCAGTGATTTTAATCCAGGTAGCTGTCCTAGTGAAAACCTACAGTTTGCCATGTTTATAGCAGTCTATAAGATGAGGTTAACTCCTATAGAGGTTTTAAATGCAGTTACTATAAATGCCAGCCATAGTATAGCCAATAATCAAGTTGGTTCCTTTACTAAAGGTAAAAAAGCAGATATAACAATTTTTAATGCTCCCAATATAGATTTTATTTTCTATAATTTAGGGGTTAATAATGTAACAAGTGTTTATAAAAATGGGAAATTAGTATTTTAAAAGAACTGGATTACCAGTTCTTTTTTTAATAGTTATATCCTGTTGCTTGCTCTATTCTTCTTTGAGCATCCTTCTTGGCTAAATCAGCCCTCTTATCATATAATTTTTTACCCTTACCCAAGGCTATATCTATTTTTACCAGGTCTTTTCTCAAATTAACTGATACGGGAACCAGGGTATAGCCCTTTTCATTTATCTTTCCAGCCAACTTATTAATTTCTCTTCTATTTAGAAGTAGTTTTCTTGGCCTTATAGGATCCACATTATTTATATTCCCATGTTCATAAGGACTTATATGCATACCATAAATATAGACTTCACCATTTTTCATATTACAGTAGGCTTCTTTTATAGAAACCTTACCCTGTCTAATACTTTTTACCTCGGTTCCTTTTAGGACAATTCCTGCTTCCATAAAGTCTTCCAAGAAATATTCATGTTTAGCTTTTTTATTATTAGCAATAATCTTATTTTTTGTCATCTTTCTCCACCAACTTAAAATCAATCTCTCTAGATTCCATAGTAACATTATCTACTTTTATTCTAACTGTTTGACCCAGTTCAAATTTTCTTCCAGTATGTTCACCTATTATATGGTAGTTTTCTTCATCAAATATATAATAATCATCCCTTAAATTTCTCATGTGAACTAGGCCTTCTACTGTGTTTGCTAATTCAACGAAGAATCCAAAACCAGTTACAGAGGTTATAACTCCATCGAAGCTATCTCCTATATAGTCTAGCATATATTCACATTTTTTAAGATCTACAACTTCTCTTTCAGCTTCTTCAGCAACCCTTTCCCTGGTTGATACTCTTTCTGCTATTTCATCTAATTTTTTCAGGTAAGAATCTTTTTCTTTTCTTATTTTTCCCTTTAGACTATCTTTTAGTATTCTATGAACGACAAGATCTGAGTACCTACGGATAGGTGCTGTAAAATGTGAGTAATTCATAGAAGCTAAACCAAAGTGAATATCAGCATTTCTTCTATATTCAGCCTTTTTCATAGTCCTTAGCATAACATTATTTATTAAAACTTCCTCTTTTTTGCCTTCAACTTCTTTTAACAATTGTTGGAAATCTTTAGGATATAGGTCCTGGCCCTTAATTACCAAGCCAAATCTTCCAATCATCCTTTTAAATTCTGTCACTTTTTCTTCATCTGGTTTTTCATGGACCCTATAAAGAAAGGCCACATCCATATTGGCAAAGTGTCCACCGACAACTTCATTGGTTATAATCATAAAGTTTTCTATAATCTGATTGGAAACTCTTCTTTCCTCTATGCTTATATCCTTAACCTTGCCTTTTTTATCCAACTCTATTCTGGCCTCGTTAAATTTAAAATCAATGCTCCCCCTATCCTGACGTCTCTTCTCTATTTTTTTTGATAAATCATACATCATTAAAAGAGCCTCTTCCAATTTTTTATCATGGAAAATATTAGCCTTGTCCTCTAAAAAATCTGAAACATCATCATAGATAAGCCTGTGGTCTGATTTTATTACAGATTCATAGAAACTATAATCCTTAACCTTGCCATTCTTATTTATGGTCATCTTTACAGTCACAGCCAACCTATCTTCCTGTGGATTTAAAGAACAAATCCCATTGGATAGTTTTTCTGGTAGCATGGGTATGACCCTATCCATCAAATAAACTGAATTTCCCCTTTGATAGGCATCCCTATCTATAGGACTGTTTTCTCCAACGTAATGGGATACATCAGCTATATGGACATAAAGATCATAGAAGTCTCCATTCTTTTCTATGGAAATAGCATCATCAAAGTCCTTAGAATCATAGCCATCTATGGTCACAGTTAAAAGATTTCTTAGATCCTTTCTATTCTTATAGTCAGCCGGTCTTAGTTTATCATCTAAGGATTTGGCATAGGCCCTGGTCTTTTTAGAAAATTCAACAGGAAAATCATACTTTTTTACAATCGATAAAATGTCTACTCCTGGTTGGTTTATATTCCCTAAGACTTCAACCACATGACCAGTAGGGTTCTTGTCTGATTTATCAAATTTATCTATTTTAACAACTACCAAGTCATTTGTTTTTGCCTTCTTCATTCCCTCTTTAGGAATAAAGATGTCATGACTGGCATTCTTATCTTCTAATACTACAAAGCCATAATTTTTTACACTTTGAAACTTACCTATCAAAGTGGCTTCATTTCTTTCTATTACCTTTACTACCCTTCCTTCTGGACTGGCATCTTCTGTCTTTTCTTTAATTATTTCAACTTCTACTATATCATTGTCCAGAGCATCATTTATATCAAACTTTGATATAAAAACATCTGGATAGTTTTCATCTTCGGGTATAAAAAAAGCAAAACCCTTTTTATTTGTTCTAATCTTACCAATAATTATATCTTTTTCCATTCTTTCCCCTTTATTTTTTATAAAAAAAGTCATAGACATAATCTATGACAAATGCATTCTATAATGCAGCTAATATTATTGCAGACACCATAAATACAATAGCTGCAACTACTACTATTTTCGATAGTATTGCATCTTTAGATTTATGTGCCATCTTACCAAAAACGTTGGTTTCACTACCGGTTAAGGTTCCCATTCCTTCAGTCTTTGGTTCTTGCAATAATGTAGCTATAATTATTGATACACTAGCTATCATTAATAATACAATTAAAAATGTTTGCATTTTACACTCCCCTTTATTTTATCCATGGTTAGTATTATATCAAAGTTGATTTATTAATTCAATTGACTTTTATAGAGTCCTTTAGTTTTTCAAAGGTCTTTTCTCCTATACCACTAATTTCTAGCAGATCTTCAATCTTATTAAAACCATTAGTCTCTCTATAGTCTATTATATCTTGGGCTTTTTTCTCGCCAATTCCAGACAGGGTCATCAACTCCTCAGCACTTGCCTTATTAAGGTCTATCTTGCCATCAGTTGACTTAGCACTTCCTTCATTTGGTTTAGACACTAGACTTGTTTTTTCCTCTTCTGGAGCCTCTTCTACAAGTTCTCCTTCTTTTGGAATATGAACCTTCATCTCATCTTCTAGTCTCATAGCCAGGTTTATACTCTTTAGGCTGGCCTGGTCCGTAAGGCCACCAGCCCTATCAACCAATTGGTCTAGTCTACTTCCCTGGTCTAATTCATAAACCCCTTCTTTGTTAACACAACCTGTAATATGGACAATAATCATTTTATTGTCATCTTGATTATCTTCTTCTATTTCTTTCTTAGTTTCTTCTTGGATTTCTTTTTCTTCTAAGTTCTCTTCTACTGTTTGCTCAGTCTTTTCTTCAGCCTTTTTATTGGCATAATTATTATATATACCAATTGACAGGGCCAGGCCTATAAAGGCCACCAATAAAACTTTTTCAATATTTCTTTTGATTGTAAACCCACCTTTCGTGAGCTGTCATTAATCCCAAATATTTTCTAAGTTGTAGAATTCCCTTTGTTCGTTTGTAAAAACATGAACTATTATTTCTCCCAAGTCTAAAAGAATCCAGCTACCTTCTCTAAATCCTTCTTTACCAAGGATTTCATGTCCTTCTTCTTCAATTTTGTCTTGTATTTCATTTGCTAAAGCTTGTGTATGAAGGGCACCATTACCTGTAACAATAACAAAGTAATCAGCAAAGCCTGATCTTTGAGATATATCTATTACCCTTATATCTTCACCTATCTTGTCTTCACATGCCTTTACAACAATATCCAGTTTTTCTGTCATCTAATTCTCCTTTAAATAGTTTCTTGCTTTTACAGTCTCTATATCTATTATAGCATTAATACCAATTAGATACACTATTGTATGGTCAAAAGTAGCCAATAGGGCCTGATCTAAATCTATCTTGGCCAGCCTTCTAAGTTCATCTACTCCTGGATAGGATCTATAAGGTTCAATGGCGTCGGCCAAATAAACAAGTTTTTCCAAGGAGGTCATATTTTCCCTGCCTGTTGTATGATTTCTTATGGCATTTAATATATCCTTATCTTCAACTTGATATTCCTGGCTAGCTACTAAGGGCCCTAAATGGCAATGAAGTTTGAATCTTTCCTTTAAGATTTTTTCATCCAAGTCAAAGGCCTCTTGATATTTTCCAAAATAGTAGTCTTCATTTTCCTTGGCGCTGTCATGTAAGATACAGGCCAATTTAATTTTTTCCTCGCTTAAGCCCAAATCCAAATCTTTATTAATCGCTAGGGCTGTTTCAACTACAGACAAGCTATGGTTAAATCTTTTTTTAGAAAGCTTCTTCTCAATAGCTGCCTTGATTTCTTCATAATCCATCTTTCACCTATACAATTTCTTATCTCTTATATAATCTGCCACCTGAATAGGTAGTAGATAATTTATTGATTTATCTCTGGCTATGGCCTCCCTTATAAAGCTGGATGAAATCTCAAATTTCATATCATCCACAATATGGATTTTATAGCCCATTTCTTCTAGTTTTTTTACCTGTTGATCAAATTTTTCGCTTCCACTTACATCCCGTCTAAAAACAATCACTTGGACCATATCTAAAAACTCTTTATATTTATACCACTTATCTATATAAAGTAAACTATCTTCCCCCATAATAAAATAAAGGTTGGCATTTTTATATATTTTTTTTATTTTCTTAACCGTATCATAGCTATAGGAGTTTTTTTCTATATTCTCTTCTACTCTAGAAGGAATAAAGTCCTTTCTATCTCCTATGGCCAACTCTACCATGGTTAGCCTTGTTGGATAGTCCAACATGTCCACCTCTTTATGGTAGGGTTTATAGGTTGGTATAAATAAAACCTTGTCCAGGTCATATCTGTCCTTGGCCTGGTCGGCCATTATAAGATGCCCCAAATGAATAGGATTAAAGCTCGCGCCCAGTAAACCTATATTTTCCATCTTACTTAGGTAAGTTGATTATTTTATCTTCAGATTCCCTATAGATTACAAATTTATTTCCCAAATGGGATACAAATTCACAGTCTAGTTGATCTATAATATAGCTTACTATTTCATCATGATCATCTAAATTATTATTTAATATTTTTACCTTAACTAGTTCATTGGCATTTAAGGTATCATCTATTTGTTTAAGAACAGTTTCTGAAACACTATTCTTACCTATGATTACCTTGACTTCCATGGTATTAGCCAAGGATTTTAAGTGTTTTCTTTGTTTTGAATTTATCATAATTTCCTCTTATTCGTAAAATTCCATTTCATATCCAGCGATGTTGATTATATCTCCATCGATTAGATCTAATTCTCTAATTCTTTCCATAACACCCATATCTTCAAGAACTTTTTCAAAGTGCATAATTGATTCGTAGTCTTCAAAGTTGGTTCTTCTTAGTAACTCTTCTATAGGGTTACCTTCTACGTAAACTATGTCATCTTCAATAAAGACGTCAATAGTCTTATCAGCCTTAAAGAATTCATCCAAGCTAACTACTTGATCCTTATCATCAAAGCTTTCGTAATCTACTTGAACAGTCTTTAGTTCTTCATATAGGGCATATTTTAATTTATCTATTCCCATAGTTGTAGCTGCTGATGTTTCTATAACTTCATATTGAGGATATTTTTCTTTAAATCTTAAAAGATTATCCTCAGCACCTGTTATATCCATCTTGTTGGCTACCACCATTTGTTTCTTATCTTCTAGTCTTTCATTGTATTGGCTTAACTCGTTTTGTATAGTTTCAAAATCTTCCAAAGGATCTCTTCCTTCTATACCTGACATATCTAATACATGAACCAAAAGTCTAGTTCTTTCTATATGTCTTAAAAAGTCATGTCCCAAGCCTAAACCATCACTAGCTCCTTCAATAAGTCCAGGTATATCTGCTATAACATAAGACTGATCCACTGATAACTTTACAACTCCCAAATTAGGCTTTAGGGTAGTAAAGTGATAGTTGGCTATTTTAGGTTTGGCATCTGATATGGTAGATAAAATAGATGACTTTCCTACATTCGGAAGTCCTACAAGACCAACGTCAGCTATTAACTTAACTTCTAATACCACATCTATCTCTTGTGCTTGTTGTCCTGGCTCTGCAAACCTTGGGGCCTGTCTAATGGAGTTGGCAAACTTAGCGTTTCCCCTTCCTCCCTTACCGCCATTGGCGATTACAAACTCTTGACCATCTTCTTTAAGGTCACAAATAAGATTTTTAGATTCAGCTTCCTTTACCAAGGTTCCCACAGGTACCTTTAGATAAAGATCTTCACCTTTTTTACCATATTGTTTTTTATTTCTTCCTGGCTGACCATTTTCAGCCTTGTAATGTCTCTTGTATTTAAAGTCCATTAGAGTGTGCACATTTTCGTCGGCTACAATTATTATTGAGCCTCCCTTACCTCCGTCTCCGCCAGCTGGTCCTCCTGATGGTTCGAACTTTTCTCTTCTCCATGCAACAGCACCGTCGCCGCCCTTACCGGATTTTAAATTTATTTTAGCAATATCTAAAAACATAATTACCTCTCTAATAAAAAAAGCTCACCAATAAAGGTAAGCTTAAAATCTCTTATGCTAATTCTTCAGCAGGATAAACACTAACTTGTTTTTTATCTTTGCCCTTTCTTTCGAATTTAACAATTCCGTCAGATGTAGCAAATAAAGTATCGTCAGAACCAATACCTACGTTAGTTCCTGGATGAATCTTTGTTCCTCTTTGTCTTACGATGATATTTCCTGCAAGAACAAATTGTCCATCAGCTCTTTTTACCCCAAGTCTTTTAGCTCTGGAATCTCTACCGTTTCTAGTAGAACTTACCCCTTTTTTACTTGCAAAAAACTGTAAATCTAATCTTAACATCTCTTCTACACCTCCCTGTAGTATAAGCTTATATAGTCTGAATAGTTTTGTAATAAGGACCTAACACCTATTTCAAACCCTCTTAAAACTACCTGTGTGTCATGTAATTCATCTGAAGTTAATAGCCTAGGTTCTATATTCAATGACAAACTATTTTCTTTAATCTCATAATTCATTTTTTCTGATAGTTTCAATACATCAGTCATGGTATCGACCACATTGAAACTCAGAATTGTTACAGCAGCACATACTATGTCCTTACCTGCTTCAGCAAATAAGGCATGCCCTGAAACCTCATATCCTATAATTTTTTTATTTTTAATTTTAAGTACTACATCAATCATTATTTTGTAATTGATTCGATTTTAACTCTTGTATATGGTTGTCTATGACCTTGTTTTTTCTTATAGCCTTTTTTAGCTTTATATTTGAAAACAATGATCTTTTTGTTTTTACCATGTTCTAGAACTTCAGCCTTAACCTTAGCTCCTTCTACAGTAGGGTTACCTACAGTTAATTCTCCGTCATTTGAAACTAATAAAACTTCTTCAAAGTCTACTGTTGAACCTGCTTCAACATCAATTTTTTCAACCTTGATTATGTCTCCTTCTTTAACTTGGTATTGCTTTCCACCAGTTTGTATAACTGCGTACATTGCGTGCACCTCCTCTTATTATATACTCGCTGCCTTAGGTGCTATGCTTGAAACCTAAAACATGCGGTTTACACACTCACATATTATACCTTTATTTTTTTCATTTGTCAAAGGTTAATTGACAATTAATTCAAAAAGGCCCATTTTAGAAAATCCCAAGACCTGGGCATCTATCTTATAGTCTTTTAGTCCCTCTTCCATAAGTTTTTTTATGGTCCTTCTATTATATTCATTCATCCTTATAAAATCAATGATTACCATTTTTTTTATATCTAAAAGCCTAAAGGCTTGGCAAATAGTATCTATACTAGCCTGATTAACCAAGAAACTCATATCTTCCTTGTTTCTTTTTTGATATTCACTTCCCTGGTTTATATCTATTACTGTAAGGGTTTCCAACCTATCTAAAATTAAAAATGATGTATTGTTAAAATAGATATACTTGTCGTGAAACTTACTTAAGTCCTTTTGTATCAGGGAACTATAGCTGGGATTAAAGTCCTTGTCATAAATCAAGCCATTCTTTTTAGACAAGTCCTTGTCATTGCTAACTATTGGCAGGCCCTTTTGGTCTATATATCTTTCCACATCGCTTGCCTTATAGATTAATTTAGGGGTTGGTAGTCTATTTTCTTCCAAGTTAATTTGCAAATACTCTTCCTTTAATCTTATAAATTCTTCCTCTATTAACTCCAGGCTGGTATCCCTACAGGAACTTCTAAACCTAACCTTAAGGTCAAAGGAAAGATTATCCTTGAGAAGCTTTATCTTTTCTTCTCTCAAGTTCTTTGAGTAGGACACTTTTTTTGCATGGGGAATTAAAATAAGATATTTCCCCCTAAGACTTATCTTTTGACTGGCCTCATGCATTTTATTATTTCTACCTAATTCTATAACTTCTACTAAAATATCTTGACCAATCCTTAAGTCTTTCTTCCTATCTTTTTTTCTTAAAAGACAGTCCCTATCTTCTCCTATATCCAAAATATAGGAATCCATTGGCTTTAGATATTTTTTTACCCTGGCCCTATAAATATTATTTAATATGGTATTTTCTACCTGGTCCTGGTAGTCTACCAGCTTATCATTAAATATTTCGCCAAGACTATATTTATCTTTGTCCCTATATATAAAACTATAATTTTCCATCTTGTCTCCATTAAAAATTCACAAGCTAGGCTTGTGAATTCTCTTTACTCGTATATTTCTTCTTGTTGATTATATTCTTCTTCAGTAGAATTATCAACTGTATCTTCCTCTTTCTTGTCATCTATAAAGTTGGGATCTTTCTTTATATACTGATAGTAGTAATGAACTAAATCAGTATTTAGACCTAATAGGTTGGCACTTTCTCCGCCTTGAATAACCACTGAAACAACTGCTATTTCAGGATTGTCATATGGGGCAAATAGCATCTCCCAGGCAAAGTTATCATAGTCCTCACCTGTTACCGGATTGGTACCACCCGTTTCTGCCGTTCCTGTCTTTGAAGCTGTCTCTATAGGGAAGGTATTTCTAATGGCATAAAAGGCTGATGATCTTCTCATACCTTCTTTTACAACCTTAAAGTCATCTTTATTAATATCTAGTTTTTCTGACTTACCTTCATTTTCAAAAACCAGCTTATTATTGTCATAGCTTCTTATTTCCTTAACTAAACTTGGCTTGTTAAGAACTCCCTCATTGGCAATTATTGACGCCAACTGAACAATTTGCATAGGTGTATAGGCATTTTGTCCCTGACCTATAACCATATTTAAAGAGTCTGACTTGGTCCAGGTAGCCTGGTTTAGATAGGTGTATTTTACCATATCTGAAAGACTGGTAATCTCTCCTTCTAAAGGATATTCTCCTTCATAGCCCAACTTTTTAAGTTCAGCTAGAACTTCTTGCCTGTCCATTTCTGGTCCCTTATCAACCCAAGAAACCACTTCCTCTATGTCTTGTCCTATTTGTTCATTGGTTTTAAATTCATCGCCTATCTTATATTTAACTAAATTTTCTTTTAGGTAATTTCTAAGCATTATCTTTACTATATTTACCTTGCTCACATAGTTGGGCACATAGCCTTGACTTTCATAGGGTATGTTTATCTCTATGCCTGTTGCTTGGTTTAATTTTAGTAGCCCAGCCATTTCTTCTATATCATCTACTGTAACCAGGGTATCCAACTGATCATTACTTGTTGGGTTTTCTCCCAGTCCTAGAGAGTAAAAATAGAAATTACAAGATACTCCCAGGGCATCGTATAGGTTGAGCGGTCCATGGTTACCTCCGTTTCTATTGTAGATCCAGCAACCAAATTTACTATCTCCTATATGCATTACCCCATTACATGTAACTTGGGTATTTGGGTCCAGACCATTTTTTAAGGCAGCTAAAGAAGTCACTGTCTTAAAGGTCGAACCTGGAGCTATGGCCGATTGACTGGCTATATTAAATAAAGGTCTAGGTGCATAGATATCGGCTTCATCCCCTTGCCTTAGGGACTTCCAATCAGAATTGGATATTCCGTTTACAAATAAGTTGGGATCGAAGTCTGGATAGGATGCCAGGGCTAAAATTTGTCCTGTCTTTACATCCATAATAACTGATGCTCCCGATGAAGCATTGGGAAATCTTGTCATGGGTAGGTCTCCATACTTACTGGAATAGTTATTTCCACTGGCTATTGCCTTAATAGTTCTTTCCAAGGCTTCTTCAGTTGCCTTTTGTAGGTCCAAGTCCATACTCAGGTAAAGGTTATTTCCTCCCACAGACGGTCTTTCTTCTAGAACGTCTGTAGTTTGTCCCATAACATTGGTATAGACAATTCTTCTACCGTTGGATCCCTTAAGGGTTTCTTCAAAACTTTCCTCAACCCCTGTCTTACCTACGATATCATCCTTATTATATTTCTTGTTTTCTACATATTCCTTAACTTCAAATTCTTCAGATATTTTTCCTAAATATCCTATCATATGGGAACCTGTATTCTTATGAGGATAATACCTATTGGGCTGTTTGGCTATTTCAAGACCGTATTCCTTAGGGATTTTTTCCTCTATTTCAGATAGGGTCTCCATGCTAAGATTTCTGGCCAAGGTTATGGGCTCATAGGCCAAAAATCCTTGGTTTCTTATTCTTGAATAAATTGATATCATGGAATATTTTTCATATTCTGAGTATTGTTGAAGTTCATAATTTTCTCCATACTTATCAAATACTTCTTTAATCTTTGATTCTTCCTTAAGATTCATAGACTTAAGTAAATCAGCCTTATCTTTTTCAAAAGAGTACTTCCATACATCCTTATGGATCCTAGGATAAATACTCTCATCAAATAAGGAAGCTTCAGCCAGTTGGATAACATCCTTATCCAAGATAAAACTTTCTACAACCTTATTCTTCTTGGCCAATTTAATCAACCTATCTATTGGTTTTTCATTGGTTACTTCTTTTTCCTTGTAAATAAGGTTAACAGTTTTTGCATCCTCATTTATTTCATAGGTTATATTTGTGTCCTCTCCCTTGGATTGGATAAGATTTATTAATTTTTCCGCTGGAATAATAAAGTTTTTCTCATCATCAATCTCTACTCTGGTTAAAAGTCTTTCCAGGGCCTGGTTTTCCACCAGAAGGACAAAGTCATCCTTGGCCTGGCTATCCAAGGTTATTCTAGAATCAATCTTACTTAGTCTGGCCTTGTTTTCAATGTGTTCTAAGTCAGATTTAAATACTATATCTGATAGAACTATATTTTTTTCTAGTTTCTTTTTTTCCAGGATTTCATAGGTTGCCTTCCTAGCTAAAGGGTGCTCTAAAAGGTTGTAGATAAGACTTTCATCCCCTTCGATAGTTTCTATAAAGAAATCTTCTGGGCTCTTATCATCCCTTTCATTACCTTCTGTATAGGCTATTTTAATTTTGCCCTTCTTGTTGCTTATTGTTATAGGTAGGTACTTTCCTCTTAAATCTAAGTAATCATTTACCCTATTTATAGGATAATAATTATCTTGTTCACTTATGGCTTCCTTGGAATAGATAATATCCCTTAAAAGCTTTTCCTCTTTAATAATCTTTACAACCTCATCACCTGGAGTTTTTTTATTAGTAAAATAATCATTTTCATCCTTGTAAATAAACTCGTAGATACCAATAGAGTAGTCTTCCAAATAAGTTACCCCATCTCTTTCAAGTATATGTATCAGGTCATTGATTACCTTATTCTTGTCTTTTTGCTCCATCCTGTCTATTCTATCCTTGTAGATATTAAGGTTGTAGGTGGTCTTATTGCCTGCCAATAGGTTACCATTTCTATCGTAAATATTTCCCCTTGGGGCATTTAGGTTAATTTGCTTCATTCTTTTATTATCTGAGAAGTTTCTATAATAGTCTCCCTTGACCATGGTCAATTGAAATAGTCTAAAAAGTAAAGCACTAAAACTAATAATTAAGACTACCAAGACAAATATTAATCTCTTTTTATTCTTTTTCATACTTCCTCTTTCCTACATATAGTATTTTCTCTTTCTTTTAGTATCAATAGATTTAAATATTAAATAAACTATGGTAAATACTAAAAGATTCATGGCTATTTCTATAAAAACAGGATATTTAAGATAGGCTACCAGGCTATTAAAGCTGATCAACTTATCTAAAACAACTCCTGCCAGACCTGTGAATATTCCATTGAACAGGCTGGATAAAATAGTCATAATAAAACCTATCTTATAGTCAAAACCTTTATTCTTTTGACTCTTATATACGTAATAACCTATCAAGTAATAACTAAGTGCCTTTATCCCTAAAATATTACCAAATAATATGTCCTCCATCAGTCCCATCATCAGACCATAGTAGGCTGATCTTCCCTTTCTCTCAGACATGGATAAAACAATTATTATAGGTATGCTTATATTAAAAATCACTCCCAAAACTGCTATTCTGGAAAACAAGGTGATATTTAATATTAAATTTGCTATAAATAATATTACTAAACTAAAACTTTTCATCTACAACCTCATTATTTTGAATGACAAATACAGAGTACAACCTGGTATAGTCAACAGGGCTATCTATAACTACTTCCTTGTTCAATCTATCAGTTGAATCAAAAACTTCTCTGACTCTTCCTATGTAGATATTAGGCTCATAGACCTCTCCTATGCCCGATGTGACAATATCATCCCCCTTGGCAACCTTACTATCTTTATTTAATAAATAACCTTCTAAGGCTCCCTCAGAGCGTCTATTCACTATCCCAAAATCATTACTTGCTACAACCTTAAAGGAAAGATTATATTTATCATCCATGATGGATACAACCTTGGAGGTGGTCAAGCCAACCTCTTCAACCCTACCAACTAGGGCCTTGGATATTTTCTTGTCCTTGTCCATATAGCCTTGGACTACCATGTCACCTTTTTTTATACCACTGTTACTTCCCTTGTCTATTACAAACCTATCAAAAAGATTTGATGGCTCTAAAGAAATAACCTTAGCATTAATATAATTGGAGTTCTTCTTTTGGAATTCATATTCATTTTCCAGGGCCTTCTTATCTGCCACAATAATTTTTAATTTATTTAACTCTTCATTTAATTGATCATTTTCTTTTTCTAGAGCCTCGACTCTTTCTCTATTGGCCTTGGAACCAAATACGCTATCCACAGCTGATTGAAAAGATGTGGTTATGCTATAGAAAACCTTATTTATAGGCATTAGAATACTGGATGCCACATTGGATGAAAGAGTAGTCGCCTTAGGATTAAGGCTAGAAAATATTATTAAAGCAATTAAAATCACTATAGTTAAAACATGTTTTTTCTTACTTTCTCTTTTTTTATAATATAACATATGTCTACTTCCTAATATTTTTATACTTATCTAAGTTTTCTACTATATGGCCCACTCCCTTTACCGTGTCTGTAAAAGGGTTTTCTGAATGGTAAACATCTATATTTAGATTGTAGTCTATAACACTGGCTATTCCATCTAATAGAGAACCACCACCTGTTATGTAAACACCATTTCTCATAATATCACTTGATAGTTCTGGAGGATTTTTTTCTAGAATATATCTTATAATATCCACTATGTCCCCCACCTGATCAATAATGGCCTCTTGTATATCAGAAGCGTATACATCTATGGTTATAGGCATACCACTGGCAACCTCCCTACCGCTAACTGAAATACTCTTATTCTTCTTGGCCACTTCTAAACTTCCCATGGAAAGTTTTAATTCTTCTGCTGTCAAATCACCTATTACAACAGAATACTTGTCTCTAATAAATTCTATTATCTTTTTATTTAAATAGTCTCCCCCATAGTTTAAGGTCTTTGATGCAACTATACCATTTAAGCTAACTATGGCAGCTTCAGTTGTACCTGCTCCCATATTTACTATCATATAGCCTTCAGGCCTATCCACAGGTAGGCCGGCGCCTATGGCTGCAGCAAGAGAACCTTCCACTATATAAACTTCTCTTACTCCAGAGTGGATACAGGCGTCCTCTATGGCTCTTTTTTCCACATCAGATATACCCGAAGGAGCTGTAACAACAATTCTTGGTTGCATTAAGGAAATACCTGGAACAGCTAAATTTATATAGTGACTTAACAAAATCCTAGTCAAGTCAAAATCTGAAACCACTCCATTTTCCAAAGGCTTTACAACTATTATATTTTCTGGAGTCTTACCTATCATTTCATAGGCTTCTTTACCAAAGGCAACCACATCTCCAGTTTTTATATCTATGGCTACCACAGATGGTTCATTAACCACTATTCCCTTCTTAGCTTCATACACTAAGATATTGCTTGTTCCCAAATCTATTGCTAAATCAGGTGCTACAAACCTTAAAAAACTCATACTCTCTACCTCTACATTAAGTCTATTGCTTTTAAACTCTCATACCTATTTATCCCAATAATCACATGATCTAATACTTTAATTCCCACAATTTTCCCTGTTTCTATAAGTCTTTTGGTCACAACCAAATCCTCCTTGCTAGGGCTTGGATCCCCACTGGGATGGTTGTGAACTAGAATTATGGCATTTGCATTTTTTTTAATTGCCTGTCTAAAAACTTCTCTTGGATGAACTAAAGAAGAATTCAGTGTACCAACAGAAACCGATTCAATAGAAATTGGCTTGTTTTTAGTATCTAATAATACTACACAAAATTCTTCTTTACTTTTATTTCTATAATATCTATAAAAGTAATCGGCTACAGTCTTAGGACTGGAAAAGGAAATCTTAGAAAAACTATCTATCTTTCCAAGTCTTCTTCCTAATTCTAAACCAGATATTATCCTGGTCGCCTTACTTTTTCCTATTCCCTTAATCGACATTAATTCCTGGGCTGATGAATACAAAAGATCCTTCTCCCCAATCTTGTCATATATAATGTCATAGGCTAAATCAATCGAACTTTTTCCCCTTGTTCCACTCCCTATTATTATGGCTAATAATTCCACATTGTTTAGAGAGCTTACTCCATAACTAATCAACTTTTCCATCGGTCTATCTTCTTCGTTTAATTCGCTAATCTTAAGGTTTTTGTCGATCATTATTCACTCCTAGGCTTTAATCAATTTCTTCAACTGCGTCGAAACATGATATGCACTAAGTCCCACAAAATAACCAGTTATGGTTCCTACTATGGTAAGTAGGGGGAAGTATGTGAATATCATAAAATTGCCTAATATTAAGGAGGCCACAAAAACTTGAGCCAAGTTATGCGCCACTGCACCCAAGATACTTATTCCTATGGTGCTAAAAATATTAGAACAGAACCTATAAGCAAATCCCATTACTAAAGTACTAAGTATTGCTCCTGCAAAACTGTATAGAAAACTGGGACCGAAACCAGCTACAAGCATTAATAAAAAGGATTTTAAGAGGGCTACTGTAGCCGCTGTCTTAAATCCAAAAACTAACAAACTCACTAAAATAACAATATTGGACAAACCAAGTTTTGCACCTGGAGCTATAAATGGCACGGGTATCATATTTTCTATTAATGATACTGCCAGGGCCATCGACACCAATAATGCCGTATAAATCAACTTTCTCAAATCTCTCATAATTAACTAATAGTTAAAACTGTCTATTTTATCTTGATTTTCCTTTAACACTTTATTTTCCTTTATTTCTACTATTAACCTATTGGGTAGACAAACTAACATTTGACCATTGGAATCAATCTTCCCCTGTTTAATGTCTAGCTTGTCTGGACAGGATGCCTCAGTTATCCAAACTTCTCCATCGCCAACTTCTATGACATTTCTACCAAACTTAGTTTCGATTTCAAAGGTTTTACCAATATTTTCTTTGGTAAACTCAATAGTTTGAATTTCCTCACCATCAACCTGAACACTGATGTATTTATCAGCTATATTAAGGCCTTTCATCCATAGAAATACAGAAAATAAAATACTAGCTAAAATCAAAAAGACAATTAAAAACTTATCTCCCTTTGTAGTCTTCATTTATTCACCTTTATATGTGTAATTTTATCATTAAAAAAATGTAATATCAAGAATTCAAGACTTATTGGTTCAATTTCATATCGCCAGGTTTTATCAAATTCTTTCTTCTCAAGGCTTGAGCTACTATATAGGAAATCAAGGCTGGTAAAATAAAATGTAGTAGGACTATCTTTATTATACTGTCCTTACCCATTACCCCTACTGTAGAAAACTGTCCTACCAAACCACTAGTTCCCATGCCAGATCCTATGGCATCTGCCTCCATCTTTAATAGGACTGTAGAAACTGGTCCCAATATGGCTGAACTAATAATAGCTGGTAATAAGATAATTGGTTTTCTAATAATATTAGATATTTGAATCATGGAAGTTCCTATTCCTTGAGCTATAAATCCTCCAAACCCATTGTCCTTATAAGAGGCAATGGCAAAACCAATCATGTGGCTGGCGCCACCTACTACTGCTGCTCCAGCTGCCAGACCGCTTAGATTTAATGATATCCCAATGGCTGCTGAGCTTATAGGCATGGTTAATGCCAAACCCATAACTACTGAAATTATCATACCCATAATAAATGGTTGTTGTTTAGTTGCAAAGTTTATTATTTCTCCGATACCATTCATAAATTTAGATATGGATGGTGCCAAATAATAACCAACTAAACCACCTATGGATATAACCAAGGCTGGAACTAAAATAATATCTATTTTTGTCTTTCCCTGTACTCTTTTACCTAATTCAGCACCTATTAAAGCAGAAATAAAAGCTCCTACTGGTTCACCTATGGATAAACTCGCTGCTTGTCCAGCTTCCATACTAACGGCTCCCCCTCCTAGGGCCCCTGCTATAACGGCTGAAAAAACTACCAAACCTTCAGCTCCTATACTATAGGCCACTCCTGCCCCTATGGCCGGTGACATTAATAGCTGAGCTGTGCTACCAAACTTTACCAATAAATCTAAATTGGCAAAACTACCAATCTGCTTAAGTATAAGTCCGATAATTAGTGAAGAAAACAATCCTAACGCCATACCATTCAATACTTTAATGATATATTCTTTAACATTTGAACCTTTTTTTGACATGACTTCTCCTTTAATATAAAAAATCCTCGTATACATATATACGAGATACCAGTCGATTAAATTCTCACCTACTAATTATAACCCATCTAGTTAATTTTTTCATCTATTAGATAAAAAAATAGTGCCTAGGCACTATTTACTATTATAAAACAAATTTTTTAATGGCATGGCCCACTCCATCCTCGCTATTAGCCAAGGTAATATAGTCAGCCCTATCCTTTATATCTTGATGGGCATTTCCCATAGCCACCTTAAAGGCATCTATTTCAAACATGGACAAGTCATTTAATTCATCTCCAATAACCATGACCTCACTTATATCTAAATTTAAATAATCAGCTAAGTATAAAAGGGCTGGTCCCTTGCCTATTCCCCTATTAAGAAACTCAAGAATTGTTGAGCAAGACCTTACAAACTCAAACTGTTTAGATATTTCAGCCTCATACTTATCTGTAAATCTATCCAGCTTATCCTTTTCATCAACGGCCATTACTACCATAGGATCATTATTCTCCATTTTCGACAAGTCCCTATCTAAGACTTCAACATCTAAAAAAACCAAGTCTGCATCGTGTTCCATGGCAGGTGTGGAATAGTTATAGGCATAGTAGTTATCACTTCCACTTATGATACAAACTCCCACATCTTCCTTGTCAGCCAAATCAACTAAATAGTTAACATCGGCCTCCTCCATTAATATTTCCTTAATTATTTCATTATTGGCAGTACTTATTTTAGAACCATTTTGACTTATGATATATTCTTCATCTTCATCCAAGCCTAATTCCTTTATATAGGGATAAAGACCACTCATAGGCCTACCTGAACAAAGAACTATTCTTACTCCCTCATCCATGGCCTTATTTATTGTTTCAATACTTTCCCTCGTTATGGCACTGTTTTCATTCAATAAGGTACCATCTAAATCAATAGCAATTAACTTTATCATCATATCTCCTTTTGACTATTATTTAATTAATTTGTATGATATGTATATATTGGTATAAAGGAGAATAAAATGCAAATAAAATCTTTTAATAGTCATGATGACAAATTAATTTACTATTATGAATGGGATGAGGTAGAAAATCCCAAGGCAGTTATTCACCTGGTTCACGGTATGGCTGAAAACATCTTTAGATACGATGAATTCGCCAAATTTCTAAACAAAAACGGTTATATTGTTTATGGTATGGACTTACGTGGACATGGTGAAACAGGTAAGGCAGATGATAAATATGGTTACTTCGCCAAGGAAGACGGCTGGAATGTTTTAATTGAAGACCTTAGAAGTCTCTTAAATGTTAAGAAAAATAAATATCCTACTTTAAAGTTCTTTATGTTGGGTCACTCTATGGGATCATTTTTAACCAGAGACTTTTTAAACAGATATGACTACATGTTAAATGGATCTATAGTTATGGGAACCGGTAGCGCAGAATATACAGGCGATAAAAAATTCCTAATTTTCCTAACTAAATTTTTCAATCCAGAAAAAAGAGCTAACTTCCTCCACAAAATGGCCTTTACTTCCTTTAATAAAGCCTTTGAGCCAGCCAAAACAGAGTTTGATTGGTTAACTAGAGATGAAGAAGAAGTACAAAAATATATAGACAATGAATTTTGTGGTTTTGTACCTACCAACGAATTCTATAGGGACTTGGTTCTAGGATTAAAAGCCTTGGACGAAAGGGAAAATAAATTAGATATAGATCCATCTTATCCTATCCTATTTATCTCAGGCGACAAGGACCCTGTAGGAAATGCTGGTAAGGATGTCCTTAAAATTTATGATAACTACAAGAATCATGGAATGAAAAATATCTGTATTAAACTTTACCCAGACATGAGACATGAAATCATTAATGAACTTGATAATCATTTAGTCTACCAAGATGTTTTAGAATGGTTAAATAATACTATGGAAGGATAACCCTTCCTTTTTTTCTGCCTATTTTAAAGCAATAAAAAAAAGAGCACTCATGTGCTCTCTATCTATTTGGCGGCTACCTACTCTCCCAAGACGTCACCGTCTAAGTACCAT
>CALAZW010000089.1 GCA_937926545.1 uncultured Helcococcus sp. | reverse complement strand
TATATATCTTCCTTATTAAACTTGTCTATCTTTTTCTTGTTTCTCTTATAAAGAAAATAAGTTGCTAGACCTATTACTAGTAGGGCCAGGCCCAATCTTTTCATCAGTCCCGGACCACCTGTTTCAGGCATAAAGTACTTGGTATTTATAATTTTTTGCTCCTGGTCTTGTAAATCCTCACTAAAGATAACCCTCTTAGGGTTGGCTAATTTAATGTAGCCTTCTGGAGGTTTGATTTCTTCCAGGTAGTAGCTTCCATCTTTGATTCCCTTAAGTTGAATCTTTCCTTCTATATATATATTACCTAAAGCATCTGATATTAAAAGGCTAGCTTGGTTTTCATCTTCAGTCCAAGTGACTTCTCCTCTTTTATCTATTTGTTTGTAGTTAAGATATAGCCTTACTTTTTCCTTATTAGACTTAAAGCTCTCCTTATATAAATAGAAGTGGGCTCCCTCTAAGGTTTCTCCTAAAACATTTGTTTTAACCAGCTGGGCTTTTCCTGTTTTTACCAGGCTATCATCCACCCTAGTTGATTGGTTTTCTTCTTCTTTATACTTGCTAAACTTATAGTTATAAATTGCCCTATTTATAAACTCCAAGGATTCATCTAAGTACTTGTCTCCTCTTATTTTACCCTTTACTATAACTTGAATTTTTGAATAGTCTTTATAGTCTTCTTCATAGGGCTCCTTCGGGTCTTTTTCCCATAGGTTAAGCTTGTTTATATGTTCTCGTCCCTTATCATCTATGGTTATGACCAGGTCTTTACTAGAACTAAATTCTTCCCCGGCATCTTCGCTGGGTTCCTTAAACTCCCAGGAATAATAGCTGGAGTCAAAGTCTTCGCCATTTACCATGATTTTTTCAATTTCTTCTACCATAAGACCATTTCCTGGCCTGTCTATTATCTGGGCCCAATTCAAGTTAAAGCCTCTTGGTATCAAGGCTTCTAAAGACCAATAAATGTTTTCTCCCATATCATAATTGTTATCACTTCTATAGGAATATTTTCCTTTTGAATTCTTATCCACTAGACGCTTTCTAATTAATGATTCATCCAAGGTGTTTTTAGGGTAAAGGTCAATGGTCCTTATAGCTTCTATTCCTTCGGGATTATCATTATATATAGGGTGGATAATTTCTAAATCATCAGCCCTAGCCACCAGGTTTCTCTTGATTTTTTCTCCTGTTTTAACCCTAATATAGTAGTCTTCACTGGATTCTTCCCTAACTTCAACAATTCTTACCTTGGAAGGGTATTTGCTATTATCAAGCTGGAAAGTTACCTTTCCATCCTTGCCGGTTCTTTTTTCTTCAAGCATGTTTCCTTGGTCGTCTTCCAACCTAAATAGGACACCTTCTAGCTTATCATGCTTACCAAAGTAGTTATCTTCCTTGTTGGATGATTCTCCCTCCAGGCCTATTTGTTTAGCTTTTTCTTTATTGAGCTTGCCTTCTTCATCCAGGTAACCATATTTACCATCCTTGTTTTCTATATAAATATTTCCAT
>CALAZW010000088.1 GCA_937926545.1 uncultured Helcococcus sp. | reverse complement strand
GTTAACATCATAGTTCAAGGCGTTAGAGTATAGTGGAGGAAATTATGGATAGAATAGAAGGAAAGCTGTTTAGGCAAGGACTATATGGCGCCTACAAAAGACTGGAAGACAATAAGGACTTGGTGAATAGTTTAAACGTATTCCCAGTACCAGATGGAGACACAGGTACAAATATGTTTTTAACTATGAAGTCAGTTATAAATAAGGCACAAGATGCAGAGGATACAATACCAGCCCTATCAAAGGCGCTAGGTACAGGATCTTTGATGGGAGCTAGGGGAAACTCAGGAGTTATCCTTTCACAATTATGCAGGGGAGTTTCAACTGTTTTAAAAGACAAGACAGTAGTTACCATTGACGATGTTGTAGAGGCAAGTGAAAGTGCCAAGGATACAGCCTATAAGGCAGTTTTAAAACCAACTGAAGGAACCATCCTTACAGTTAGTAGAATGATGGCTGAATTTGCAGCTGAAAACCACCAAAATTACAAGAGAATAGATAAATTTTTAGAAGCAATTATAGTTGAAGGCCATAGGGCTTTAAATATGACACCAGAAATGCTACCAGTTCTTAAGGAAGCTGGCGTAGTTGATGCTGGTGGTAAGGGATTACTTACACTTATGGAAGGTTTTCTAGCTGGTATTACAGGAGAAGAGGTTGACTTTGGAGACATTAACCAATTGGTAGAACCTACTGCCCATCAAAATGTATCCCATGCAGAAATGGCATCTTCAGATATTAAGTATGGCTACTGTACAGAGTTCTTGATCAAGACAGAACACGCAGAAGACTTTGCCAACTTTAGAAAAGAAATTGAAGTTTATGGGGACTCTATAGTAGTTGTAGGGGCTGAAGATATGATAAAAACTCATATCCATACAAATAACCCAGGAAGAGTTTTAGAAAAAGCCTTGGAAAGAGGCTATCTAGTTGACATTAAGATAGATAATATGAGGGTACAACACAGCCATAGAATAGCTACAGATGCTCAAGTTGAAGCTGCTCAAAGAACTGAAGCTAAGCCAAACAAAAAGTACGGCTTTGTTGCCATCAGTATGGGTGGAGGATTTGATGAAGTCTTTCACGATTTTGGAGTAGATGAAATTATATCTGGTGGTCAAACAATGAACCCTTCTACAGAAGATATAGTTGAGGCTGCAGAAAGAGTTAGGGCTGATAATGTAATTATTATGCCTAACAATAAAAATATAATTTTAGCTGCCAAACAAGCTGTTGACTTGGTTGAAGACAAGAAGATTATAGTTATAGAAACTAAATCAGTTCCTCAAGCCTTCACAGTCCTTATTAACTTTGATGAGACCTTAGATATTGAAGAAAATATGGAAGCTATGAATGAAGCCTTAGAAGAAGTTACTACCTTAGAACTTACCTATGCAGTTAGGGATACTAAGGTTGGAGATATAGAAATTAAAAAAGACGATGTAATAGGTATAAAGGAAAAAGATATTATCGTTAAGGGCAAGGACCCACAAGATACCATGTATGAGCTTGTGACCAAGTCTCTAGATGATTCTAGTTCCCTAGTAACCCTTTACTATGGTGAAGACGTGGCAGAAGAAGACGCCCAAGATTTAGTGGACAGGTTGGAAGAGGACTATGATGACTTGGACTTTGAATTAATCTTTGGTGGCCAACCACTATACTACTATGTAGCGTCAATTGAATAAAATGAAATTATTAGATATCAAGGGAATAGGTAAGAAGAAGGAAGAAGTCTTAAATTCCATGGGTATTTATAGTGTAGAAGATTTAATAAACTACTTTCCAGGAGCCTATGAAGACAGGTCCAGATTTGTAGATATAGACCAGGCCAGGGACGGATTAAACTACTCCTTTATTTTAAGGATAAAGACCAGGCCCAGGACCTACTATCACAAGAGAGGATCTATTACCCAGCTAAAGGCCTATGATCAATCAGGAGACATTTCCCTGGTTTGGTACAACAATAGGTTCGCTGCCAACAGTCTTAGGCAGGGGGAGGACTATAAGGTCTATGGAAGGTATGATGAAGTAAAAAACAGGTTAATAAATCCAGTGTTAAGCACTATGGATAAGGATGATATAGGTGGGATTTATCCCATCTATTCTATTAAAAAGGGAAT
>CALAZW010000087.1 GCA_937926545.1 uncultured Helcococcus sp. | reverse complement strand
GCATTGGATCCAGCCCTAGATACAACCATATCTGCCAAGGCTAAAATATCCTTTAGCTCCTCATTTATATACTCCATCTGATAGTAGCCTTCTCTTTCCAAACCACTATCCAAGCCTCCCTTACCAACTGCATGAATAACATTATAGTCTTCCAATAGGTCATCTAAAAGATCTCTTATATTGGCATTTAGCTGTCTAGCCCCTAAAGAGCCTCCCATGACCAAAATATTTTCCTTATCATTTTCTATTCCTAAAAATTCCTTGGCCCTACTGGCTTCTCCCCCCTTTAGACTTTCCCTTATAACCGGTCCTAGAAAGTAACCCTTATCGTCCTTTATATAGTCTGTGGTTTCCTCAAAGGTGGTGAATATTTTTTCCACAAAAGGTTGGCTTAGTTTATTGGCCAAACCAGGTGTTAAATCAGATTCGTGACTTAGGGCTGGCACCCTATTAAAAAAGCCTCCTATAATAGGGGGAACTGACACAAATCCTCCCTTGGAAAAAATAATATCTGGTTTTATTTTTCTTATTTTATGAATGGCTTGAAAGACCCCACCTATAACCCTGAAAAAATCCTTGAAGTTTTCCCAATCGAAATACCTTCTTAATTTTCCCGTAGATATGGGGATGTAATCCACATAATCAAAATCCTCAACCAACTGTCTTTCTATTCCATTTTTAGAACCCATATAATAAATATCCCAACCCTCTTCTTTAAGCATTGGAATCAAAGCTAAGTTCACAGATACATGGCCTGTTGTACCACCACCTGTCAACAATATCCTCTTCTTGTTTTTTCCCATTTTCCCATTCCTTTTTTTATATTCTTTATCTATTATATCCTTTTTAATCATAAAACAAAATTATAATTCAATAAGATTAAGTATTTGAGACAGACAGGCCTGTAAATTTTTCATTGCCACCTTTTTGTTCATGGCCTCTTGCTCTTCAATAGGCCCCTGACTTATGGCAAAACAAGCATTTAAGCCCATATCATTAACCTTACCCAGGTCCATATCTATGGCTCCAAAAAGTCCTATAGAGACCTTGCCATGTTTTTTAGCCAAGCTGGCCAGTTCAACTGGTAATTTTCCCATCAAACTTTGCTCATTTAATTGTCCTTCTCCAGTTATTACATAGTCAGCCCAGTCTATTTTTTCTTCCAGAGATAAAAGACTACTAACAAGTTGAAAACCTGGCCTAAGATCAGCTTTCAAAAAACTCTTAAAAGCATAACCCATTCCACCGGCAGCTCCTGCCCCTGGCCAATCCCTATAGTCTATTCCATAGGTTTTTTCTACCAAGTCAGCTAGGTTTTTAAACCAGCCATCCATCAACCTTCTATCTTCCAAGCTGGCCCCCTTTTGACCTGCAAAAACCATACTGGCTCCCTGACTTCCACAAAGGGGATTTTTTACATCTGATGCTACAATAAATTTTACATCCTTTAGCCTGGCATCCACCTGGCTATCATCTATTTCTTTTATCTGGCCCAAGTCCCGGCCATAATGGCCACTTAAACTGCCATCTTCCTTGTAAAATCGATATCCTAGGGCCATTAACATGCCAAGTCCCATATCATTACTGACAGATCCCCCTAGGCCTATAAGAAAGGTTTTAACCCCCCTATCCAAACCATCCAAGATAGCTTGACCTAAGGAATAACTACTTATATTTAAAGGATTTCTATCTTTTTTATCAACCAAGTCCAAGCCTACCAACCTGGCCATTTCTATTAGGGCTCTATCCTCTTTTATAGCATAGCTGGCCCTTCTTTCTTCTCCTAGTGGTCCTAGTACTGAAATTTCAACCACATCCAAGTCCAAGGCCTCGCCTAGACTGTCAAGTAAACCCTCGCCTCCATCAGACAAGGATAGGCTTTTAACCCTATGCCCCCTATCAAGTAAATAAGTGCCCACTATATCTGCCAACTCCTTGGACGTCAAGGAGCCCTTAAATGAATCCATGGCTACTAAAAATTTCATTTTATCCCCCTCTTTTATTATAACAAAAAGAGACTCTAGTGAGTCTCCCTATATATTCATTAGGATGGGTTTGGACAAGGCCAAACTCTGCTTAAGATCAATTATTCTTTGATTTTCACTGCCCCTAAATTTTAATTTTAAGTTTTTTTCTTCTTCTATAAAAAGTCCATCTACTAAAACATCACAAAGACTTAAAAGTTCCCAGGCGTCTTCCCTTACTATAAGGTCTTCAAATAAGTAGCCTGAATAAATCCAAATCTCCTTATCAACTTCCTTTTTTACAGCCCTTATCATGTCTACTAAACCTTTAATATTTTGGAAGGGCTCCCCTCCTAAAATAGTAAGGCCCTTAACATTGGAATCTGAAAGATAGGAAATTAATAGTTGGTTTTCCTGGTCTGTCCATTCCTTTCCAGCCTTAAAATCCTGGTATTCTTCATTAAAACAGCCTGGACATTTATGGCTGCAACCTGTAACAAAAATACTGGATCTTATGCCTGGTCCATTTCCCACATCATATCTACGAATCTGTCCATATCTCATTATATGTGTAACACCCTTGCATTTATTTCCTTGGTTCTTCCTTCATTCCAGAAGTTTTCTCCCAAATATCCACAGGTTCTTCTTATTACTGTTAACTTGGATCTATCGTTATTATGGCAATTTGGACATTCCCAATCTCCCTGGTCATTTATAACAATTTCTCCATCAAAGCCACACTCGTGACAGTAGTCTGACTTGGTATTAAATTCCCCATACATAATATTATCATACATAAATTTAATAATTTGAGTGATAGCCTCAGTATTATTGTTCATATTTGGTATTTCCACATAGGAGATAGCTCCTCCTGTAGACTTATCTTGAAAGGCCGCTTCAAATTTAAACTTATCAAATACGCTTATTTCTTCCCTAACATCCACATGATAACTATTTATATAATATCCCTTGTCAGTTATATCCTTGATTTCTCCAAATCTAGTCCTATCCAACTTGGAGAATCTGTTGGTCAATGACTCAGCTGGCGTACCATAAACAGCAAAGCCTAGGCCTGTTTCCTTCTTCCATGTGTTGGCAGCTTCTACTAGTCTATCCAGAACTTTCATGGCAAATTCCTTGCCTGCTGGTTGGGTATTAGATACTCCCTTAACCAATTTTGAAGCCTCATATAGACCTATATAACCTATTGAAAGGGTTGAATATCCATTTTCTAAATACTTGCTAATCTTTTCACCTGGTTTTAATCTTGCTATACAACCATGTTGCCAGTGGATAGGTGAAACATCACTGGTCACGTCCTTTAATAAATCATGTCTCATCATAAGAGTTTTTCTTACTATCTTTAATCTCTTGTCAAGAATTTCAAAGAACTTGTCCTCATCTCCAGTGGATAGGATTCCTATTTGTGGAAGGTTTATGGTTACTACCCCTTGATTGAACCTACCATCAAATTTATATTCTCCATTTTCATCCTTCCAAGGTGATAAAAATGATCTACATCCCATTGGAGCAAAAACATTGCCCTCATATAACTTTTTCATCTTCTTAGCTGATACATAATCAGGATACATCCTCTTGGCTGTACATTTAGCAGCCAACTCTGTCAAATAGAAGTAGTCACTGTCATCATGGATATTGTGTTCATCCAAGACATAGACTAATTTAGGAAAGGCTGGAGTCACATATACTCCCGCATCATTCTTTATGCCTTCATATCTTTGTAGTAGGATTTCTTCTGTTATAGCTGCAGCTTCCTTGGCATATTCATAGCCTGGTTCAAAGTGCATAAATAGGGTGACAAAAGGAGATTGACCATTGGTTGTCATCAAGGTATTTATTTGATATTGAATGGTTTGAACCCCGTCTTTTACTTCTTTTCTTGTCCTCTTCCAAGCAACTCTTTCAGCAGCCTCCATATCTATATCTATCTTATATATTTCCTTTTGTTCCTCTAGAACTTGGGAAAGATACTTGTCATAAGATTTTCTAACATAAGGCGCTAGTATTCTATCTATACCATTTATAGACTGACCACCATATTGGGCTGAAGCAACCTGAGCTATAATCTGTGTAGTTACCGTACAGGCAACCTGGAAGGACTTAGGTGAATCAATCATCTTACCATTGATCACTGTTCCATTATCCAACATGTCCTTAAGGTTTATTAAACAGCAGTTAAACATAGGTTGAATTAAATAGTCCATATCATGGACATGAATAGCCCCTGTTTCATGGGCTTCTAAAATATCTGTAGGCATAATTTTTCTCTTGGCTATGTCCTTGGATACTTCCCCTGCTATTAAATCTCTTTGTGTTGATACTATGTAGGCATTTTTATTGGAATTCTCATTGGCAACTTCCTCATTGGCATCGTTCAGTAGACCAATTATACTATCATCTGTAGTATTTATTTGTCTCTTATAGGATTGCACTGCCTTATAACTTTCATAGGCCTTGGCCGTTTGCGGATTATTGTGTTGGATCAATTTATAATAAACCTGATCTTCTATTTGGTAAATTGTAATATCCTTATTTATAGTATTGGCAAATTCTTCTATTTCTGTTGCTATTTCCAAGGCAATTCCTGGCTCAAACATACCACTTGGTGAATTCATAGCCTTTTCTATAGCCCTAATAATCTTTTCCTTGTCAAAGGGTACCACCCTTCCATCTCTTTTTATAACATTTTTTACTAAATTAACCATGACATACTTCCTTTCATCTATGTACTTAAACTTATCCTTTTCTTTACATTTACATAATATAATATTTCACCCGACTTGTAAAGATTTAAAGCCATATATATAGTGTCCTAAAAGAAAAACACACTACATTGTGTAGTGTGTCCCGGTTAAAGTGTCTTAAATTTGATTTTAAGGCCTCTAATTTTTTATTAAATTTACTTTTTCATATAAAATTTTTTTAATACTTTTAATCTAAAATCTTTGAGTCCAAAATTAAATAATTTGCCCTATGGATATATAAACTTCTACCATCAATGTTCAACCTGGTCATCTTAGGCAGATCCCCCGGTACTGTAACATATACATTTTTTCCTTGATAGACTCCTATGGGAGTTCCCATAGGTGTTGATATGACAACTGTCTTATCCTCACCTATTTTGTTTTTTAAGTCATTTATATACCTGTTGAATGGCACTATAGAACCACCTGGCCTAATTTCTAGATTTTGATCCAATTCAAAGTCCTCTACCATATCTAGGCCTTTTTCAGCAAAAATCATGGTATTACCCACCTGAAGTATCTGCCTACCATTGGCTGTGATTTCTAAAACTGAGGAACTATTGGCCATGGATTCATCCTTATTCTTTTTTTCCTCTACAACTTCAATATTTATCCTGGAACCATGCATCTTCATGGTATTGTTTCCATAGCTATCATAAACTAGAATATTAAAGTCCTGGCCTATTAAACTACCAGTAGTAGTGGATATGAAATCTCTTATTTGTGCACAAGAGCTAAGGCTTAACAAGACTAATAATAAAAGTATAAGCAGCCTTCTATTTTTTTTCATTTGTCCTCCTAGCCGATAATATCGGAGTTGAAGTATCTTCTTAAAGCCTTTGGAACAGTAATTGTTCCGTCTTCATTTTGATAGTTTTCTAGAACTGCCGCAAAGGTCCTACCTACAGCTAATCCTGAACCATTTAAGGTGTTAAGATATTTTACCTTGCCGTCTTCATCCCTAAATCTTAGGTTGGCACGTCTTGCTTGGAAGTCTTCAAAGTTAGAACATGATGATATTTCAACATATCTACCATAGGAAGGCATCCAAACTTCTATATCATAGGTCATGGCGGATGAGAAGCCTAAATCTCCTGAACATAATCTTACAACCCTATAAGGGATTTCAAGTAGTTGTAGAACTTCTTCTGCATCTCTAGTTAATTTTTCCAATTCTTCATAGGAATCTTCTGGTTTAACTAATTTTACCAACTCAACCTTATCAAATTGGTGATTTCTTATTAAACCTCTAGTGTCCCTGCCTGCTGATCCTGCTTCTTGTCTAAAGCATGGAGTATAGGCTGTATAGTATAGAGGAAGATCTTCCTTACTTAAAATTTCTTCCTTTCTATAGTTGGTTACTGGAACTTCAGCTGTCGGTACCAAGAAATAGTCTTTTTCTGGTAGGTGGAACATATCTGCTTCAAACTTTGGAAGTTGTCCTGTTCCAATCATGGCATTTCTATTTACCATAAAAGGTACTCCCAATTCTGTATAGCCATGCTCTTCTGTGTGAAGGGATAGCATAAAATCAATAAGGGCCCTTTCCAACTTGGATCCTTGTCCCTTAAATATGGTAAATCTGGTTCCTGTAATTTTAGCTGCTCTTTCAAAGTCTAAAATATCCAAATCTACTCCCAAGTCCCAATGGGCCTTAGGTTCAAAATCAAATTTAGTAGGTTCCATAAACTTTCTAAGTTCCACATTATCACTGTCATCCTTGCCTAGGGGTACCTTAGGGTTTGGCGTATTTGGTATTTCTAATAATTTAGCATGAATTTTCTCTTCAATTTCCTTTACTTGAGGATCCATATCCTTGATTTCTTTAGATATGGTCTTCATTTCTGCTAAAACTTCAGATACGTCTTCTCCATTTTTCTTAAGCTGAGGAATCATTTTAGAAACCTTGTTTTGTTCAGCTTTTTTTGCCTCTATTTCTGTAAGTAATTTTCTTCTCTCATTATCCAGTTCAATCACTTCATCTATAGGGAAGTGACCAGTTCTTTTTTCTAGGGCTTCCTTAACTTCTTCCTTATTTGCTCTAATTCTCTTAATATCTAACATTATATCCTCCGCTATAAATTAACTTTTTGTCTCAAAATATGTCTTTCGGCCTGTCTTGGTATACCTATTGATTCTACCACTATTTGACAATCTTTCAACAACTTATTATTTACCAGACCTTCCTTCATATACTGAAATGTTACCACCAAGGAAGGATTAATTGCAATAGTGTTTACTAGACCTTGATCAGCCTCCATACCAGATGGAAGATCCACTGATATGGTATAAATTCTAGACCTATTAATAATCTCTGCCATATATTCTGCCATTCCTTCCAGACCACCTGTAAAACCCAGGCCTGTAATGGCATCTATTATAGTATTTACCTTATTTATATCTCTTTTGAAATCCTCCAAATCCCCCAGGGTTTCCATGGGAGAAATTTTGGCATCTATTCTTTTTAAAATCTTATAGTTAAAAATAAATTCCTCTGTAGCCTCTTCCAGACTACCTATTAAATAAATATGAACTTCTTTATCCAAACTGATTAAGTTTCTAGCTATGGCCAAACCATCTGCTCCGTTATTACCTACTCCACAAATAATGGCAAAGGTGTCCCTTCTAAGCAGGTTAATATTTTTTATAACCTTTAAGGCGGCATTTTCCATCAGCAAAATACTGGGAATTCCTATAACCTCTATGGCATATTTTTCAATGGCCCTTATCTCATCCTTTTTTGCAGTTTGATAAAACATAAGTCCTCCTAAAAATTCTTCATTCTCAAGTCATTTCCAAAAAATTCATAAGGCCTATATTCACCCATGATTCTGGAATAAATTCTAGCATCATAGTAGTTTTCTAGCTCATAGGGAGCTATATTTGACGATATAATCGTAGTCCTACCATTTACTATTCTCTTATTTATCACTTCAAACAAGTTTGATTTGGTAAGCTCGTTGATAAACTCTGTTCCCAGGTCATCTATAATCAAAAGATCAGCCTTGTAGATAAAATCAGCCTTCTCCCTATTTAGCTTCTTCTCCTCCGAATACATAAAGGTATAGGAGGACAAGTACTCTGTAAGCTCTGATGCAGATTGGTAAAGGACTGATACCCCCCTGTCCAAAAGTTCCTTGGCCATGGAGTTAATCATATAGGTCTTACCTGTTCCCACCGGTCCATAAAAATATAGGTTGGGAGATCCAACTGCAAAGTGGGAGCAATAAAACTCCATACTCTTTTTTATCTTTATGATGTTTTCGTAAGGGGAAAGGTCCTCATTGGCCATTCTTTGCTTTCTAAATAGGCCCTCGTTAAATTTATTAAAATTCTCCCTTTTAATCCTCTTGTCTATGGAACTTAGGTCATATAGTTTTTCTATCTTCAATTGTTTCTTACAGGAACAAGACTTGCCCTTAACCAGGCCTGTATCCTGGCAGATATCACAGTGATATCTCTCTTCCATATAGGATTTGTCCAGACCATTTTCCCTTAGGATTTTTTCTTTTTCCTGGTTTAGCTTACTTATTTTATCTTGCATGGTCTCCAGGTTGCCACCGTAAATTATAGTGTTTACCGACTCCAAATTAAGCCTTTGGATCTGACCATCTATCTCTTTTATTCTAGGCAGCCTATCATAGACCTGTCTTACTCGCCTATCCTTGTCTCTTTTATTCTTTTGCCTTCTTTTTTCCAAAATGTTAGAAACTGAATAATCCATCTAATCCCTCCTTGGAAGAAGGTCATCCATGTCATAAGACATTTTCTTCTTTATAAACTCTTTTCTCTCTTCCACTGTCATCCTATCATCCTTAAGGTTTTTAGCCCTTGGTTTAGTAGCTTTTTTACTAGGCTTCTTTACCTCTTTTTGACTGGACTTTTCTTCAATTAATTTATTTAAACTATCCATGTCCCGAGCCCCATCAATAATCCAGTTTCTAATAACACCCATGATTAAAAAGGGATTTTTAGAATTAACTGTTGTCGATGCCAAGGGAAAGGCATAGTTGATAAAGTCTATCTCCAGATTAAACTCATCTATGAAATTTGTTATATAGGTGATTTCATTGTCCTTTAGTCTTATTCTCACCGGACCACCATCTGAAATATAGTCTTCAATATTATCAAATAATTGCTTTAACTCAAGATTTTTCTGCATTTCTTTTTCTGTCAAAGGAGCATTTACCATTCTTTCAATGTCCTCTTGACTGGCCATATCAACTTCTTGATAGGCTTCCTTTTGCTCTAGCAACTGTTTAATATAATGATTTCTCAAGCTATTAAAAACTATTTGTCCTTCATCTAGACTTACCACCCCAAGCTCAGCCCAAAAGTTCCAGGCATCTTCCACCTGTTCCAAGGTCATATCCATTTGAGATGCTATCATCTCATTGGTTAAGTCCTCACTTCTCTTGGAATAGGCATGGGCATAGGCAAATAAATAAACCTTTAATTGATTTCCCGTTGCAAGAGATAAATAAGTGTTTATAAACATATTTTCAACTGGAGTTGTGCCCAAGTCCAGTCCAAATTCTTCCAATCTATAATCCATCTTTATCTCTCCTATATTCTTTTTTTGAGATTTCCATCTTTATTATCTTTGAAAATACCTGCTTGTCCTTAACTATAAAGTCATCTTTTTTCTCCAGGTATTCCCTAGTATTTAAGATATTTTGGTTCTCAAACTTTTCTACTTTTCTACCAGTCTCTTTAAAACCTACTTTTTCATATGATTTAATAGCCCTATCATTCCAAGCATTAACCTCTAAATATAACTTTCTCATATTCATCTCATTAAAATAATAGTCTAGTAAATCATCCAAAGACCTAGTTCCCAGTCCTTTTGACACCATGTTAGGATCAAATACTATCCCTAAAAGGGAGCTTCTCATAATATAACTAATATTCTTAAAACCTATAAATCCTAAAAGATTACCCTGGTAATCAAGAACAGAAAAGTATCTAGACCTGCCTCCAAATTTCTTTGAATAGTACCAGTAGTCCAACTCGGCCTCATTTAGGCTGGAATAGTTATAGCCTTCCAAGAGCGGATTGTCAAATACTCCCCAGTTCTTTAATAGTTCCTTGTCTCTTTTTAAAATATTTCTAATATAATAATCCTGCCGTCTAATCCTCATAAGAATCACCATACTCCAGGTCAAAGAATTTGGTATGCTCTTTACTAAAGTATAGTTTAACAGTTCCCGTAGGACCATTTCTGTGCTTGCCAACTATTACTTCAATAATATTTTGTTCTTCTGCGTCTTCATCATAGTAGTCTTCCCTATAAAGCATCATTACCACGTCGGCATCCTGCTCTATAGCTCCTGACTCTCTTAAGTCAGACAGCATAGGTCTTTTATCTGATCTTTCTTCAGACTTACGAGATAGTTGGGATAGGGCCAAAACTGGTATATTTAATTCCTTGGCCAGGCCCTTTAGGCCTCTAGAAATATTAGATATTTCCTGTTGTCTATTTTCTACCCTTTGGGAATCTGTAGTCATCAATTGCAGGTAGTCGATTATCACCAAGTCTACACCCTGGTCTTGCTTTAGCCTTTTGGTCTTGGCTCTTAGCTCTGTAAGGGATATGCTGGCTGTATCATCCACATAAATGTCTAAATCCTTTAACTCTGGTAGTTTTGTAATAAGAATTTGCCATTCATCCTGTTCAATATTACCACTGATTATACTTTGTAAGTCTATGGAAGTTACCATACTCATAATTCTTTGAAGAATCTGACGCCTGCTCATTTCAAGAGAAAATACTGCTACTTTTTTTCCAGACTTGGCCGCATTTAAGCCTATATTTATCCCCAAAGCGGTCTTACCTACAGAAGGTCTGGCTGCTAAAAGGACCAGGTCAGAATTTTGTAGGCCTGATAGTTGTCTATCCAAATCTCTAAATCCAGTTGTTATACCAGTTATAGAGCCTGGATTCATGGCCATTTCATTCATATAGTCAAAGGTTTCCTGGATGGTGTCTTCAATTTTAACCAGACCTTCATCAGTCTTCATATCACTTATTTCTGATAGGCCTTCTGATGCTGATCCTATAATACTATCAGCTGGATCCTTGGCCTCATAGGCCCTTCTCATGGTATCATCTGCAAAGGTTATTATCCTTCTAAGGGCTGCCTTTTCCTTAACTATATCAATATAGCTTTCCATATTGGTCTTATAGTAGGTTGGATCTGCCAGGGATAAAAGATATTCACTACCACCTATTGCTTCAAATTCACCATTTTTTTCCAGTTCATTGCCCACGGTTGCAAAGTCAACAGGGCTATTTTCAGAGTTTAATTTTAAGATAGCCTGGAAAATATGCCTATTTTTAGGATCGTAAAATTCCTCTGCCTTTGTTTTTTCCAACAAGATATTAATTAAATCATTATGTATGATAGAAAGGCCCAAAATGGCCCTTTCTACTTCTACAGCATTGGGTTGTTGTGAAATCTTTATTTCAGACATATTAAGCCTCTTTCACTACTACCTTTATATTAGCAACTATTTCTGGAAATACTCTTATCCCCACTTCATGAGTTCCTATATCTTTAATGTTTTCCTTTAATTCTATCTTTTTCTTGTCTATATCTTGCTTGTAGTCCTTCTTTAAGGTCTTAGCTATATCATTGGCAGTAACTGATCCAAAGATTTTACCGTCCCCTGCCTTAACCTTGATTTCCACCTTTAACTTTTCCAATTCTTCTTTTAAAGCTAGGGCTTCTTTTTGGTTTTTCTTAAATTCTTCTTTCTTTCTTTCTTGTTCTTCTTCCCATCTCTTCTTATTTTCTGCATTTGCTTCTATAGCAAGGTTTTTAGGTGACAAAAAGTTTCTAAAATATCCCACCTTAGAATTAACCATTTCTCCTGCCTTACCTAATCCTTTAACGTCTTCAAGTAATATTACCTTCATTTTCTTCTTCCTCCTTAATATACTCCTCTATTGCTTTTATTAACATCTCCTTGGCCTTGTCCATATCCAGGTCCAGTTGGGTAGCTGCCGCTGTCAGGTGGCCACCTCCCCCTATTCTCTCCAGGATTAATTGTACTGACACATCACCTAGGGACCTACCACTAATATGAATCTTTCCATTGGATTTGGCTAGGACAAAGGAGGCATCTATACCTTGAATATTCAAAAGGTCATCTGCCGCCTGGGATGCTATTAAAGTTGAACCTTCAATTTCCCTATCAAACTGTCCAATTATCATTCTATCAAAATATACCTTGGCTTCGCTAATTATTTCTGACTTATACTTCATTATTTCAAAGTCATCCTTAAATAATTGTTTTACCATAATAGAGTCTGCTCCCTGTCTCTTTAGAACAGAGGCTGCCTCAAAGGTCCTAACTCCAGTTTGATAGAAAAAGTTTTTAGTATCCACTGTTATACCTGCCAGTAGTCCTTCGGCTACAACAGGGTGGATTTCCACCTTGTCCTCCATATACATAAGCATCTCTGTTACCAGTTCCGATGCTGATGAAGCATAGGGCTCCATATAAACCAAGGTGGCATCTTCAATATAGTCCTTGCCCCTTCTATGATGATCTATTACCACCACATTATCGGTTTTTTCAAATAATCTAGGAGCTTCTGTAGAATTCTTCCTATGATTGTCTGTAACTATTATTAAAGATGTATTCTCTATTTTATCATAAGCCTCAGCCGGTGTTAAAATAAGATCTTCTAAACCATCTATTTCCTTAACTGATCTGTTGTAAATATTTCTTATGGCTGGGGTTACTGTATCTAAAACCAGGTAGGTCTTAGTTCCTTTTTTTCTAGATGCATAAACCAAACCCAAGGCCGAACCAAAAGAGTCCATATCTGGGTTTTTATGGCCCATAACAAAAACATCAGCTGATTTTTCTATAAGTTGGGATAAGGCATGGGCTATAACCCTGGCCTTTACCTTGGTCCTCTTCTCTGTTGCCTTGTTTTTTCCGCCATAGTATTCCAACTCATCCCCATCTCTTATTACAACCTGGTCTCCCCCTCTTCCCAGGGCTATATCCAAGGCTGCATTGGCTGATTTTTCTGTTGCTCTTACAGTTGGCTCATTGATACCCACGCCTATGGAAAGGGTAGGTGGCATCTTATTGCCCAGGCTAACATCTCTGACCTTATCAACTATCTTAAACTTATCCTTTATTATTTCTTCCAGGTCCTTCTTTTGAAGAACCACATTGTAACGGTCGCTTTCATACTTCTTAACAAACCCCTTGTAATTGTGAATATAGCTGGTTATTAACCTGTCTATTTCAGCAAAAACTATAGGCCTTTTTTCACTTTCTGTCTGGGAGTAAACCTCATCATAGTTGTCTATATGAATGCTCATCATAACCAAGCCCTCATTTATATAGCTTTCCTTAAGCTCCATTTGTTGGGTATTGTCTATGGCATATAAAAGTACCAAGTCTCCCTTCTTGGAATCTTTAATATAGTTATGATAGAGAATATAATTTCTATCACTATATTTAATTTCTTGGTATTTTACCTTCTTGTCCTTGAAGCTATCATAATTTATCTCTATAAAGAACTCATCTAAATACCTGTTTAATAGACTGTCCTTGCCCCCGATAATAGACTTGAATTGACCATTATACCAGATTAATTTACCCATATTATTTATCACCATCAAAGGAAAGGGCATATTAAAGATGGCAGTCTTGGTTATTTCATCAAAGGAAACATCCAATTGCTCCAGGTAGTTTCTTATATTTTGACTTCTTTTTTTCTCGCTATTATAAAGATAATAGCCTCCATAGATACCACTGATTAAACCTATAAATCCAAGTATAGGTGCTAAAAAGAATAGGATTATAGAAAGTAACAATATTATTATAGGAAATATCCATAAATCAAAATTCTCACTATTTCTTATCTTATCCCACATTCCTAATACCTCTCTTTCTAAAGTCTAAAAGTAGGTCCATTATACCTATAACCACATAGAAGACATACATCTTTAAGCCTACTATGAAGATAATAGGAAATAGTACTCTGAAGAACTTAGGTAGTTTCTTCTCATAATAAAAATCCATCAAGGCCAAACCATCCAGGGCTAAAAAGAAGGATAGGACAGCCAAGACATTTTTAGTCAAAAGCTCAATTTGGTTAAAGTTCATCAGATATAAAAAGGCCAAGGCCAAGCCTATGGTCAAAAGCCCCATCTTGTAACTTTCTGTAGGCCTATAGCTATTAAACTTAAGAGAGTAATTTAAATCCTCTCTTACCTTCTTTAAGACATAAATACTTAAAATAGTATTTATAGCCATAATTATATAGGCTGTTATAAAGGTAAAGGCTGGTAGAACACTAATTACCAAGTCTACTGCCTCTCTTAAAAGGGCCACCATGGAATCCATTTCTTCCATTTGAAAGTTAACATCCATTGATAGGGTCTTAATAGAATCATCTATCATGGCATTCATGTTACCCCTTAATAGGTCCACAGGATTATCCTTACTTACAAGATAATAGACCAAACTCAGGCCTAAAAATATGGCAAATTTTATAAATGATGAATATAAAACTATTTTTTTCAATTCTTTTTTTCTCTTGATGCCCTCTCCTATAAAGATAGTTAAAATAACTATGGAGGCCATCCTCAAAGATATGTCCACTGGATTGGAAAATATTAAGGAAGCTAGAAAGCTTAAAGCGAAACTTAAAAGGCTAAACTTCCACCCGTCATTAACATATAGGATAATAAAGGGTACCATTTCTACCAGGGCCACCATAAAGCTCATAGATCTGGATATATAAAATATACCAATTGCCAATAGGCTGGCCATAATAGCATTAATCCATGGATTTTCTTTTACATTATTTTTCATTTTTACCTCTTACTTTCTCTGTTACACATATATTAATATTATACCCTAAATCACTTAAAGATTTAAATTTAAACTGCTTCCATGTATAATTGGAGAAAAGGAGGCTTTATGAAATTAATATTTGCAGTTGATAATAATTTTTCCATTGGACTAAAGGGCGATATGCTCTTTCATTTAAGAAAGGACCTGAAGAGATTTAAAAGCATCACCATGGGAAATATCCTGGTTATGGGAAGAAAAACTCTAGAATCCCTACCTGGTTCCAAGCCACTAGAGGGAAGAACCCATATAGTTTTAACTAGAAATAAGGACTATAAAAATGGAGATGCCCATATTATAAATAGCCTGGATGACCTGGACCAGTTAATAGAAAGCCTTAATCCTCAAAAGGACAAGGAAGTTTTTCTTATAGGTGGAGGCGATTTGGTTGGCCAACTAATTGACAAGTGTGATACAGCCTACATAACCAAGGTAGACAAGACCTACTCAACTTATGACACCCAAATTCCCAATCTGGATGAACTTGATGAATGGAAACTTGTAGAAAAATCAGAGGTTCAGGTGGAAGAACAAAAAAATGAGACCTTCCACTATACCTACAATAAATATAAGAGGATCTAATCGACCCTCTTACAGTAATATTTTAAAGGACAGAATTTACATAGGGATGTATCTTCTGTTTTTTTATTAAAATCCTTTTCTTCTATTTTTTCAACAACTCCATCTATCTCTTCCAAAAGATCCTCTGTTTTCTGCCTGGTCCCTTGGACTAATTGTCCTTGACCTGGACTAAAGTAAAGGGAAATCTTGTCCAGACTGGTCCTCTTAGTCTCTTCCAATAGATAGGCATAAAGATTAATTTGCCTGAAATATGAATCTAATTTATCATAGTCTTTTTCATAGGGATTGGATGTCTTAAAGTCCAATAAACAAAGACCTCCATCCTTCCTGTAAACCATGTCAACATTCCCCTGTAAAAGATAGGTTTTTCTAGCCATGGAAATTTCCAACTCACTACTTAGAATTTCTCCAAATTCATCCATCTTTTGTCTATAGGCCATGACTTCTTCCACAGCCTGGCTTAGAAGCTCCTCATTAAGGCCTAGAGCCCCTTGTCTATACTTGTTCCTTGCCACGCTATAAAGGTAGGTCTTGATAGCCTTAGAATCCACTTCTAGTCCTTTTATATGGGACTTGTTTACATATTCTATGGTCTCATGGACCAGGGAACCATAGTGGGCACTCAAGCTGGATGGGTTAATAAATTTTAACTCCTTCAAATACCTATAGGAAAAAGGACAATTTCTATAGATTAAAATATGGGAGGTATAGGAATAAACCTTACTCAAGTGTGTCTTTTTAACCGGTCCTAGATTTAAATTTAAGCCTTTCACACTTTCATAGTCCCTAAGTCCATCGTAAAATTCCTTGAATATTTGACCTGTAAGGTCTGATCCATCCTGGTGAAAGGAAGATAGGACTAGAAGGTTTTGAGCCCTGGAAAAAGCCGTATAGTACTTCCTATAAAAGTCTAAAAGCTCAATTTTCCCCTCTGGTTCAAAGGCTCCTTCACCGCTTTTCTTTTCACTTAAGATATTTAAAATATTGTCTGTCTTATTATAGTATCTATAGGACCTGGCCTCATCCCATAGGCTGGCTGCTACAACCACAGGATACTCCATCCCCTTGGACTTATGTATAGTTAAAAAGGAAACACTATCCTCATCTGGAAGTTCAACTTCTTCATCAAACTCAGCCACCTTCTCATCTTTTAAAAACCCTATATAGTCATAAAAAAAGCTAACTATAAACCTATCCAGATTCTGCCTATTAATCTTATAGAGCATATTTATATAGCAGTAACTCTCCAAGAGATTTAAAAACCTGGACATGTTCTTGGCCTCTTGACCGCCCTGATCCAGGTAGGTAGAAAATGGAGGGTAGGCAAAAAGCCTATAGGACAAATCTATTAAATCCACAGTAAAATTAGATCTGGCCAAATAGTCCTTCATCCTATTTATAAACTCCAAGACGTCTTCTTGATCCAATTGGTCCCTACACTTTTCTAAAAAGTTTTGGCTGGCCCCATCCCTAGCCTTCAAGCCCTCTCCTATAAAGTCTTCAAATATTAAATATAGGCCTCCTATCAATTGATGAATTTCTTTTCTCGATAGCAGGGTATTTAAGGTTGGTAGATAAACCTTTATCCCCTTGTCTCTAAAGGCCTTTTCCAAGTCCTTGGCCCTGTCATGATTTACAGAAGAAAATAAGAAGGCCACCTGGTTGTAGCTGGATATTTCTCCCTTGGACTTTAAATCCTCCACCAGGTCCACATTTTTTTCAAGCCAGTTGTCCCTTCCTTCTCCCCTTACTCTAAGGACCGAATTATCATAGTAGGAGCCATCAAAAGCTCTCAAGTCCTTATCAAACCTATACTTGTCAAAGTTTTCAATCCTGGCCTGGCCAGACCTTATAAAGTCTGTAAAGAATTCTACTATCCTTCCATCTGACCTATAGTTTTCACTTAAGTTTATAAGCTTTACTGGCCTATCAAACCTAGTGGGAAAATGAAGGATATTTTTCACACTGGCCCCTCTAAACCTATATAGACCTTGATCATCATCTCCTACCACGCAAATATTTCCCTCCTTGGAGGCCAGAAGAAATATTATTTGTTCCTGGACCCTATTGGTATCCTGGTATTCGTCGATCATAATATATTTGGTTTGTCTTTGAACATCTTCAAGGACCTGAGGGTTTTCATATAAAAGCTTATAGCAATAATAAAGGGTCCTGGAAAAATCCAACATATTGTTTTTTTCTAAAATTTTCTCATAGATGCCAACTATTTCAAAAACCGCCCCCTCTATGGGATTGTCAAAGCTCCTATCTAAAATCCCTTCTTCAGCCACAGTATTAACTATTTTTTCCAAGGAAGATATTTCAGACTTGATAGTCTTGGTATTAACCAGACTAGTGTAGCCCTTAACCCTTCTAAAATCATTTATATGTTTAAATAAAAGATATCTTTGTTCCGTATTGTCTATGGTATAATAATCCCTTTCCAAAACAGTATAGGCCAAGTTATCATCTAAGATTTTCCTACATATGGAATGGAAATTTCCTATTAACATGTCATTTACATCTTTTTTTATGGCTAGTTTGTCAAAGCTTCTGGCCAGCCTGTCCAGTAATTCCAAAGCAGCCTTATTGGTAAAGGTTGAAATCATTATTTCTCCCGGGTCTATGTTTTTTTCATTTACCATATAAATTACTCTTTCAACCAGGGTATGGGTCTTGCCCGTACCCGGCCCTGCAATTATAAGCAAGGGGCCATCTATGGTTTCAACCGCCTTTTTTTGATTAATATTTAAACTATCCATCTTTACCTCTATAGAAAAAAAGATTATAGGCTAGCCCATAATCTTCTCTTTTTTTATTTTAATGTTTTTACAAATTCCATAACCAAGTCAATAAAATACTCTGATGCCTTAGCACCTTCTTCAATTACTTCTTCTTCTGTTAAAAGTGATTTTGAAAGACCTGCTGCCAGGTTCGATACAAGAGTAATACCGCATACTTCCATGCCCATATGTCTTGCTGCCATAGCTTCTATAGCTGTTGACATTCCTACAGCATCAGCTCCTAGTATTCTAGCCATTCTAACTTCTGCTGGTGTTTCATAGTTAGGCCCTGAGAATTGACAGTAAACCCCTTCTTGCATAGGATAGTTTTTAGATCTACCCAAGTCCAATAACCTTTCTGAATAATCATTCTTATAGATATTGGTCATATCAGGGAATCTTACTCCCAACTCATTCATATTAGGTCCAACCAAAGGAGATTCAACAAATTGGCTTATATGGTCTCTTATTACCATTAAATCACCAATCTTAAAGTTTTCATTTACACCGCCTGCAGCATTGGTAACAATCAAGGTCTTAGCTCCCATAAGCCCCATAAGTCTTATAGGCATAACCACATCCTTGGTCTCATAACCTTCATATAAATGAACTCTTCCTTGCATAATAACAACAGGAACATCATGAATATGGGTGAAGATAAATCTTCCCACATGGCCTGGAGCCGTTGATACAGGGAAACCTTCTATCTGAGAATATCTTACCTCGCCTTCTATCTCAACTCTGTCCGCTAATTTACCCAAACCAGATCCTAAAACTATAGCGACTTCTGGTTTAAAGTCAGTTATTTTTCTAATGTCTTCATATGCTTTTTGTAATTTATTATAAGCCATAAATCCTCCTATTTATTCAAGATTAACTTAATTATATCAAATAAAAAAAGATTTTCCTAAAAATAAGAAAATCTTTTAATCCTACATAAATAATCTAGCTAGTAGATAGACTCCAAATAACAAGATTAAAACAGGTGGTAAAAAGACCCTTAATGCGGCTAAAAATATGGCCAACATATCTGTCTTCTCAAAATCTGATTCACCAAACTCCCTGATTTTTGCTTCTTGTTCTTCTTCAGTCAAACCCTCAAACCTATCTATGGGCTTTCTTCCTTTTCCAAACATATAATCATCCTATCTATGTTTTATTTCTCTCTAGCATCTACCTCTGCCATATATTTTGTTCTTTCTTCTTCTGTCATATTATATAAGTGACAAGCTACAAAGTGTCCTTCTTCTTCCTCTTTGAATTCAGGTTCGAATTGGGAACATACATCCATAGCATACTTACATCTTGTATGGAACTTACATCCCTTAGGCGGGTTGACAGCTGAAGGTATATCTCCTTCTAAAATTGCCAACTCTTGGTCTTGACCAAGGTCCGTTCTTGGGATAGCAGCCATAAGAGCATTTGTATATGGGTGTAGTGGTTTTCTAAATAATTTTTCTGAATCACTTAATTCTACCAGGTTACCCAGGTACATAACACCTATTCTGTCAGATATATATTTAACTACAGACAAGTCATGGGTAATGAATAAATAAGTCAACCCATTTTCTTCCTTTAAGTCTTGTAGTAGGTTTATAATTTGTGATTGAATTGATACGTCCAAGGCTGAAACAGCTTCATCACATACAATAAATTTTGGTTGTAGGGCCAGGGCTCTGGCAATACCTATTCTTTGTCTTTGTCCACCTGAGAATTGGTGAGGATATCTATGGATAAAGTATGGTGCTAGACCACATTGTTCCATAACCCCTTGAATATAGTTATTATATTCATCAGACTTATTAGACTTAAACATTTGATGGGCTAAAACGCCCTCTCCTATAATGTTACCTACAGTCATTTTAGTATCTAAAGATGAATATGGGTCTTGGAAGATCATTTGTAGATCTTTTCTAAGTTCTCTCATTTCATCTGTTGTAAGTTCTGAAAGGTCAATTCCCTCATCTGAGTAATCCTCATAAAAGTCAAAGTATTCATTGTCCCTACAACTGTCTCTTAGGGCTTCAATCTTTTGGCTTACCTTGTCTACTTCTTCTTTTTCCTTAATGGCTCTTTCCTTTAGACCTTTAATTTGTCCTTCCAAATCAGCCTTGTTAACCTTGGCGTCATTATCATTTAACTTATGTTCCAATAGGCCTATTTCCCTATTGGTCTTGGATAGAACAACTTTTTCCTTATATTCTTCTAAAAGTAGATTAGAAACCTCATTTAAGTCCTTATGAGTTACTAGTCCACCTGCTATTCTTAGCATGTTAAAGTATTTTTCTTCCAATTCTCTTTTCTTTAGCATTATTTGCTCATCATTGGAAGCTTTTTCCATGTCTACTAGATTTTCTCCCTTGCTTTCAAGGTTTTCTAAATCCTTCACAGCTACCAGGTATTCTGGAAATAGCTTAGGCATGTTTTTTATTACATTTTCAGCATACTTAGGCGCCAACTCAGCTAGGGTTTGACCATAGTAAAGAGTTGAGCCTCCTGTTTGCTCATATAGTTGGATTAGGGTTCTTCCGAAGGTAGATTTACCACATCCAGATTCTCCTACTAGTCCTAGGGTTTCCCCTTCATATATATTTAGGGTTATTGATTCATTGGCCCTTACATATCTTTGTTGTTTTTCAAATGCTTTCTTTTTTATAGGAAAGTATTTCTTTAAGTTTTTTACCGATAAAAGAAGCTTTTTATCTTGCTTATTTTCCATTGCTTCTTACCCCCTTTTCTGGATAGAAACATCTAATCATTTGATTTTCTGAAATTTCTACCAATTCAGGCATTTCATTAACACATTTTTCAGTTGCATACTTACATCTTTCAGCAAATCTACATCCCTTTGGCAAGGCCAATGGATGAGGTACTGAACCAGGTATTACATCTAGTCTTTCACTTCTATCAGAAGTAATTGATGGTATGGATGAAAGCAAACCTTCTGTATAAGGGTGTTGGTATTTAGTAGTTCCTTCCTTGAAGATATAATCAACAGGAGCTTGTTCTACCACCTGACCACTATACATAACAGCAACTTCATCAGCCATTTGATTTATAACTCCCAAGTCATGGGTGATAAATAAAATGGATGTACCTCTTTCCTTCTTCAAGTCATTCATCAACTTTAATATTTGAGCTTGAATTGTAACGTCTAAAGCAGTTGTTGGTTCATCAGCTATCAATAATTTTGGCTCACAAGCCAAGGCCATAGCAATCATAACCCTTTGGTTCATACCACCGGATAATTGAAATGGATATTGTTTTACTACAACTTCTGGGTTTGGTATTTTTACCATACCTATAAGGTCTATAGCTTTTTTCTTAGCTTCTGCCTTAGTCATGTCTTGGTGAAGTATTAAGGCTTCAACAAGTTGTTTTTCCACTGTGAAAACAGGGTTTAATGATGTCATTGGCTCTTGGAAAATCATGGAAATTTCATTTCCCCTAATGTGTCTAAGTTCCTTTTCACTGGCCTTAGTCAATTCTTTTCCTTGAAACCAGATTTCTCCATCATAAATTCTTTGGTTCTTTTCAAATAATTGTAAAATAGACATGGCTGTCTGGCTCTTACCTGAACCAGACTCACCAACTAATCCTAATGTTTTTCCTTCTTCTACTACTAAACTTACTCCGTCGACAGCTTTTATCAAACCTCTACTTGTGTCAAAGTAAGTGTGTAATTTTTTAATTTCTAATAATGGCACTTCTATGACCTACCTTTCTTGAGATTTTGGATCTAATGCATCTCTAAGTGCATCACCCATTAAGTTAACAGTTAAGGCTGTAAGGAATATTGCAAGTGAAGGGATCAACCATCTCCACCAGTAATATTGTACAACTGTTGAACTTTGTGCAGCAGTCATCATGTTACCCCATGAAGCATTTGGTTCTACAACCCCAAATCCTAAGAAGGATAAGCCTGCTTCAGTAAGTAGGTTACCTGCATAACCTAAAGTAGCTTGTACTATAACTATTGATAATATATTTGGCAAAATATGATTCATAATGATCTTCTTTTCCTTAAGACCTAGGGCCTTGGCTGCCATAATATAATCTTTTTCTCTCTCTGATAAAATTTGTGCTCTTACAAGTCTAGCTATACCTGTCCAACCCAATAGTCCTAATAGGGCCATGATAATCATCATCCTGGTCTTTTGAGGCGTATTTGGTGGTAGGGCAGCTGATATGGTTATAATAAGTGGATAGAATGGGAAGGATGCAATTATCTCTGCAAATCTCATTAGTAGGTTGTCTACTATTCCTCCATAAAATCCTGAAATCATACCTATTGTTACCCCTAGTACAATTTGAATTGTAACTGCTATTAGGGCTATAAATAAGGTCATCTTACCACCGTGGATTAATCTTTCGTACATATCACGACCCCTTTGGTCGGTACCAAATCTAAATCCATCAAGTCCCCATCCCTTAACGTTTCCGTCTTCTGATATAGCGTAGTTTTGAAAGTAACCAGAGTATACTCTTTCGTACTTTCCTTCAATTCCCTCAGCTTCGCCATAAGCATCATTTCCCCAACCGTAAACCGTTCCGTTTTCAGTTAAGGCAATCATATGTTCTCTACCTGCTGATACTTGGACTACCTTGCCATCCATTTCAGGTATCTTATCTAAGTTTTCTAATCTACTACCCCATTGCCATAGTTTACCAGTGCTGTCTACTGCAGCTCCTGACTTGGATGTTATATCAAAATCAACTATTTCAACCTCCCCTTGGGATAGTTCCTTAGGTAGGTTGGTGAAAATTTCACCTGATTTTGAACCAAGTATATGAACTTTATTATCATCTGTTCTAACAATTATATTCAAAATTGATGCTTCAATGTCTTCTATATGACCTTGAATTTCCTTAGGTATTACATGAAGTTTACTAGGTCTAACTGCTCCCCATGTAATCAAGTTTCCTTCCTTAGTCAATAGGGCCGTATATTGATCCCCAACAACAATCTTTTTTATTCCTTCTTTTTTGATAGTCTTATCAGCCTTACCACCTGGCCATCTAGTTTGACCAAATTCGTTGTTTCCCCAGCCGATAATGTCTCCATCTTCTGTAGCTGCAACTATAAAGTTAGGAGCTGCTGCCACCTGATCTATTTTCTTGCCGCTTAATTGTTCTTTTACTGAATTAGGAATATCCATTACACCTTCATAGTCTTGACCCCACATATAAAGATTTCCTTCTTCAGATACTCCAACAGAGAATGTGATACCAGACGATATTTGTTTAATACCTTCGCTTTTTAATTCAGCAGGTACTTTTAAATATCCCTTACCTGGGGCTACATTCTTCAATACTGGTTGTTCATAGTAAGCGTCGAATGGAACAAACTTAGAACCTATAAATACCATAAGTATTATAGCTATAAAACCTATAAGTCCTATCATTCCCAATCTATTGTTTTTAAATTTTTTAATTACTGTTTTGGCAGGTGATTGAATTGCTTCTTCTTTAAGTAATTCTTCCCCTGTTTTTTCTGTTTTAATAGGGTCCTTTTTTAATTTAGCCATCTTTACCCTCCCTATTCTAATCTAACTCTTGGATCGACTAATGCATATCCTATATCCATTAAAAGGTTTCCTAATAATGAAAGTAGGGCAAAGAACATATTTAATGTTAAAACAACATTAAAGTCTTTTGCTAGTACGGATTGCAATAAATATTGTCCGATTCCATTGTATGAAAATATTGTTTCGGTAATTGCTGCACCACCGAATATACCAATTATTGACCATGTAACAACTGTTACAACTGGTATTAAAGCATTTCTAAATGCGTGAGAGTAAATAACAGTCTTTTCTTTTACACCCTTTGCTCTTGCGGTTCTTATATAGTCTTGACTTAAGGCGTCAATCATGGCATTTCTTACATATCTTAAAGTAGAGGCCAAAGAACCAACCGTTATGGTTATTGTAGGAAGTATTAAGTGAATGAATTTATCCTTAAATGTTCCTGTCGTAGATGTGGCACTTGGTGGTAACCAGCCAAGTTTAAATGAAAATATATATATCAAGGCAATACCTATAAAGAATATTGGTAAAGACATCCCGATTAATGACAATACTTGCCATGTTCTGTCATACACTCCACCTCGTCTTACCGCCGACTTTATCCCTATGAGTATTGATAGGAATAAGGATATTAATGTGGCACCAATATTTAAGGTAATAGTGTTCTTCATAGGCCCCCCTATTACTTCCTTTACTGGTTTCTTAAATTGTGTTGAGTCTCCAAATTCAAATTTTGCCATTCTACCCAACCATCTTATGTATCTTTCAGGTAGAGGTTTGTTCAACCCATATCTTTCTGCAATTTCATTGTAAGTTTTTTCGTATAAATCCTTATCCTTTAATATGTTTGGATCTTGTGGCATCATCATCTGAACTGGGTCAGCTGGCATGGCATTCATAAGTCCAAACAGTAACATGGAAATTATCAGTATTACTGGAATAAGATTTAACAGTCTTTTCAAAATATACTTTAGCATTTCATTATTCTGTTATTTAAAATAACATACTCTCCTTTCTAACTCTTATCTACTATGTTTTTAGCGAATAAATAGCGAATCGCCTTTTAGTATGAAGCAGCCTCATAGAAGAAGGCCATTCAATATTTTCTTTCATAGTAAAATTATATAAACTATATTATACAATAAATTCCTAAAAAATGCATTTATTTTTACGAGATCATTGGAATCATCTAATTTTACCCTAAAAAAAATAGCTAAGTAAAAAATAAAAGGGAGGAGCCAAGCTCACTCCCTATTATTTGTCTTATTAGTTAGCTAATGTAATATTAACTATATCATCACACCATTGCCACATTGGAGTTGTTCCTAAACCTTCAACTCTTAATGTATGAATATCAAAGTATTCGTTAGCATATAGTGGTATTTCTGGTACAAAGTCGTTATACCATTGTTGGAATTTAACCCATCCATCAACATATTTATCTTTTTCAGATGAGTCTAAACCTCTCCATTCAACTAATAGCTTATCTAATTCTTTATCGTTAACTCTGTTTCTGTTATTTCCACCAATAAAGTCTGAGTGATATGCATAGTATGGATCGTTTGGTACTGCAAATCCTGTACCCATGTTAAATGCTGTGTACTTAGGATTGTTTAGATCTGGAGTATAGTATGAGTTTAATAGTGTCGCGAAGTCACCATATGACATAGTATATTCAAGTCCTGCTTGTTTACCATTGTTTTGAATTTGTGATTGTAATAATTCTGAAACTTCGTTGTCTACAGTTGCAAAGTGATTAACTGTAAGTTTTTCACCCTTGTCATTGTATCTCCAATAGTCGAAGTTATCTCTATTACTATCGTATTCAGCTCTCGCTTTTTCAACATCCCATTTAGTAGTTCCATCTTTTTCAAATACATATGGAGAATTATCTAATACTTCATTTGCCTTATCAAAGTTCAAGTTGTATTGAGTTAATTCCATATCTTCTTCAACGTCACCAGTTTCTGATTTGTCTTCCATTTCTTGGTAAGTCCATTCAGCTATACCGTATGATCCGTTAATTACTTGTCCGTAACCACCAGCTAGGTTAACAACGAACTCTTCCCTGTCTATTAACCAAGCGATAGCTTGTCTAACTTCCTTGTGTTGAGTTGCTCCCAAGTCAGTAAGTAGTGGAATTACACCATAACCGTTTCTGTAGTAAGTATTATAGGCGATTTCACCCTTGTCTTCTGCTTCTTTAACCTTTTTAATATCTTCAGCCTTAAATTCTTGTGGCCAAATATCTATATTACCATTTAATACGAAGTCTACAGCTAACTTACCATTAACCTTTTGTACTACTACGTTTTTAATAGTTGGTTTTTTACCTTCAAAGTTACCTAAATATTTATCATTAAGTTCAACCTTAGCAATTTGGTCCTTGAAACTTACAAAGTTATAAGGTCCACAGGTTACATCTGGGTTTGATTTATAGTTATCTCTAACTTCATAAGCTGATGCTGACAATACAGTCTTAGTTACATCACCAAATTCTCCCTTTTCAACCTTTGCTAGTTCTTCTTCTTTTGCTGCCTTGTTAGCTTTTACTTCTTCTATAGCTTCTTCATAGTCTGCTTTTTCAGCTTCTTCTGCTTCTGCCATTTCCGCTTCATAAGCTTTTATATCTTCATCAAATTTAGCAACGTCTGATTTAATACCGTCTAAATATTGAGATTTAATATCATCACTTAATTCGTATCCTTCTTTTACTGCTAGAGATGATCCATCTTCACCTATTACTAGGTCTGGAGTAAATCTATGCATTGGAGTAGGACTCATTGATACTAAAGCTGTTTCATAAAAATAAGGAACTTTTTCAGCTTCAAGTGTTAATTCAAAAGTAGTGTCATCAATATACTTGATACCTGCGATTGAATTAGATTTTCCTTCACTGTATTCTTTAGCGCCTACAAAACCATCACCTGATGATCTTGATAAGTCTGCACCAACATTGTGCCATTCTGGAGCTGCTTCCCATAATAATGAGAATACATAATCTTTTGCAGTTATTGGAGTTCCATCATTCCAAACTAAGTTATCATTTAAGAAGAAAGTATATGTTTTACTTCCGTCTTCATTTACCTTACTTTCAGGTTCCTTAGCATTAACGATTGGATCTAAAACGAATTTACCATTTTGGTCTGCTACATAAGTACCATAAGCACCATAGTTACCAATTAATTTTTTTACATAAACGTCATATGCGTTGTTTGTAAAACCGTTAAGCCAGTCACCGTTCATGTCTGACGCACCTACAACTAGTGTATTTTCGTCTGTTTGCTTTTCGAAGTTTTCTTTTTCTTCTTCTAATTCCTTGTCTGGATCAGTTTCTCCACCTTCAGCTGCGTCGTCTCCTCCGCCACCTTCAGTTTGTTCTTCCTCAGGCTTTTCTGGATCTTCTTTCTTATCACCACAAGCCGCTAGTGAAAACACCATTACTAATGCAAGTAATAGAGCTAATAGTCGCTTTGACTTCTTCATAATATTCCCCCTTAATTTTTTTTCAAAGTACATTATAGAAACAGTCTTTTTTTTCTATATGATGAACATTATAAATACTTTTGTATAATTTGTCAACACATTAATATTAAATATTAAATATTTTCTATAAAATTGAACTGTTTGTAAAAAATAACTTTCTATGCACATCGTTATTTCCTTGTCCATTCCTTGAAAATATCGGTCTTATGTACCAAATTTATAGTTTTTATAATGTAATCACATTTTTTTCTTCCATTAACTATGAATAATTATTTCATTGTTGCAGTATAATAATTGTATCATTAATTTCTAATATTTGCTATTATTTTAGATATTGCCTCTTCTACAGCCACATCTTCATTTTCCATTTCTTTTCTAGTTGAATATTCAACCATGTTTTCACCAGCCCTCTTACCAACAGTTATCCTATGTGGAATTCCTATTAAATCCCTATCATTAAACTTAACTCCTGGTCTTTCCTTTCTATCATCAAGCATGGTTTCAATTCCTTGGTCCCATAATTTTTCATAGATTTCTTCAGCTAGTTTCATTTGGTCTTCATTATTAATATTAACTATAGTGATTATGGCATGGTAAGGTGCCACTGAATTTGGCCAAACTATTCCCTTATCATCGTGGTTTTGTTCTATAACTGCAGTTACAGTTCTAGTTACCCCTATTCCATAAGATCCCATAATAAATGGTTTAGCCTTGCCATTTTCATCAAGGAAACTAGCTCCCAAGGACTCAGAGTATTTAGTACCCAATTGGAAAATATTTCCAACTTCTATTCCTCTGGCAAACTTATATTCCTTGCCATCTACTGTTTTATCGCCTGGTTCTATCATTAATAGATCATCTACAAGTTCTCCTGTAAAATCCCTGCCATAGTTTACATTTTTAATATGATAGTTGGTTTCATTTGCACCTACAACCAAGTTGGATATTTCAGATATTCTCTTATCCACTATTACTCTAACATCCTTACCCAGTCCTATTGGTCCTGTAAATCCTGGCTCAGCCTTGGTAAGCTCTCTAATGGTTTCATCATCCATCATAAATATTTCATGTTCTGGAACTTTTAAATATCCCACTAATTTGGACATATTTAATTCCCTATTTCCTGGAACAACCACTATATATTTTTCTTCTTCTGTTTGAAGGGCTACAACCTTGGCAAACTTATAGGCATCCATACCTAAAAAGTTTGATACGTCTTCTATGGTCTTAGCATCTGGAGTTTCCACCTTTTCCATTTCCAAGGCTTCTTCTTGGGCTGGAAGTTCTATAATAACTGCAGCCTTTTCATCTGTAGCTGCATATTTACCATCTTCATCATAGACAATAACACCCTCACCAGTTTCTGAAAGAGCTATAAATTCATGGGACTTATGACCTCCCATGGCACCTGTATCTCCTTCAACAATCCTATAGTCAAGACCTATCTTGTCAAATATTTCTTCATAGGCTCTCCACATATTCATATAGGCTACTTCCATGCTTTCATAATCTTTGTCAAAGGTATAGGCATCCTTCATGGAAAATTCTCTGGCCCTATTTATCCCAAACCTAGGTCTTTTTTCATCCCTATACTTGGTTTGGATTTGGTATAGATTAAGAGGCAATTGCTTATAGGATTTTACCTCGTCCTTAATTAAGGTAGTAAAATATTCCTCAGCTGTTGGTCCCAGGCAGAAACTTCTATTGTTTCTATCCTTTAACTTAAACATTTCTGGACCAAAGGTTGACCATCTACCAGATTCTTCCCAGATTTCTTGTGGTTGAATGGCAGACATCAATATTTCTTGAGCCCCATATTTATCCATTCCATTTCTAACTATATTTTCTATTTTCTTTATTGCTCTAAAGCCAAGTGGTAAATATGAATAAATACCTGAGGCAGATTTTCTAATCATACCAGCCCTTAAAAGTAATCTATGACTTGCTATCTCTGCTTCTGCAGGATCCTCTCTCAAGGTTGGCATATAATAATTTTTCATTCTCATAACAACTATAATCCTTTCATTGACAATCCTACTTTTTCTCTTTTCTTGTCCACATTTATTATCTTAACCTTAATAATATCTGCAACTTGAACAAGCTCACTAGGATGTTTTATATATTGGTCACTCATTTCTGATATATGAACCAAGCCATCGCTTTTAATTCCTATATCTACAAAACAACCAAAGTCCACAACATTTCTAACAGTTCCCTTTAAGACCATCCCCTCTTCCAAATCTTCTATACTAAGTACATCAGCCCTTAAGATAGGTTTTGGCATATCCTCTCTAGGATCTCTACCTGGTCTTTTAAGTTCTTCTATAATATCTCTTAGGGTAGGAACTCCCACTTCTAAACTTTCAGCCAAGCTTTCAACATCTATGTCATCCAAGTCTTTTCCCACTAGCTTTTTAGCTATTTTATAACTTTCCGGATGGACTGCTGTATTGTCCAGGGGGTCATCCCCATTGGGTATTCTTAAGAAACCTGCTGATTGGGTAAAGGCCTTGGGTCCTAGCCCCTTAACCTTCTTTAGTTCCTTCCTATTTTTGAAAGGTCCATTTTCTTCCTTATATTCTACAATTCTCTTAGCTACAGACTTATTTATTCCTGAAACATAAGCTAAAAGAGACGGACTGGCCGTATTTAAATTAACCCCAACATTATTTACACAGTCTTCAACCACCTTATCCAAGGTTTCTGTAAGCTGTTTTTGATTTACATCATGTTGGTACTGGCCCACCCCTATATGTTTTGGTTCAATCTTAACCAATTCTGCCATAGGATCTTGAATTCTTCTAGCTATGGAAACTGCTCCTCTCACAGTCACATCCTTGTCTGGAAATTCACTTATTCCCACCTTAGATGCTGAATATATGGAGGCGCCAGACTCATTTACTATTGAGTAGAAAAGATTTTTTCTTCCCATATCACTTAGCATTTCAGATACAACCTTTTCAGTTTCCCTGGAAGCTGTACCATTTCCAATGGCTATCAAGCCCACCCCATGTCTTTCTATTAATTTCTCCATGGTTTTTTTAGACTTTTCTATTTCCTGTCTTGGTTTGGCAGGATAAATTACTGTGTCTTCTAGAAGTTCCCCATATTGGGATATAACTACTAGCTTACAACCTGTTCTATAACCTGGGTCCAAGCCCATAACCACGGTTTCCTTGATAGGAGCCTGCATAATGTAGGGTCTTAAGTTTGAAGCGAACACATCTATGGCCTGTTTATCTGCCATATCAGTTAAATCATTTCTTATTTCAGTTTCTATGGATGGGAAAAGTAACCTTTTATAGGAATCCTCCACAGCCTGGTAGATATATTTATAATTAGCTTCTTTTCTATTTCTTTGAAGGTTCATGGCGATTTCAAAAATATTATCCTCATCAAATAAATGAAGTTTAACCTTTAAGAAGCCTTCCTTTTCCCCTCTATTTATAGCCAGAATCCTATGGGAAGGAATACTGCTAATCTTTTCGCTATATTCAAAGTACATTTCATACTTTACAGCTTCTTCTGGAAGGTCTTCCTTGGATTTTTCAGTCACCAAGGTTCCAGCCCTTTTAGCATCCCTTCTAAGTATATTTCTAAAGTCCACATTTTCTGCTACCATTTCAGCTATTATATCCAAGGCACCAGCCAAAGCATCATCTATGGTTTCAACCTCATCAGTTAAAAATTCCTCTGCCTTTTTTTCAATGGCCAAGTCCTTTGCCTTATAGGCCAGTATGTAATCAGCTAGGCCTTCCAGCCCCTTTTCCCTGGCTATAGTAGCCCTGGTTCTTTTTTTAGGCCTATAGGGAAGATAGATATCCTCCACGTCCTTTAAAGTTTCACAGGCCAAAATCTTCTTTTTCAAGTCTTCGGTTAATTTGTCCTGGCCGTCTATGGAAGAAAGTACTTCTTCTTTTCTCTTTTCCAGGTTTCTTAAATAGGTAAGGTTTTCTTCCAAGGTCCTTAACTGTTCATCAGTTAAGTTACCTGTTACTTCCTTCCTGTAACGGGCAATAAAGGGAATGGTATTTCCCTCATCCATTAATTTGACCGTTCTTTCAACCTGATCAAGACCTACCTTTAATATACTGGCTATCTTCTTTTCAATATTCATTATTACTTTTCCGTTCCCTTCATATTTAAATAAGCATTAATAAATGGATCTATATGACCATCCATAACCTTATCAATATTTCCTATTTCCTCATTTGTCCTATGGTCCTTAACCATGGTATAGGGTTGGAAAACATAGGATCTAATCTGACTTCCCCAAGATATTTGTGAATACTTACCCTGGATATCTTCAATCTTTTCCTTGTGTTCCTCTTCCTTTATTTGGACCAGTTTGGCCTTTAGCATATTCATAGCTGTAGCCCTATTTTGAATTTGAGACCTTTCGCTTTGACAACTCACCGTTACCCCTGTGGGCAGATGGGTTATCCTAACTGCTGAATCTGTAGTATTTACGTGTTGGCCTCCTGCTCCTGAAGCCCTATAGGTATCAATTTTCAAATCCTTATCCTCCAAATCTATATCCATAGAATCATCTATTTCCGGATATACATCCACACTGGCAAAGGAGGTATGTCTTCTTTTATTGGCATCAAAAGGAGATATTCTCACTAGTCTGTGGACTCCCTTTTCGCCCTTCAAATAACCATAGGCATTTCTTCCCTTAACTAGAAGGGTTGCAGACTTTATTCCTGCAGCCTCTTCATTATTAATATCTATTAGTTGGTAACTAAAGCCCCTTTGATCAAAGTATCTTTCATACATCCTAAGAAGCATGCCGGCCCAATCTGTAGCCTCCAAGCCTCCTGAACCTGAATGAATGGAAAATATGGCATTAGACCTGTCATATTCTCCAGCCAAAAGGGTTTCTATACTTAATTTTTTCACCTGTTTCTTATAACTGGCCAAATCTTTTTGTATTTCATCTTTGAAAAGTTCTAGCTCCTCAGCTGAAGAAATTTCAACCAGTTCTTCCAGGTCCCTAACGCCCTTATAAAGTTTAGTGTATATATCTAAAATGTCTTTTTTCTCATTTAATTCCACCATAATAGCCTGGGCCTTTTCAGAGTCATCCCAAAAGTCCACAGCCATGGTTTTTTCATTTAAGGTTCTTACATCTACTTCCAAATTAGAGATGTCAAAGTGAATCCCTCAAATCAATTAATATTTTAGATAGCTTTTCAAGTTCTTGTTTCATTTCAAAAGCTTCTATTTTAATCACCCCTTAGTTTTTTCCACAGCAGTTCTTATATTTTTTCCCTGAACCACATGGGCAAGGATCATTTCTTCCCACTTTTTTAGTTTTTCTAACTACAGGTTCTTGATTTTTTTCTTCTATTGGCTTGGCTACCTGTTCTCTTTCCAAACTGGATTCTGGGTATAAGTGAAAGGCATATTTAAGAGTATCTTCACGGATGCTCCTGTTCATTTCCATAAACATTTCATAACCTTCATTACCATAGGCCCTAACTGGATCTTCATTACCAAAGGCCCTTAAGCCAATACCTTGTTTTAATTGGTCCATGGCATCGATATGATCCATCCACTTGGTGTCAACAACCTTCAACATGATTACTCTTTCCATTTCCCTCATGTCTTCATAGCCAATTTCTGCTTCCTTGGCGTCATAAATGGCCGTAGATAAATCGTATATTTGCATCTTTAACAACTCCACATCATCTACGTCAAAATCTATTTGATCAGCCATTACTTCCTTAGGAAGATGAACACTATCCAAGTAGTTTATTAAACCTTCCAATTCCCAATGGTCTGAAGAGACTCCAGGTGCACAGAAATTATCAACAGTTTCATGAACAAAGGTTTTAAGCATTTGTATAATATTTTCCTTCATGTCCACACCATTTAGGACAGCATTTCTTTCCCTATATATAACTTCCCTTTGAATATTCATAACATCATCATATTCAAGAACTCTTTTTCTCATGGCAAAGTTATTGGACTCAACCTTTCTTTGAGCTCTTTCAATGGCTGAGCTTAACATTTTTGATTCAATAGGCTCATCTTCTGGAAAGGCATTGAATTTTTGCATGGTTTCTCCACCAAACAATCTCATTAAATCATCTTCTAGGGAAACGTAGAATCTAGATCTACCCTTGTCTCCTTGTCTACCTGCCCTACCTCTTAACTGGTTGTCTATACGTCTAGACTCGTGTCTTTCCGTACCTATTATATAAAGGCCTCCAGCTTCTATTACTTTTGCAGCTTCCTTGTCAGTTTCCGCCTTAAAGTCATCTTTAAGCTTTCTAAACAAGTCTCTAGCATCCAAGATTTCTTCATCTGTAGTATCAAAATAACTGTCAGCAGCCTCTATCATATGCTCTTCATAGCCTAACTTTCTCATTTCTTGCTTGGCTTCATAGGTTGGGTTACCACCTAAAATAATGTCTGTACCCCTACCAGCCATGTTGGTTGCTATGGTTATTTTATTTAACCTACCTGCTTGGGCAACTATTTCAGCCTCCCTATCATGGTGTTTGGCGTTTAAAACTTCGTGTTTTATCTTATTTTTCTTTAATAGACTTGATAGGTACTCACTCTTTTCAATTGATATGGTACCGACCAAGATTGGTTGACCTGTTTGGTGGGTTTCTATTATATCTTCTATTACAGCGTCAAACTTAGCTTTTTCATTTACATAAACCCTATCATTTTCATCCACCCTAATAACCGGTTTATTGGTTGGTATTTCTATAACATCCATATGGTAGATTTCAGCAAACTCATCTTTTTCTGTACTTGCAGTACCTGTCATACCAGATAACTTCTTATACATTCTAAAGTAGTTTTGGAAGGTTATGGTCGCTAGAGTTTGAGACTCATTTTGTATTTGCACATTTTCCTTGGCTTCCAAGGCTTGGTGAAGACCTTCTGAGTATCTTCTACCCTGCATAATACGACCTGTAAATTCATCAACTATTAATATTTCCCCGTCCTTAACAACATAGTCTATATCCCTATGCATAGTATTTCTAGCCTTTAAGGCTTGATTTATATGGTGGGCTATTTCCATGTTTTCAGTATCTGATAGGTTGTCTATATTAAAGTATCTTTCTGCCTTGGCTGTTCCCTTTTCGGTTAAGCTGGCAGTCTTTCTTTTTTCATCAACTATAAAGTCAACTGTTTCTTCTTCTTGTTCTTCAAGAATTAAATCTAGCTTATTCATATCTGCTTCAGCCGGATCTAATATTCTTCCCTCCAAGGTCTTGGCAAAATTATCTGCCTGCCTATAAAGGTCTGTTGACTTGCTTCCCGCTCCTGAAATAATTAGAGGGGTTCTGGCTTCGTCTATTAAAATAGAGTCAACCTCATCCACTATGGCATAGTGAAGGGGTCTTTGAACTGTATTTTCCTTATAGGTTTCCATATTGTCTCTTAGGTAGTCAAAACCAAATTGGTTGTTGGTACCATAGGTAATATCAGACCTATAGGCCTCTTGTCTCTCACTTTGAGTCAGGCCATAAACAACACAACCTACACTTAGGCCTAGGAAGTTATGGACCTTGCCCATCCACTCCATGTCCCTTTGAGCCAGGTAGTCATTCACTGTAATTACGTGAACTCCCTTGCCTTCCAAACCATTTAAATAGGCTGGTAGGGTTGCTACCAAGGTCTTACCTTCACCTGTTCTCATTTCTGCAATTCTTCCTTGATGAAGTATTATCCCCCCCATTAACTGAACAGGATAGTGCTTCATACCCAATACTCTCCAAGATGCTTCTCTAACTGTGGCAAAGGCTTCTACCAAGATATCGTCTACTGTTTCACCTTTTTCCAATCTATCTTTGAACTCTGGAGTTTTTGCTTTTAATTCTTCATCGCTTAGTTTGGAATAAGCTTCCTCTAAGGCTAGAATCTGATCAACTAGTGGTCTTATCTTGTCTATTTCTTTATCACTAAATGATCCAAATAACTTTTTAAAAAATGACATTTTACACCTCTTCTATCTTTATTTTTAGGCTTACTTACCAACCATTATAACAAAAAAACGCTTATTTATATATAAGAAAAAAGATATTTCCTGGGAAATACCTTTTTAAGTCCTAATCAATATATTTTTCTTCTATCTCTGGGTAAATATCAGTCTTTAGGGCATGCAGGGAAACCATAGTCGCTGCAAAATCAGAAATTGGGAAGGATAACCAAACTCCCAACTCTCCCATATGAAAGACATTTACTAAAATAAGGGCTACTGGTATCATGACAAACAACTGTCTGGCCAAGGAAAGTACCAAGGCTGACCTTACCCTACCTGCTGCCTGATAATAGTAAATAGACGCATAATAGAAGGACACTATTGGAAATATTGACAATACTATTCTAAAAGCCCTAACCGCCTCTGGCAGAATGGACTTATCCTTGACGAACATACCCAAGGAGTATTCTGCAAAAATCATGGAGAAGGCCCATAAGATCAAGGTTAAAATAAAGGAAAACCTAATGGTATTCTTTATTAATTCCTTTAACTTCTCCCCTTGTCTTGCTCCCATATAATAGGCAGCTATTGGTAGCATGGCTGAAGCCACTCCCAAAACCGCTATAAATAAGAACATATAAATCTTAGTAACCAGGCCCAGGATAACAATTCCCCTATCCCCCATAATACCTTCTAAAATATTGTTTAGAACCGATATACTAATGGCATCTTCTACCTCTATTATAAAGGCTGATAAGCCTATTCCTATTATTGGAATAAAATACTTGGCTATCTTCTTTTTATTTACTTCTACTTTATATCTATTTTTAAGATAAACAATAAGACTGTATAGGAAACCTACTATTTGACTTACCATGGTAGCTATAGCAGCCCCCTTAACACCTATTCCAACTTGGATGACTAGAATATAATCCAAAACAACATTGGTTAAGGCCCCAAAAACTGTTGACCTAATAGATGTTTTAGCATCTCCCATAGATAATAATATATAGTTAATTAAACCTTGTAATATAATAAATATAGAAGATATATTTACAAAAAATAAATAATCATTTGCCAGACCAATGGTGTTTTCACTCGCTCCTAGAAAATATAGGATTGGATCTGAAAAAACATTTACCAAAAACATAAGCGGCAACATTATAATAAAAACCAGGTAAAATCCTGTTTTTGATACTGTTACTGCCTTGTCCTTTCTCTCTGCCCCCATATATCTGGAAAACAAAGAAGATGCTCCCTGGCCTATTAGAGCATTTATTGCAAAAAATAATCTCTGTACTGGAAAAACCACCATTAAAGCGGCAATAGCTGCGTTTCCTACATACCTACCAACAAAAAATGTATCTACCAAGTTATACATTTCAAAGATGATGGATTTAATTATAACTGGAACCGCCAGACTAATGAGAATCTTACTCGATTTTTCCGTTTCAAACTTTTCCATAATTACCTCTTTTCACATAGTTATACCCTTCTATGTTAACTGAGCCTATTGTTTTTTGCAAGTTTTCCCAGACCTATTTTGTTACTCTTAAAACTCTCTTAACCTCTTCTTTTTCCTCACTGTCAAAGGCCGGACCAAAAATTCTATCATTGGTATATTTTTTAAAGGCTTCATCCTTTTCAAAGTTGGTTATTTCTATTTCAAAATAGGAAAATAGCCCCTTACTCTTAAGCTTGGCTATATTGTAAACCTTGGGTATATCTCCCTTTTCAGGGGTTAAAATAATATCTGAATTTGATATTCCTTTTTTCATATCAGTTAAGACCTGCCTATCTCCATAAGGACTTTGACCTGGTATATCTATATAGGAAAGGTAAATATTTCCCTTAAACTCCCTGCTGCCAAAAAATATTAGGGGAGCCTTAATACTTCCTTTTATATAGGCGTATTCTTTTTCATTGTCATTTACATTTCCACCTTTTTCCACAACCACCGGTATAACCTCATCTATCTTTTGGGTAAAGGGTAAAAAGAATACTAACAATATGGCTATTACAGATGTTAAGGCCAGGATAATAATGTTTTTAATATTTCTTTTTTCCTTGGGCTTTTCTTCTTCAAAGTAATCCTTGTGTCTTTTGGCCTCTTCCTCCAACTCATCTTTGGTATAAAGAGGGCTTGTGTCCTCAACCTTTTCTTCTTCTAGATCCTCTGGTCCCAGCTTATCGTCCTTTTTGTAGTCATCCATTATATTCTCCTCTTCATTAAAAAAGGGAGGTTCCCCTCCCTCTTATTATTATAATCTATTTATAGAGTAGGCTCTATTAAACCATAATTTCCGTCATTTCTTTTATATACCACTGAAACCAACTCTGTATCAGCATCTAAGTAAACAAAGAAATCATGTCCCAATAAATCCATTTGCAGTATGGCTTCTTCTGAGAACATAGGTTTTAACCCTATTCTTTTAACCCTAACAATATCTGGCTTATAATCTTCATCCAAAGCTTCTGCATCATCTGGTACTTCATCAAACCTGATAGATTCATTTGAATATCTTCTGTTTTGTAACTTAGTCTTATATTTTCTCAATTGAGAATCCAATGAATCTACAGCTATATCCACGGCTGTCAACATATCATCTGAAGTTTCTTCAGCTCTAAGTATTGTACCTGATGTCAACCAAATTGTAACTTCAACAGTTTTAAAGTTTCCTTGGGTGGAAAATGTCGCTGTAGCTTCAACGTCTTCTTGGAAATACTTATCAAGTTTTCCCAGTTTACGATCCACTTGTTCTTTAAAATTGTCTCTAATCTTAATGTTTCTACCTACATAATTAATTTTCATTAACACCCCTCCTTGTTTTGGTTGTTAATATATATTTACCCATCTTTATGCTTAATTAACAATTAAAATCCGGATTGATATTTATCTGACATACTTATGGAGGCCAATGTATATTTATATTTAAAATCTTTTCCACAGAATTAACAAGGGACTTATCCACAATTTAAGCAATTTTGTGTATAAGTTGGTGGATAAGTCTATTTTTACCCATTTACCTATCCACATTTTATTGATAAGTAGACTAGAAAGTGTTCATAACTTTAAAAATTGACTAATTAGTCCTTTTGATTCAATTAAAATACTATTATTTTAAATATTAATTCTTTAAATAGTGGACAAGACATTTAAATCACTACATCTAGTGGCCTAATCTATTCTCTTCCCATACTTGTTTTTGAGAAAGTTTTTCGGCCAAGGCTGCCCCTTTATCCAGGGGATTTTCCAACTTATCCACATAGGCTTCCAATCCTTCCAAGTATTTATAGTTTTCTGGGGCTTGTTCAAAAACTAGGCTTCTTAAATCTATTAACCACTTAACAAAATACCTGGAAAAATAGTAACCTTCCAAGCCATTAAAAGAAGCTGAGTTATAGCCACCTGCAACAATAGCTTCATCCATAAGCCCAAAGTCCCTCTCCAGGACTTTAAAAATAGAAGGCTTATAAAAAACAGAATAAACCAAGGCCACTGTAGCCTTGACCAAGCCTGGCTCCACTGAATCACCCATATTGAAAACAAGGCCAAACTGGCTTTCTCTTATGCCTCCTGCCCCTCTTTTTCTATTATAAAGGTAGCCATAAGCTCTTAAGCCATTGTCCAAAAGTATTTCCATGATTGGCCCTAGAGCCTGTCCTATCTTATAAGTAGATTCTAAGTCCCTTCCCGGATTTAAAACAATCTCCAGTCTGGCCATGGGACCATCCTTTTCCAAGGCTCCCAGGGTATAGATGTCTCCTTGAGACTTAAGTTTTTCTATTCTTTTATCATATTCTTGGAAAAGTTTATCAAGACTAGTAGCCTTTAAGCTAAGCTCTATCTTTTCACCTTCCAAGCCTTTAAAAAATTCCTGCCTAAGTTCAAACATATTATCTCCTTTAATTAAAAAGCTCCTAGTTAAACTAAGAGCTTACTTAATTATACATCCATTTTTTCACCAACGAAAGTAATATTTATATTCATTTCTTTATTATTTCTTATAATCTTCAAACTGCTGCTATCACCTGTATTGTAGTCTAAAAGAATTTGCTTTAGCTTGTTCATAGATTCAACCTTCTTGTCGCCAACTCCTACAATAATATCTCCAGTCTTAATGTCAGCCTTGTCTGCTGTAGATCCCTTGATAACTTCAGTTACCAAGACTCCATCTTCCACATCAATTTTTTCATCTGCATAGTATTGTTTATAAATATCTAGGTTTATACCCTTGATTCCTATATAGGTTGGACTATAGCTTCCAGTCCTTACAACCTGATCCACAATATTTCTAGCAACATTGGCCGGAATGGCAAAACCTATACCGTCAGTACTTTGAATTTTAGCTGTATTTATTCCTATTAGTTGGCCGTGCTTGTTTAATAGGGCTCCTCCACTGTTACCAGAGTTGATTGAGGCATCTGTTTGGAAAAGACCATCCATTATTTGGCCATCCTTCAACTTAATACTCCTGTTAATACCTGAAATATAGCCTGAAGTTAAGGTTGATTGAAGGTTTAAGCCTACTGGATTTCCTATGGCTATGGCCTTGTCTCCCACCTTGACGCTATCTGAATCAGCCATCTCTACCTTTTGTAAACCTGTCTTATTTACCTTGATAATGGCTAAGTCCAAGGTTTCATCCTTCCATAAAAGTGTAGCTTGGGCAATATTATTATCGTGGAATAAAACATTTATACCATCAGTATCTCCCCCGCTTAGAACGTGGGCATTGGTTAAGATGTGACCGTCCTCTGACACTATTATACCTGAACCGATATTTTGTCCCTCTACTCTTTCCATACCGAAAAAACCACCATAGCCGTGTACATCAACAGCTATTCCAACTACAGATGGAGTAGCCTTAACAGCTACAGCATTTTCCACGTTCATTTCATCGCTGGTATTTATGCTAATATTACTTCCCTCTTGAATAATTTTAGGATTCTTAGCTATCTCATCCCTGGTAACCTTATAGCCCAGGCCCATACCTAAAAATGATCCCAGGATGGCCCCTACTAAAATAAGGGCTATGGTTCTCATAGGCCTCTTCTTATTTTGCTTCTTTATTTCTTCAGCCACCAATCTTTCCATCTCTTCCTTTTCCGCATAGGAAGATCTTGCTTCTTGGCTTTTTTCTTCTCTTTCATCCTTTTCTTTTCTATTTAACTCTTCTTCCAGGTCTTCTCTTGTATAAATTTTATCTGTTTCTTTCTTTTCCGCTGACTTATCCAAACTATTGGCATTAATCCAGTTAGACAAATCATTTTCCCTATCAAATCCATCTTTTTTATCCATAATAACCTCCTTTAATGACTTTTTCCCTTATTATTATTAATAATACCCTAGTTAGGGTAATATTATATTAGAACTTCCATTATTAATTTAATATAAAAATATTAAGAAATTATGTATTCAATAATTAGAGGGGGATATTATGTCATATATAGAATTTAAAAACGTGGAAAAAATATATAAAATGGGTGACAACCTTATTAAGGCCAATGATAAGATAAGCTTTTCCATTGACCAAGGGGAATTTGTCATCATAGTTGGACCTTCTGGGGCTGGTAAATCGACCACTTTAAATATTTTGGGAGGTCTTGATACAGCCGATGGAGGTCAAATTATTGTGGATGATAGGCTGGTAAGTGACTATAGTGAAAGCCAACTTACTGACTATAGAAGGTTTGATATAGGTTTTGTCTTTCAATTTTACAACCTTATCCCCAATCTTACAGCCAAGGAAAATGTGGAAATGGCCACCCAAATAGTAGATGATGCCATGGATGCAAAAGAGGTTTTATCCATGGTTAAGCTGGCTGATAGGATGGATAACTTCCCATCCCAACTATCTGGTGGAGAGCAGCAAAGAGTTGCCATAGCCAGGGCCCTAGCTAAAAAACCTAAAATCTTACTATGCGATGAACCCACTGGAGCCCTTGACTATAGGACAGGTAAACAAATACTAAATCTCCTTCACCAAACATGTAAAAAAACCAATACTACAGTTATAGTAATAACCCATAATAATGCGGTTGCCCCCATGGCTGACAAGGTAATAGAAATAAGAGATTCAAAAGTTAGAAAGGTTAGTATAAATGAAAATCCTCTATCCATAGATGATATAGAATGGTAGGTAAAAGATGAAAAACAAAACTTTAATAAAGGATATTTTAAGGACCATAAGGACCAGCCTCACTCGCTACCTGGCCTTAATAGCCATGACTTGCCTGGGAGCTACTGTCTTTATAGGATTAAAGACAACGGGGCCAAATATCAGGGCCTCTCTTAAGGAAAAAACCCAAGAACACAATATGTATGACTTTAAGGTTGAATCCTATATGGGACTGCGGGAAAAAGACCAGGACATGCTGGATAGAATTTCCTTTGTGGATCAGTTGGAATATGTGACCAGTGAGGATTTTTCTCTAAACAAGAAGGATAAAAAAATTCAGCTTTATTCTGCCAGTGAAAACATTAATAAATATAAGCTTGTAGAAGGTAGACCCCTTCAGGCAATCAATGAAATAGCCATAGACTCCCACTATAAGGACAAACTAGGCTTAAAACTGGGAGATACTATAAGATTAGATAATAAAAAAATCGATAGACCCTATGAAGATGACCTAAACTTTTTAAAAGAAGACCACTTAACCATAGTGGCCTTTGTGGAGTCAGTAGACTATATTCTAACAACCAGGGGCAATAGTTCCTTTTCTTCTTCCTCATCTGATTTTTTTGGCCTGGTAGATCCAGACAACTGGAATCTTAAATACCCCAACTATGCCCTAATAAAATCAGATAAGATTTTGGGGATAGAAGAAAGTTCCAACCTCTACAAGGAAAAAGAAAATAACTATAAGGACATCTTGGAAGAAAACTTCAACAATAGGCCTGAAGAAATTAAACTTTCCCTAATAAAGGATGGTCAAGAAAAGATAGACCAGGCCCAGGAAGAAGTGGATCAGGCTAAAAAAGACTTGAAAAAAGCAAGCTCTGACCTGGATAAGGCAAAAAAAGAACTGGACCAAGGTCAAGAGGACTATGAAAAAGCTAAAGATGAAGGCCTGGAAAAATTAAATGATGCTAGACAAAAGATTATAAATGAGAAAAAACAAGTGGATCAGGCCCAAGAAAAACTAGACCAGGGCCAAAAAGACTATAAAAAAGCCAAGAGCAGTTTTGACAGCTCCATAAAGAAAGAAAAGGCCCAGTTAGACCAGGCCCAAGAAGACCTGGATAAGGCAAAAAAAGATTTAGATGAAGCCAGCGGATTTTTAGAAGAAAAAAAAGAAGAACTGGAATCTGGTTGGCAAAAATACTATCAAGGTCTAGACCAGGCTCAAGAGAAAAAAGAAGCCCTACTGGCCAAGCAAAAACAATTGGAAAAAGCCAAGGAGGATCTTGAAGCCCAATTGGATCCTAGCCTTAATTTAGAAGAAATATCTTTACTTATAAATCAAGCCGAAGGCGCCCTTGAAGACCTAAATCAAAAGCTTGGTCAAATAGATCTTCTCATAAAAGATACTAAAGAAAAGCTTCTAAAGCTTAATAAGGATTTAGAAGCCACTACAGATCCTAATGAAATCCTAGAAATTCAAAATAAGATTAAAAAACTTGAACTAGAGCTGGCCCAGGAAGAAAAAAACAAAGAATATCTAGAGGGAGAAATAGAAAAGGTAAGCCTTCAATTGGAAGAATTAAAAAGGGCCCAGGAAGGTATTTTATCCTTGGAAGAAATCAAAAAATCCCTTGAGGATATTAATCAAGGCCTTCTAGCTCTAGAAGAAGGCTTGGTAGAACTTGAACAAGTAAAAAATGACCTACTTAAGGCCCAGGATGACCTGGATATGGCTGAAGAAGAACTTTCCCGTAACCAATCCCTATACGAAAAATCTCTAAAGGAATTTCAAGCAGGTCTTGAACTTTTTGAAAAAGAAAGGGATAAAAATCAAGAAAAGCTAACCTTGGTCAAAAGTGATTTAGACGCCAATAAGAAAAAGCTTGTCCTTGCTTATGGACAAATTGAAGAGGCCTTTGACCAGCTTAAGCAGGAAGAAAATAAGTTTTATGATAAGTTGGAAGAGGCAAAAAAAGATCTGGAGGAGGGTCAGACAAACTATCAAAAAGGACTAGATGAATTTAAGAAAGAAAATAAAAAGGCCCTGGATGATATAAAAGAAGCCGATGAAGAAATCAAAAAGGCCCAAGAGAACTTAACCAATATTAAGGTTCCAAAATATATTATCCATGGTAAGTACGATGACTTTACTTTTAATACCTATATGGATGAAGCCAGCAGTATGGACTCCATGAGTCTTATCTTTACGACCATGTTCTATCTGGTAGCCATCCTTGTTGCTCTTACAACCATCATGCGAATGGTAGATACTGAAAGAGTTCAAATAGGAACCCTTAAAGCCCTAGGCTATAGTAAGAGACAAATTTCATCTAAATATTTATTTTATGGAATATCCTCCAGCCTTATTGGAACATTTTTTGGTATCCTCATAGGCTACTACCTTTTAATGCCTCCAATATTTCAGGCCTATACTGCTCAAACTAATTTAAGTCAAGTTAAAAATATATTTAACCCTAACTATATTTGGATGGTCTTTGCCATTAGTATCCTATCCATAGGTTTGGCAGCCCAATACTCAGTTAATTCGGCCCTTAAGGAAAATGCAGCCAATCTTATGAGACCAAAGGCCCCTCAAATAGGCAGGAAAAACTTTTTGGAAAACTTTCCTTTTATTTGGAATCGTTTAAGTTTTCTACAAAAAGTAACTTTTAGAAATTTATCGAGAAATCGAATTAGAATGTTTATGACTATATTAGGAGTTGCCGGTAGTTCTGGCCTTATAGCCATGGGCTACGGTATTAAATCCTCAGTTCAAGGTATTGGAGACAAGCAGTTTAATTATATTTTCAAATATGATATTCAAGCCATCTACGATGAAGAGGCTAAAGATTTAGAAGAAATTTATACTTTCCTAGATGATAATAAGGCTGAGAAGATACCAATAATATCTGATATGGCCACCATAAAAAATAAAAAGGGATTCTATGAAAGTGTCTCCATCCTATCGACTGAAAAGGCGGATAGTCTAGATGACTATGTTAGACTTCAAGATAGAAGAAGTAAGGAAAGCTATAAGCTAGATAGCCAGGGAATCATAGTCAGTGAAAAACTTGCCCAGGCTGTGGACAAGAAACCGGGAGAAAATCTTAAACTTAAGGATTCAAATGGTATAGAACACAGTCTTCCTATAAGTCATATAAGTGAGCACTACTCAGGCCACCAAATATATATGACCAATGATTTCTATCATAAGTTGATAGATGAAGGCAAAAAAAATAACAGCCTTCTAATAAAACTTGATCAGGCTGATGAAAAAGAACTTAGGGACTTTAACAAAAAACTAAGAAGTAAAGACTCTATAATCCAAACTATACCTATCTATGACCTAAATGACGTCCTAGATGACCTGGTTGAATCCTTGGATATGGTAGTCTGGGTAATTATAATTATATCTGCCCTTCTTACCTTTGTAGTCCTTTACAATTTAACAAATATAAATGTTTCTGAAAGAGAAAGAGAATTATCAACAATTAAGGTACTTGGCTTTAGGCCCAAGGAGAGTCTAAGCTATATATTTAGAGAGACTTTTCTTCTTACTATCCTAGGTATCCTTATAGGCTTCATAGTCGGAAGACTTATGCACATAGCCATAGTCATGGCCTTGTCACCAAGTTCAGTCCTTCTAGACCCTCAAATGATGCCTTTAAGCTACCTTTACTCGGCCCTTATTGTCCTTGCCTTTACCTTTATCGTAATGTTTATAATCGATAGGGAAATAAGAAAGATAGACATGGTTGAGGCTTTAAAATCAATAGACTAATAAAAAAAGGAGGATATATCCTCCTTTTCTTTTCTTCTTTTATAAGGTTACTATTTGATATCCTTCTTTTAGGTAGTCTTCCATGGCAGGATGACCCTTTAAGTCCCCTAAAAACTCAATATCAAGTTTAGCATTGTCTTCATAAACTCCCATCATTTTAGAGCAAGCTTCACAAACTCCTGCAATGATTTCTTCTTCCTTACACTTTAAATATAGTCCATTGTTTTCCCCTTCTAGTACTGGTGGTAATTGAACGGCTTCACCTTCAAAAATTATTTTGGCTTGACCTCCCTTTTCCACAATATCAAGGGCATTTAACATTAAATGAGTAAAACACATTTTGTGGTTTCTAAATGCAAAAAAAGCTACTTTTGACATATTTACCTCCTAAATTTTTTCAACTATATCCTTAAGATAAGTAGAAAAATTAGCCTTTAACTTTTCATCTCTTAAGGCATACTCTACAGTGGCCTCTAAAAAACCCTGTTTGTCTCCGATATCATATCTTCTTCCTTCAAATATATATGCTAAAAGCTCCTTGTCCTGAGCCAGTGCATCCATGGCATCTGTCAGTTGAATTTCTCCTCCGTATCCGGCCTTGGTCTCTTCCAAATAATCAAATATCTCTGGATTAAATACATGTCTGCCTAAAATGGCCACATTGGAAGGTGCCTCTTCTGGGCTGGGTTTTTCAACTGAGTTTTTAACTATATAGGTCCTATCATCCACCTGGCTACCATCTAAGGATCCATACTTGTTAATCTGACTTATGTCTACCCTTTGACAGCCAATAATAGATTGACCTGTTTCTTCATACTTATCAATTAACTGGCCTATGGCAGGTTGATCTGGGTTATAAACCATATCGTCTCCAAGAAGTATGGCAAAGGGCTCATCACCCACAAAAGATTTTGCCTTTAAAATTGCATGACCCAGACCCTTGGTTTCTTTTTGCCTTACATAAAAAATGTTAGCCAGGTTAGAAATATCCCTAACCATGGTTAATTCTTCTGTCTTTCCCGTCTTTTCTAGGGCAAGTTCTAGTTCTATGGCCCTATCAAAGTGGTCTTCTATACTGGTTTTACCCCTATTGGTAATAAATATTATATCTTCTATACCTGCAGCTACTGCTTCCTCTACTATGTATTGTAGGGCTGGCTTATCAACAATTGGCAAGAGTTCCTTTGGTTCAGCCTTAGTAGCTGGTAAGAATCTTGTACCCAATCCTGCAACAGGTATAACAGCCTTCTTAACTTTTTTCAAATCCTTCCTCCTAGATTAGGCCAAAATACTTTAGCCCCTTATATATTCCATCATCCACGTCTCTTTCTCCAATATGGGATGCGTATCTCTTTACTTCTTCTGAGGCATTTCCCATGGCCATACTATTTTTAAAGGCCCTTATCATGGAGATATCATTGTAGCCATCCCCTATAACCAAGGCTTCATCCTCTTCATAACCATAGTAGTCTAATACCTTTTTTATCCCCTTGTCCTTGCCTCCACCTGCATGGGCCATATCGACTCCATCTGGCATCTTGTTTACAATTTTTATCTTCTTGCTATTTTTAGCCACCTCTTCATATTTGTTTTCATCTTCTGCAAAGACCACAACCTGATAGACATCTCCTGCTCTAGTAGGATCTATATAATCTTTTAGGTCTGGTTGGGGTAGTTTATATCTAAGCATATTTCTTTTAAACTTTTCACTCATATAGTTCATATAAATTTTTTCTTCCTCTACTATAAAGGCAGAAATATCCTTTTTATTCATCAAATCGATAATATAATTTTTATCTTCTTCTTCCAAGGGCTTCCTATAGATAACCTGGTCTCCAACTGAACATAACATGCCGTTAATGGACACATAGGCATCAAATCCCTGATTCTTAATCCCCCCTTGTATTTGGTTTTTTTGCCTACCAGATGAAATGGCTATTTTAATCCCATTTTCCTTTAGCTGGCCCAAGGCCAACTTGGTAGATTCCAACAGGTCCTTATGACCATAGGGCAACAGGGTGCCATCTATATCAAAAAATACTATTTTTATCATACTCTCTCCTTATTTAAGTCAATTATACCTAATAGATTATTATTATTCAAAAAAAAGACCTTTCTTTCGAAAGGTCTTAGTCCTCTTCTTCCTTATCTTCTTCCTCTTCACTTTCCAAGGGAAGTCTTTTTAACCTAGCCTCTTGGACCCTCTTTTCCTTAACATCTATAACAAATATTTCCAATCCCTCATATTGGAAAAGATAGGTTTCGCCATCTTCTGGTATATGACCTAGTAGATAAATTACTAGACCACCTAGGGTATCATAGTCCTCACTATCTTCATCGACCTCAACACCCAATTGGGTATTCATCTCCTTAATAGAAAGAGATCCCCTAGCCATGAAAATATCGTCATTTATTTTTTCTATTTCTGGCTCATCATGGTCATATTCATCATCAATATCACCAACTATTTCCTCTATTAAGTCCTCCATGGTAACTATACCTGAAAAGCCTCCGTATTCGTCAATAAGTAGAGCCATATATCTATTGGTACTTTGTAGATCATTAAATAATTCATTAATGTTCTTTCTTTCCGGTACAAAATAAGCAGGTTTTAATATGGATCTAATATCCACATTCTCAAAGCCATTTTGATAACTTGCCAATAAATAATCTTTTAAATATAGGATTCCAATGATATTATCCACATCATCTTCATAAACTGGTATTCTAGAGTATTTTAAGTTGAGCATTTCATCCAAGTACTTGTCGAAGGAATCATTTACATCTATAGTAAATACCTCCGGCCTAGCCGTCATTATTTCTTCAGCGCTAGTCTCATCCAGGCCTATTACGGAATTTATCATATCGCTTTCTATAGGATCTATAATACCTTGATCCTCACCTATTTGTAACATTGACTTTATATCATTTATTGTTATTCTTTCTTCAACATCCTCTGAACTAATGCCAAATATTTTTAAGACAAAATTAGTGGACAGGGAAAGTAATTTTACAAAAGGTCCAAAAACCTTAGATGTAAAGTTTATTACCCCAATGGCATTTCTAGCGAATTTCTCACTTCTAACTAGGGCCACTCTCTTTGGAACCAACTCTCCAAATACTATGGTTATGTAAGATAAAACCAAAGTAATTAAAATGGTTGCCAGTGTGTATGGATAAGGTATATTCTGTACCTCCATCAAGCCACCTAATTTTGAAGCTATACCTGTCGCTGCCGCTGCTGAGTTAAAGAAACCAGCCAGGGTTATGGCAACCTGTATAGTTGATAAAAACTTTGATTGATCTTTCAATACATTTAATATTTTTCTTGCCTTGGCATCCCCCTCTTCAGCCTCTTGCTTTAGTTTATTTTTATCCAAAGAAACCAAGGCCATTTCTGCCGCTGAGAAAAATGCATTTATTAACGTTAGTAATACTATTAAACCTATCTGTGCTCCCAAATTCCCCCTACTGGGTCCAACCTCAGAAGCCACCTGTGGAATGTTCATTTAAGTCCCCCTATCATAATTTAGTTAAGCTATTTTAGCATATATACAATCTTTTTTCAATTCATACATTTAGATATTTACCCATTTTCCCATGAATTAAAAACTATATCTACTATTATAGCACTTTTGATAGGAAGTCTTTAGTCCTTTGCTCTCTAGTATTCTCAAATACCTCTTCTGGACTACCCTCTTCAACTATATGTCCATCTGCCATAAAAATCACCCTGTCTGATATGTTTTCTGCAAAATTCATCTCATGGGTAACTATTACCATGGTCATGCCTGATAGGGCCAAGTCCTTCATAACATCTAAAACCTCTCCTACCATTTCCGGATCTAGGGCTGATGTTACCTCGTCAAAAAGCATAAGTTCTGGTTCCATAGCCAAGGCTCTGGCCATGGCTATTCTTTGCTTTTGTCCCCCTGATAAGGTAGTTGGATAAACGTCTTTTTTATCCTCCAAGCCTAAAATCTTTAAGAGGTTCAAGGCCTTTTTTTCTGCCTCTTGGGCAGTTGCCCTACCTGTTAACAAGGGAGCCATAGTTATGTTTTCCATAACTGTCTTGTGGGGAAAAAGGTTAAAACTTTGAAAGACCATTCCCATACTCTGTCTAATTTCATTTAGACTGGCCTCACTTTGACCAACCAATTGATCCTTAAAGTAGATTTCTCCATCATCTGGTTTTTCCAGGTGGTTCATACACCTTAAAAGAGTGGACTTACCTGATCCTGAAGGTCCTATAATAGAAACCACCTCTCCCTTTTCTATATTTAAATCTATGCCTTTTAATATTTCTTTTTCTCCAAAACTCTTGTATAAATTTTTAATCTTAATCATTGTGGGCCAACTTCCTTTCCAATTTCTTCATTACTAGGGAAATACTAAAGGTCAATATAAAGTAAATAAGGGTTCCAAATAAAAGTGGTTTAATACCTTCAAAACTCAAGGTTTGAACCTTTTTCGTTTGGTACATAAGCTCTGCCACCCCTATAGTTGACGCTATAGATGTTTCCTTAATCAAGGTTACGAACTCATTTCCCAAGGCCGGTAAAATATTTCTTATGGCCTGGGGCATAATAATCTTATTCATAGTTTGTTTCTTGCTTAAACCTAAAGATCTTCCAGCCTCCATCTGTCCCTTGTCAACAGACTCAATACCTGATCTTATTATTTCAGATACATAGGCTCCACTATTGATGGCAACTGCTATTAAAGAAGCTGTAAAGGCCCCCATATTGATACCGAAAGTATCGCTACCATAATAAACAAGAAGGATTTGAACCATAAGAGGAGTTCCCCTTATAATTTCTACAAAGATCCCTGCTATAAGTTTTAAGCCCTTATAATCACTCATTCTCATCTTGGTTATAATAAGTCCTAATACAAAACCTAAAACCAATGAGAAAAATGATAGAAGTAGGGTAAATTTAATACCTGCCAGGTAGAAGTTTCCATAGGAATCACTTTGCTCTTCACTGGCTGCCTCATTGGCTTCTACTATCCACTTGTCAACAAGTCCCTCTTCTTTGATCTTATTTAAGACCACATTTACTTCTTCTGCCAACTGGCCATCATCTTCCCTCATGGCTATGGCAGATCCTCCTGTTTCATCTATGATAGATATGCTATCTACAACCTTTAGCTCTGAATGAACCTTAGCAAAGGATTCTGCCACAGGTTTTTCCATTAAAATTCCATCTATCTTGTCTGTCTTTAGTTCCATAATAAGGTTGGTTATTAAACCTAGGGCCTGTTTATCAACCCCATCCATCTTGTCCAAGATATCTTCTTGAACAGATCCCAACTGAACTCCAACTTTCTTTCCCTTCATGTCTTCCAGACTGGTATATTCATCCGCATCTTCACTTCTAACTATTAAACCATGCTCAGCATTGTAATATATATCTGAGAAGCTGGCCTTCCTGCTAGGGTCTGGGGTCATACCTGCTATAACCATATCATACATGCCTGATTCTAATCCCATAAGTAGGGCTTCAAATTCCACGTTTTTAACTTCTAAATCCACCTTCCAGGCATCTGCTATGTACTTTACTATTTCTATGTCAAATCCTACTATCTCATCCTTACCATCCTTATTTTCTATATATTCGTATGGAGGATAGTCTGCACTTGTAGCTACTACCAATTTACCTTTTTCTTGGATTTCTCCAACTCTTCCTTCTTTTTTTTCAACATCCTTGCCACAGCCGCTGATTATTAATAATACAATCAATAGCAGGCTAATAAATTTTTTATTTTTCATACTACTCTCCCTAAAATAAACAATAAAAAAACGCCTCTATTAAGAGACGGTATACCCGTGTTGCCACTCTTATTAACCATTTAAATAAAGTTTTCCCTAAAATAAAAAAACTCCCCTCCTAAAGAGGCGAGAATCCCGCGGTACCACTCTATTAATCTAAATGATCAACTCAAAAAATTTAACGCTTTTTTTGCGAGATGAGATACTCACTTTCGTTTTGTCTCACCTATCTCAGCAACTCTTTTCACTGTCCTTTCATCTATCGCTTCCCACCAAATGCGACTCTCTGGAAGATTTACTCCCACAGCTACTCTTTGCTTCAAAGATTATCTTTAATTGCTATTCATAATAACTTAATAATTATACTTTGTCAACTATTTTATAAAAAAAGATCCGGTCTTAGCCGGATCCCTATTTATTAATCTATTTTAATAATATATTTTTGTGTTAGAACAACATCCATATCAACAGCTCTTCCTGTGATTGAATATCTGTCCTTGGCCAAGTCAAATACAGCGTCCTTTAATTCTATTAAGTCCTTGATGCTGTCTGTTTTTTCCTTAGCTTCATCTGTCAATTTGTAAATACCTTCCTTGTTAAACTTGCTATAGCCTTCTTCCAATTCAGCTGTTCCTTCATTTAACTTTTTAACTCCGTCTGTTAAATCACCAGTCTTGGAATCTAGGGTATTTAGACCATCTCTCAACTGTTGACTACCTGCTAATAGAGGGTTAACTCCATTTCCTAGGGTATTTAACCCCTTGTTCAATTCAGCAAAACCAATTGATAATTGGCTTGAACCTTGGCTTAATTGGTCTGATGCAGCCTTTAATTGAGAAATACCAGGCAATAATTCATTGTTTAGACCTGTTGAGAATTGTTCCAAACCACTTCTTAATTGGTTGGAGCCTGCAAGTAATTGATTTAACTTGGCTTCCATTTCTTCATTTCCTGCTTCAGGGTTTAAGCCTTGTTTTAAAGCTTCACATTTTTCTATAATTGTTTGAGCTCCAAGCTTAAGTTCATTTAGGCCTTGGGCTTGAGCTTGCATTTGTCCTAATTTTTTATTTAGTCCTTCTATTTGATTATCTATACCTGCCTTAACAGCTACCAAACCTTGGTTGGCTGCTATAAGCTTAACATTTTCTTTATCTTCTTCTCCTGGGGCTGTTTGTTCTATTAATTGTCCCAATTGGATACTTTGATTGTTCAATCCTTCTAGGCTGGCAACTATTTCATTGGCTGAACCATCTAGAGAGGATAAAACTTGTAGGGTTCCCTTGGCAAAGTTTTCAATTTGATTGATCATTTCTATCTTGCCCTTGTCAGCATTTAAGGCTAATAAAGGTTTAATAGCAGCTACCAATTCATTTATACCATCGTCCAATTGAACACTTCCTGCATATAGTTGACTACTGCTAGTACCTATAAGTTTAGATTTTTCTTCTAACTTGGATGTTCCTGAACTTAATTCATTAAGGCCTCCACCCAACTTATTCATACCATCTTCCAATTGCTTGCTACCAGCCACTAGTTTTGGTGTATTATCTGATAGTTTTAAAACCCCATCGTATAACTTGTTACCACCATCACTTAACTTGGATACTCCATCGCTTAATTGGTTGGTTCCATCTTGTAATTCCTTGGATCCCTTGTTTAATTCAGTGATACCATCCATGATTTTATCACTATTTTCTTTTAACTCATTAAGTCCATCTAGTAATTCGTCCAAGTCATTTGCCTTGTCTATCTTTTCTGTATCTAGATCTTCATCAGCTATAACAACCATAATACTTGGCATAGTAAAGTCTTTTACTTCCATTTCAACTTCCATGGTATCTTTAAATAGCTTGTCCAAGTCCACATCCAAATCTTCTAGTTTATCTTCAAAAATTTCATTCATGCCTGGCATGGATAGATTAGTTGCTACAACCTTCTTACCTTCATTTACAATCTTACCTGAATTTATCTTTACATTGGATACTTCATCCACATCAAAGATCATAGTGGTTAAGGCTGCATGTGGAACATAAATCTTTTGGTTTTTACCATTCATAAGCTTAAATTCCTCATCCCTATTAACCATATCAACATTAATTTTCAAGTTACCAGAAACATCCTTAAGATCTTCCTTCTTAACAGTCTTTCCATCTAAGCTATAACTAACCCTAATGTCTAAAGGCATTTTCTCATCCAAATTACCTTGGTAGTAAACTTCATTGGAAGCCAAGTCCCAACTTAATCTATCACTTTCCAATTTGAATTCTTCCTTACCCTTAAGGTTTTTTATATCCTTTAGTTTAGTTTCTTCACTATAGTTAATATTCTTGTCTGAATGTAGCCATACACTACCTATTTGACTTTCTATCTTTCCATCTGAATCCATATTTACAAATATTGATTCATCTTTTTCTATACTTGTTTTTGCAAAAGCTATGCTTGGAACTGCCATATTTACTGTTATTAAGGCAGATAAAGCTATAGCTGTTATTTTATTTGTTCTTTTCATCATATCACCCTATTTTTTCTTTGTTGTCTTTAGTATTAATTTTTCTGAAACCAATAATATGGATGGTAATAAGTAAATAATTACCAACATACTTACAAATGATCCTCTTGCCATCATCCTGCTCATAACACCAACTATTTCCATGTTGGAGTAAATTCCTACTCCCAAGGTTGCCGCTATAAAGGCTAGGGCAGATGATACAATTGATCTGGAAGTTTCCTTTATGGTATGTTCCATGGCCAAGTGTTTTTCTACTCCACCTTGAAGTTCTTCTATATATCTGGTTGTCATCAATATAGAATAGTCAATGGTTGATCCCAATTGAATGGTTCCTATAATGATTCCTGCCACAAATGGTATAGTTTGGTTTATATAGTAAGGAACAGACATATTAATAAATATTGCCAATTGGATAGCCATTATCAATAGGACTGGAACTGAAATAGATTTAAATACTAGAGCAATAATTACAAATACTGAAATTATTGAAAATGTATTTACCCTCTTAAAGTCCTCATCAGCTATTATAGTAAGGTCTCTCGTAAGAACTGCCTCACCTGTTAAAAGTGATTCCTCATCATATTTTTTACCGATTTCTCTAATTTTTTCTATTTGACTGTTTACTTCATTGCTGGCTGTCTTATAACTTGATTGGATGGTAATGCTTTCCATCTCATTTTTCTCAAAGTTTTCCATTAAATCATCTGGAATAAATTCCTTAGGAATTCTAAGACCTATAAAGTTACTACCATTTATTACCTTGGTAATTCCTTCAACACCTTCTATTTCCTTGATTAAATCATGTTTATCATTATTGCTCATCTTAGAATCTATTATCATAAAATGAGTTGATGACATATCGTAGTCGTCTTTTAATTTCCTAGTAGCTTCTATGGCTGGCATATCATCTGGCAATGATCTATCCAAGTCATAGTACTCTTCCGTTCTTCTACTTCCATAAATAGAAGGTATAAATAGGACTACAAATACTATCAATAACCACTTATAGTTCTTTAAGATAAACTTAGATGACTTCTCAAACTTAGGTAGGATAATCTTGTGTTGGAACCTATGAACTAGCTTATCAAACACTAACATTAAGGAAGGTAGGGTAGTAACCGCTGTTAAGAGTCCAAAAACAACTCCCTTGGCCATAACTAAACCAATATCCTTACCCAAACCTAGGTTCATGGCCAATAGGGCCAAAAACCCTGCTATGGTAGTAAGGGAACTTCCCGTAATAGCTGTTATGGTTTGTCCTACAGCTATTTCCATGGCCTCTTCCTTATTACCTTTAATTTTTCTCTCGTCCTCATACCTGTGGTAAAGGAAGATTGAATAGTCCATGGTAACAGCCAACTGTAATACTGCTGCAATTGACTTTGTAAGATAAGATATCTGACCTAGGAAAATATTTGTTCCCATATTATAGGCAACTGCAAATCCTATATTTAATAGGAAAAGCACTGGTATAACTACAGATTCTGTAGTCAATGAAAGCACTAGAAAACTCAAGGCAACTGCTATTGCTATATAAATTGGTGTTTCCTTATCTGCTAATTCCTTGGTGTCCTTACCTATGGCTGACATTCCTGATAGCCAATATTGTGAGCTAGATTCTAAATTTCTTATTTTATCTATCGCATCTTGTGTTATTTCAGAAGATGATCCTTCATCGAACTTAACCAATAACAAGGTAGTATCTTCTGAATAAAAAACATCCCTTATTTCATCTGGCAAAACTTCTTCTGGTACCACCACGTCAACTAGATCGTCTCTCCAAACTACCTTATTGACACCTTCAATATTTTCAATTTCTTCTTTTACTCTTAAAACTTCCGCCACATCGTCTTTTTCTATCATAAAAAAACCGGTGGAGGCGTTGTTAAAATCCTCATCTAGAACTATTTGTCCCTTAGTTGAGTCTAAATCTTTTGGTAGATAGTCTAAAATATCATAATTAATCTTTGTATTTTTAACTCCTATATAAGAAGGAATCAATAATAGTATGGATACTATTAGGATTAATTTATGATGTTTTACTAACCATTTACTGAACTTTTCCATCATATCACTCCAAACTTTCTTATTTAAGAAGCTTTCTTATGCTGTCAAACATTACTGGCTTGACCACATCTATTTCGACAGGCTCCTTATCTATTATGGTGCTGTATAGTACAGAACCAAACATTTCTAAAATAATGAATAGTACTATAGGTTTTTTCTCTTCAGGTATTTCTTTAGGAGAAACTGAATCTGAGAAATGTCTTAGTACTTCTTCTACCTTCTCTATCCTATCCTTGTTATTTTTGTCATACCATATACTGGTGAATATTCCCCAAGATAAATTCTTATGAATTATCTTTAAGAGATCCTCGTTTTCTTTAAAATAATCTATAAGATAGTCCAAGAACTTAATAAATTGATCAACTGGCTCACAGGCATCCTTACTAGCCTTCTCTATGGCCTTAATAAGTATCACATATGATTTCTCAATTATTAAATATCTTTCTATATCCTTCTTGTTTTTAAAGTAAAGGTAAAATGTTCCCTTGGCTACTCCTGCTTCTCTTGTGATTTCTTCTATGGTCGTATTCTGAAATCCCTTTTCATTAAAAAGTTGGTAGGCCGCTTCTATTAGTGCATTTCTTTTGATTTCCTTATTTCTTTCTACTCTTCCCATGTTTCTCACTTCCTTTCAAAAAAATTTATGACCATTAGTCAATTCATTGTTTATTATAAGCGCATAATGACCATTAGTCAACTATTTTTTTATCTTTTTTACCTTAAAATGCTATAATTGACTTGGAGGTTTTTATTATGAGATTAGTTAAATTTGTATTTCATGCTATTTGGGAGGGAATATTAATCTTTTTTAATATATTATTAAATCTTTTAGGCTATCTTATTGTGGCCGTAAAATCTCTTCTTATTTTTATTTTAAGATTATTTGACTTTAACTTGGTTAATAAAAAAAGAGAAATTAGAAGAATAGACAAGATGACAGGTTTTGAATTTGAAGAATATATGTTAAAAGTCTTGAAAAAGAATAAATTTAAAAATGTGGTCCTACTACCTAGAACCAATGATTATGGAGTTGACCTTATCGGTGAATATGATGGACTTCGATATGCCATCCAGTGTAAGCTTTATTCAAATAAGGTTGGCAATTCAGCCATACAAGAGGTTAAAACAGGTCTAGACTATCACGACTGTGATCTTGGAGTGGTGGTAACCAATAATTATTTTACAAAAAATGCCATTAACCTGGCTGAGGCTAATGGCATTATTCTCTGGAATAGAGACGAACTTATAAAGAGGCTTTAGCCTCTTATTTTTTATTTAAATGCAGGAATTATGGAACCTTCATACTCACTAAGGATAAAGTCCTTAACTTCCTCTGATTGAAAAGCTTCTATTAAAGCTTTTAAAGCATCTGAATCCTTGTCTTCTTCTCTAATGGCAATGATATTAGCATAAATACTATCTTCATCTTCAATCACTATACCATCCTTTAAAGGGTTTAGACCTGAGTTTATAGCAAAATTACTATTTATAACTGCTCCAGCCACATCCTTATAGGTCCTGGTCAGCAAAGAAGCCTCAGTAGGACTTATCTTAATATTTTTAGGATTTTCTACTATATCATTTTCAGTGATATTTAATCCCTTTGATTCATCAAGCTTTATCAAACCATTTTTTTCTAAAAGCAATAGAGCCCTGGCCCCATTGGATAAATCATTTGGTATTAAAATTTCATCGCCTTCCTTTAAGTCGTCCAAGCTTTTAACCTGGTCTGAATAAAAGGCTATTGGCTCTATATGAACCCCGCCTAGGGACATGAGTTTTGCTCCCTTTTCTTCTACAAATAAATCCATGTATGGCTTATGTTGGAAGAAGTTTGCGTCTATACTGCCATCGTCCAAGGCCACATTAGGCTGAACATAGTCAGTAAATACTTTTACTTCTAAATCAATATCTTGCTCCTTAAGTTGAGCTTTTACAAGTTCAGTTATAGCTTCTTGAGGACCTGGTGATATGCCGATAACAAGCTTGGAGTCATCTGACTTTTTGCCTGCGCATCCCACTAGAACCAATAATAAGGCTAAAACTAGTGCTACTTTTTTCTTCATCTTTCCCTCCTATAATTTATTTGCTTTCATAGAAAGCCTTGTCCCTATATATTGTACCAACTGAACCAGCAGTACAATTATTATCACAGCCATTACTAAAACGTCAAATTGGTAGTTATTCACACCGTATCTAACGGCTGTGTCTCCCAATCCTCCCCCTCCGATACTTCCAGCCATGGCTGAGTATCCTATCAGGTTAATAATGGTCATGGTAATATCATTAATTAAATTTGCCCTGGCTTCGGGCAAGAGTACCTTAAAAATTATTTGTCCATTGCTACTTCCCATGGACTTGGCTGCCTCTATAATTCCCCTATCTACCTTTTCAAAGGACGCTTCAAACATCCTGGTGACAAAAGGGGCAGCTGCTATGGCCAAGGGCACAATGGCCGCCGTACTTCCTATACTCTTTCCCACTATCAATTTAGACAGGGGAAATACCAAAATCATCATGATGATAAAGGGTATAGATCTTAATATATTTATTATAAAGTCCAGGATTCTAAAGACAAATTTATTTTCCTTTAGTCCCCTAGGTCTTACAATATATAAGATAATGGCTATGGGAGCCCCTAAAATCAAGGCAAAAACAGTGGAGAAAAATACCATATAGATGGTTTCTAAGGTCGCTGATTTTAATATATCAAACATTATAATTCCTCCAATCTTACTTGTTTTTTATTGAAGGCTTTTATGGCCTGGTCTATCTCTTCATCACTTCCTAAAATCTCTATGGTCAAATAACCAACACTGGTAGTCTGAAGTTTATTTATATTACCCGATAGAATATTTATATCCACCTGGGTCTCCTTGATGACCTGGGATACAATTGGGTCTCTAGCTGTCCTATCATCAAAGTTTAAAGTGAATAATCTTCCAGAAAAATTAGTCTTATTATAAACCTCTTCCTCTGTATTGTCCTTTAAGCTTTTTATAAAGGATTTGGTTACCTTATGCTTGGGATTTTTGAATAACTCTTCCACATTATTTTCTTCAACTATCCTACCGTCTTCCATAACAGCTATTCTAGTACATATATCCTTGGCCACCTCCATTTGGTGGGTTATCATTATTATAGTTAAATTAAATTCCTCAACAGCCTTTCTAAGAATATCCAAAATCATTTGCGTATTGGATGGATCAAGGGCTGATGTGGCCTCATCTGATAAAAGAATTTTTGGCTTAGTTGCAAGGGCTCTGGCTATGGCCACCCTTTGTTTTTGCCCGCCTGATAGTCTAGAAGGATACTCATTCTTCTTATCCTTCAAATCTATAAAGCCCAAGAGCATATCAACTCTTTCTTCTATCTCTTCCTTTTTAAAACCTGCTATTTCCATTGGATAGGCTATGTTTTTAGCAACAGTCTTTTGATTAAATAGGTTAAAAGACTGAAAAATCATGGCTATATCCTTCCTTTGGATGGCCAGGTCTTTTTCGTTCATTTTTAATATATCTAAACCATCTATTAATATGGAACCTGAATCTGGCATTTCAAGTCTATTAATACACCTAACCAAAGTGGATTTCCCAGCCCCACTCAAGCCTATAATCCCATAGATTTCACCCTTTTTCACCTTAAAACTAACATCATTTAAGGCCTTAAAGTTTTTTTGATCTACAGAAAACTCCTTAACTAAATTTCTTGCTTCTATCATAATATCCCTCGTTTTTATAGTATTAGTCAATTATAGCACAAATATTACAATATTATAAATTAAATTGGTAGTTTACACTATCAAGGACTGATTTAAGGTATAATATTAATGGTCAGAAAAGACCAGGAGGTAAAAAAATGAAAGACTATGATGTAATAATCGTCGGAGCAGGTGCTGCAGGTGTTTTTGCAGCCTATGAATTCACTAAAATAAAAAGTAATAAAAAAATACTAATTATGGATGCTGGTAACAGTATTCATCAAAGAAAATGCCCTATAACAGAAGGAAAAGTAGATAATTGTATCCACTGTAAACCATGTAATATTATGAACGGGTTTGGGGGAGCTGGAACCCTATCTGATGGTAAGTACAATATTACCAATGAGTTTGGAGGAGACCTTCACACTATTATAGGAGCTGACCAGGCCATAAGCCTAATGGAGTATGTGGACCAGGTTTTAGTTTCTTTTGATGAATATGATTCCATCCTATACGAAACTGCCAATACAGACTTAAAAAGTCTATGCTTAAAAAATAATATGCACTTATTAAATGCCAAGGTAAGGCATTTTGGCACTGATAGAAACTATGAAATCTTAAAAAAGGTCTATGACTATACCAAGGACCAGGTTGATTATTTATTCAATACTACAGCTGACCAAATAAACTATAAGGACCATACATATGAAGTAGTTACCGAGGGTGGAGAAAGCTTTAAAGCCCCCCTTCTAGTCCTGGCCTCTGGCAGGTCTGGCTCCAAATGGATGAGCTCCATTTTTGAAAAATTCAATTTGGAAACCAAAAGTAATAGGGTAGATATAGGAGTGAGAGTTGAACTTCCAGCTGAAGTGTTTAAGAATATCACTGACCAGGTCTATGAAAGTAAGATTATCTATAAGACTGATAAATATAACGATATGGTCAGAACCTTTTGTATGAACCCTTATGGTAAGGTTGTAGCTGAAAACACCAATGGAGTAATCACCGTAAATGGACATGCCTATGCGGACAAGGCTAAAAGATCTGAGAATACAAACTTTGCCCTTCTTGTATCAAACACCTTTACAGAACCTTTTAAGAACTCTAATGAATACGGAGAGTCCATAGCCAAACTATCCAATATGCTAGGTGGAGGAGTTTTAATGCAAAGATTTGGAGACCTGGTAAAGGGTAGAAGATCCAGTGAAAGAAGAATGAAAAAGTGCTTTACCAAGCCCAGCCTAAAGGCTACTCCAGGAGACCTAAGCCTGGTTATACCTAAAAGACAGCTGGATGATATCATAGAAATGATCTATCAACTGGATAAGATAGCACCTGGTACAGCCAATGAGGATACCCTTCTTTATGGAGTAGAGGTGAAATTCTATAATTCCAAAATAAAGGTCAATGAAAACTTTGAGACTGAACAAGAAGGTCTTTTTGCCATAGGAGATGGATCTGGTATAACCCATTCCCTATCCCAAGCCTCAGCCTGTGGAGTTTATATGGCCAGGTATCTTGATTCGTTAAACTAATCTTTATAAATATTAGTTAATAAATATGACAAGCAATATTTTCCAGCTTTGATATTATAGTAGTAGAAGCTATAAATATAGCTCGTGGCCACACCTAAGCTTGATTCCAGTTACAAGCATGGTCATCACATAACCATTGATGAGCTGTCCAATGGTTACTCTTTACAATACAATCTCTTATGGTCTCTCACCCATATGATGACCAAGGTAGAAGAAGAAGGCATTGCCTTCTTTTTTTCTGTACCCAGCTATTTAGCCTTTTTATAACTATATTATAAAATATTGATATTTAAATTTGACAAGTCCAATCTTTTGAGTTATTATATATTTAGAATGATTCTAAAACAAGAACCAATACAACCTACTCGAAGGGAGGTCTTTATGAAAGATAAATCAGAAAAAGTAATTGAACTACTAAAAGAAAAAGATATAAAGCCTTCTTTTCAGAGAATAAAGGTTTTGGAATATCTTATGAGTGATCAGGAGCATCCAACAGCGGATACCATTTATAAAAAACTTTTACTTGAAGTTCCAACCTTATCTAAGGCGACAGTCTACAACACCTTAAACTTGTTTTTAGAAAAGGGATTAGTTAGTCCCATGTCTGTAGACCATCACGAAATTAGATTTGACCTGGTAACCGAGGAGCATGGTCATTTTGTCTGTAGCAAGTGTCAAAGGGTATATAACTTCCCTTATAAGGCATCAGACAAATATAAGGGTTTAGATGATTTTGAAATAGACGATGTGGAAATAGTCCTTAAAGGACTTTGTAAATATTGTAAATAAATTAGGAGGGAAATATGGAAAACATGAACGTTGAAAACAAAGTAAACTTTCCATTAATTGGTACTAGAGCACCAGAATTTGTTGCAGAAACAACACAAGGGGAAGTTAATTTTCCTGCAGATTATGAAGGTAAATGGGTAATTTTATTCTCCCACCCTGCAGACTTTACACCAGTTTGTACTACTGAATTCATGACTTTTGCAAGCATGCATGATGAATTTAGAGAATTAAATACAGAATTAGTTGGTTTATCAATCGACTCAATTCACTCACACTTAGCATGGTTAAATGCTATCAAGGGATATAGCTGGAATGGAATTGAAAATCCAACAGTAGAATTTCCTCTAATAGCTGACATTAAAATGGACGTAGCCAACAAATACGGTATGCTACAAGGTGAATCAGATACAAATGCTGTAAGAGCGGTATTCTTCATCGATCCAAAGGGTATTATTAAGACAATTCTTTACTACCCAGCATCATTAGGTAGAAACTTTAAAGAAATCAAGAGAATCTTAATAGGATTACAAAAAGCTGAAGCTGAAGCAGTAGCTTTACCAGCTGATTGGGAACCAGGAAAAGACGTAATTGTACCACCACCAGGAACTTGTGGAGCAGTTAGGGAAAGAATGGATTTAGTTGCAGGCGATAAAGATGCATACGAAATGAAAGACTGGTTCTTAACTTTCAAAAAAGATAATTAGACAAGAGTTATAAGCTAAATATACGAAAAAATAATCATCTATTAATAGGTGGTTATTTTTTTGCTTTTTTGGGTTATATTATATAATAGGTAGGAGAGGTTATTATGAATAAAAAAATTATTGGAATGAGATCCTTAAAAACAGCTCTTGGAGTTATTATAAGTGTATCTATAGCTAATTTATTAAATTTACAAAGCCCTTCCATGGTTGCTTCTGCAACCATTATTTCGCTTGCCAATAATATGCATGATTCTGTAGACAAGTCTATAAATAGAATGTTGGCAACCATTGTCGGTGTTTTAATGGCCATCCTCTTCCAGCTACTAAATTTAGTAAACCCTATAACCATGGGACTGGGAGTCTTAATCATCATCGTTGTCTGTAACCAGTTTAATTGGTCCCAAGCCCTAGTCTTGGCAACTATTGTCTTCATAGTCATCATGAGCAATAGCTTCACTTCAGATATGGAGCTTGTAATCTATTCCTTCAATAGACTCTTGGATACCTTCATTGGAGCTAGCGTTGGACTTTTTATAAACTTTGCCATAGCCAAGCCCAAGCCTGAATACTTTTTAATCCAAGCCTATAAAAACGCCTATGACACCATCTACCATGGTTTTAAAAAGATGGTCATAGACAATAACTATAAAATAGATAGCCAGGCCTTGATGGATAGTTTATTGGATATAAATATAAATTACAATAATCTTAGAAACAATAACAAGATTGCCATGAATGCCCATGTGGACATTATAAGTGTTGAGGAAATAAACAATAAATTTAGGCTGGTCATAAGTCTAATCCTGGAAATTAATGATTTGGAATTTAGACCTAAAACAAATGAGGAAACCTTGGCCCTTCTAAATAATTTCTACCAGGAGGATCTAAGACCCCTAATCCATAAGAATAACTTAGATTCCATTGAAACCTATACAGACTTCTACAACTATGAACTACAAAAAATTATTATAACCCTAATAAAAATCGAGCACAATTTGGAAAAGTTTGTGGCCATTTACGGCAATAAGGATCATAAAAAATGGAAATTTTAAAAGCAGTCAAAGACTGCTTTTTTTCTACTATAATAGACTGCCAAACCTTTTTATATACCTGGACTTTACTAGACTTAGCAAAAGACTATAGCCCACTACTATCCCTATTAAAACAGGATAGAATATCAAGGGCAAGGGAGCAAAGCCAATGGACTTACCCAAGGGTAAATATGGTATTAGACTGGCAAATAAAACTCCTACAATACTTATGAAGTTTAGCCTACTAGAGGCAACACTCTCAACAAAAGGTTTTTTGTCTGTTCTTATAATTTGAATTATAAAGGTTTGGGTCCACATGGAAATCAAAAACCAACCAGCATGGAAAACCGCTATATATTCTTGTCTTACCAAGGGATCACTTATGTGCTTAAATGTCTGGCCTCCTGTCACATAGGGAGCTATAAAGAAATACATAATAAAGTATCCTAGAACATCAAAAATTGATGATACTGGTCCTATCCAAACCATAAACCTGCCTATACTAGAGGCATTCCAAGGCCTGGGCCTTCTTATCATGTCCTCATCCACATTATCCCAAGGGATGGCTGTCCCTATTAAATCATTTATTAAGTTTAACAAAAGAATCTGAATGGCAACCATAGGTAGGAAGGGTAGCAAAATACTGGCTACTAAAATTGAAAATACATTACCAAAGTTTGAAGATGCTGTTAACTTAATGTATTTAATCATATTTATATAGGTCTTTCTACCTTCTAAAATTCCATTTTCCAAGACCATCAAATCTTTTTCTAGAAGAATAACATCTGCAGACTCCTTGGCTATATCTACTGCATTATCCACTGATATTCCCACATCAGCCTCATCCAAGGCTCCCGCATCGTTGATTCCATCTCCCATATAGGCCACCACATGACCTTCTTCTCTTAGGGTTTTAACCACCCTTCTTTTTTGGGCAGGACTCATCTTGGCAAAGATGGTAGTCTTGTCAGCAACTTGGTAAATCTCTTCATCAGACATCTTTTCCACATCTGCTCCCAAATAGCTGTCCTTAACATCTATCTTTAATTGCTTACAGACATTTAAGGTAACTTCCAGGTTATCCCCAGTTATTATTTTAATATCTACACCACTATCTTCCAGGGCCTTGATTGCTTCCATGGCTGACTTTTTAGGTGGATCCAAAAAGGCTAGATAACCTATCATGGTCATGTCACACTCATCTTTTTCTGAAAAGGCTCCAACCGGTGATGAATTGGTTTTTTTAGCCACTGCTATAACCCTAAAACCATTGTCATTTAATTTTTTCACCTTATCTTCTATGGTTTTGCGCCATTTATCATCCAGGTCATAAGTCTTACCATCCAACTCCACATGGGAGGACAGATCTAACATTTCCTCTACTGCTCCCTTGGTTATCATGGTCCTAAGTCCATAGTCACTCTCAATTAAGACAGACATTCTCCTTCTATTAAAATCAAAGGGAACCTCATCTATTTTCTTAAATTCGCTTAGGGCTGAGTCTATTTGATCATAGTCATCTTTTAATTCCTCTGCCTTGTCTATAATAGCCAGGTCCATAAGGTTTTTTAAGCCTGTTTGGTAGTAGCTATTTAAAAGACCATACCTTAGAACATTAATATCCGACTCTCCCTCTATATTTAAATGATACTGTAGGGCTATTTTATCCTCAGTCAAGGTACCTGTTTTATCGGTACAAAGAATATCTATGGCCCCCAGGTTTTGTATGGAATTTAAGTTTTTAATTATCACCTGTTTTTTAGACATGGATATGGCTCCCTTGGCCAAACTGGTGGTCACTATCATAGGAAGCATTTCTGGGGTAAGTCCCACTGCTATGGATATGGCAAATAAAAGAGCCTCTATCCAGTCCCCCTTGGTAAAACCATTTATGAAGAAAACCACTGGTACCAGGGCAAAGATAAATTTAATTAAAACCCAGGAAACTTGGTTTAAGCCCTTTTCAAAGCCAGTTTCTCCCTTTGATTTTTGTATAGAATCAGCAACATTTCCTAAAATAGTATTTTTACCAACTGAAACTACCAAGCCCTTGGCCGAACCACTTAAAACATTGGTTCCCATAAAGGCCAGGTTACCACTTTCCATGGGAGCCTCAACCTCTTCTTCCCTGGAAAACTTTTCAACAGGCTCACTCTCTCCTGTAAGAGAGGATTGGGATATGAACAAGTCCCTGGCTTCCAGAATCCTAATGTCTGCTGGAATCATATCTCCAGCAGATAGGTAAACCAAATCCCCCACTACTATTTCATCAAAGGGTATTTCTTTAATACCTGTTTCCTGTCTTTCAATGGCAGCTGTATTTTCTATCATTTCTAAAAGTTTTTCAGCCGCATCACTACTCTTTGATTCTTGAACAAATTTCAAAACTCCTGATATTACCACCATTAAAGTTATGATAATAATAGACTTAAAATCCCTTTGACCAGGCTCTGCAAAAATAACATCAGTAAATAGGGATACTAGGACCAGGGCTATTAAGATATAGGTGAAAGGATCTGCAAAAGACTTAAGTAGCTTAATAAACTTAGCCTCTTCCTTCTTGTGCTCCACCTTGTTTTCCCCATAGCTTTGCCTTCTATCCTCAATCTCATCTTCTCTTAAGCCACCAGGACCTACCTGATAGGCTGACAGGGCCTCCTCCTTGGTCATGGCTGCTAGCTCTTTAAGTATTTGATCTTGTCTTTTTCTTCCAACTTCTTTTACGTCTCCCATAGGCCACCTTCCTAACAAAAAAACTCCATTAAAATGGAGTTTTAAATATTTATTTCTCTTTTTTCATTAAGTTCCACTTCATCTTTATTTTAACATTTATAGGATTAAACCTCAAACTCTATGGAGCTGGCCCCTGCCTTATCTTTCTTCACAACTATCTTCTTATCTATCCTGTCCTTTAGACTATCCACATGGGATATTATTCCTATTAGCTTGTCTGTTTCTGATAGCTTTACCAAGGTCTTAATAACCTGATTTAAAGATTCCTTGTCCAAGGAACCAAATCCTTCATCGACAAACATGGTATTGAGCTCTATGCCACCTGCATACATTTGAACAGTATCTGATAGACCTAAGGCAAGGGAAAGGGCTGCCTTAAAGGATTCCCCTCCTGATAAGGTCCTTATATCCCTATTATCCAAGGAATAGAAATCCCTAACCTCCAATTCTAGACCACTTTGACTGGACCTATCATTTTCATCAATTTTTCTTCTAAGTTCATATTGGCCATTGGTCATCTCCCTAAATCTCACATTGGCCCTATCTATGATTTCTTCAAAATAAGCCATTTGCACATAGGTTTCAAATTTAATCTTTTCCTTGTCTGATAATTGGCCTGCCACAGTCTTATATAGCTCATCCAGGTGAACATACTTATCCTCTAGCTTAACCCTTATGGACTTGGATTCTTTTAACAAGTTAAAATTAGTCTTGTTTTTCTCCAAGACAGCATATATCCGTCTAGATTCTACTAAAACCTCTTCCAACCTATGGTCTAGTTGGTTGATTTCCTCCTCCAGGCCTTCTAAATCTATCAAGTCCTTGTCTTTTAAATCTTCTTCCAATATCTTAATGGCTGATTCCAGTCTGGCCTTGCTTGAAATAAATCTTTCATAGGCTTCAAGAATATCTTCTAGCTCCTTAAGCAGGGCTCTACTTTCTAAGCTTAGGCTATTGTATTCTTTTCTAGCATTTTTTTCAGACTCAAAACTAAGTCCCTGGCTTTTATTCTCTATGGTGGTTTCTAAAACCTTTAATTGGGTCTCAGTTTTTGATAATTTTTCCCTCATAAGATCTATATCTTTTTTAAGACCTTCCTGGTTTTCCCCTATTTTATTTAAGTCTTCCCTGGCCTCTTCAAATAGGGCTATCGAAGACTTAATTTCTTCCAGGTCTGTATCCAAGATAATGAGCCTACTACTTATTATAGCTTCCTTTTTAGTTAGATGATCTTCAAATTCTTCCCCTATAGTCTCATAACTTTCTTCTAGAATACTTTCTGCCTGCCTTAATATGTTTTTCTCATCTCTTAAGATACCCTCTCTCAGGCTTTCATATTGGATAAACATATCATTTAATCTGGTGGATAGACCCTCTCTTTTTTCTTTTTGATTCTTTAAATCCTCTTCCCCAGGTATATTCTCATCCAGACTAGCCTTTCTAGGGTGGTCCCTAGATCCACATACAGGACAGACCTCTCCCTCTTCTAGTTTAAGGGCTAGTCTTCCTGCCTGACCTTGGAAATATCTAGTTTCCATTAGGTCAAATTCTTCCTTACTAGCCTGATACTGGTCTTTTACCTTGGATAAGATATTTTCTGTTAACTTGAGTTTAGATTTTTCCTTGGTCCACTTATTCATTTCCAACCTTAAATCAAAAATTAAATCATTAATCCTTTCCAGTTCCTTCTTTTCATTGGATTTTTTCAAAAAGTCTTCCTTCTTGCTGGAATTCTTGTCCAAAAGCTCAAGCAACTGTCTCCTTCTTTTCTCTAAGGATGTAAGCTCTATTTCCTTTTTTTCTCTTTCCAGCCTAAAAAGACCTTGTCTTTGGGCTTCACTTGCCAAGTCCTTCTTTAACTTTTCTAAAAGATCATAGGCCTTCAGGTCTTCCTCTATTTTTTTCAAGGTCAAGCTCAACTGTCTAAGCTCTTCTTCCATGGACTTTTGTTGGCTCTTTTTAAATAAAATTTCTTTTTCCTCAAGGGCTAGTTTATCTAGTTTAACCTGGTAATCTTTTAATCTTTTAAAGTTTTCCTGGTCCTTTCTAGCATCTTTTAAGAGATCTCTTTTAGCTTTTAAGTCTATATTTATCTTGTCTATTTCTTTTTTGTTTTCCTCATAGGCCTTTTCATCGCGTGCTATCTCTTCTTCTATATGGGATAGGAGGCTATCACTATGCCAAGGTTTTTCACTAGTCAATAAAAGACCCAAGCCCTCAGAGGGGCTAGAAAAACTTAAACCATCCAGGATTGCCCTATCCCTAGCATCCAGTTCCAATAGCTTTTTATTATAAAAACTTCTTTTATCCTTTACTCTTTGCTCTATTTGATCATATTTATTGGTCTTAAATATATTTCTAAATAGCCTTTGCCTATCTTCACTTTTAGCTAGAAGAAGGTCTAAAAAGTCCCCTTGGGCTATCATGGCTATCTGGGTGAACTGGTCCTTGTCAATGCCCAATAAATCGTTTATGGCCTCATTTACCTTGGCAACTCCAGATATTTCACTTCCATCAGGATATTTTAAGTAGGCATCTGAGTTTTGTTTTGTATAGCCATCCCCACTCTTTTTTAGCCTACTATATTCGGGGATTCTTTTTATCAAGTAAATTTCTTCCCTATATTTAAATTCCATTTCCACATAGGTGGGAGTTTTTTCGTCTGCATAAATAGAACGAAACATTTTTTTTGATCTATTGCCTCCACTGGACACATCAAAAAGGGCAAAGGTAATAGCATCAAAAATAGTTGTCTTTCCTGCCCCTGTATCTCCGGTAATTAAATATATGCCATTTTCCCCCAACCTATCCAAGGGAATATCCACCTGGTCTTTATAGGGACCGAAGGCAGATAGGCTTAATCTTATAGGTTTCATTATATATCACTCCAAATATCATTTATTATCTCTGTCATTATTTCTTTTTTTTCCTGGTCCAAATCCACATTATTTCTAAGCTTATAAAACTTTTCAAATAGGTCCATGGGATCTTTTTTCATATTGGTCTTGTCTGTCCTAATCTTCTTTTCTTCCTTGGTCCTCTTATTATCATAGGTCAGATTCATTATATTAGGATAGATGGTCCTTAGCTTACCCATGACATCTACTATCTCATTTTCATCTGTCAAAACTATCTTTACATAGTCATCCTGGTCCTGGGCAAGATAATTAAGAGGATCCATCAATTGATCAAAGCTTCCCCTTATTTCTCTCATATCCCTTAAAGGCTCCAAGTCCAATAATTCTATATCCAAATCCTTTTTATCCCCTAGACTTATTAAGGGTAGGGATTTTTTGTTTTTAATCTCTGAAAAAGAATACTTTAATGGGGAGCCACTATATCTTATATGGTTAGCTCCCACCTTTTGAGGACGATGTAAATGTCCCAGGGCCACATAGTCAAAGTCCTTAAAGATTTCCCAAGCAACCCTGTCCAAGCCTCCTACAGATAGCTCTTCAGAATCACTTTGCTCTCCTCCCAGTAAAAACTGATGGCAGATGGCCAGGTTGGTTTTATCATAGTCAATATCTAAACTTTCCACCAAGGCCTCTAAAGCCTGGTGGTAGCTTTTAATCTCCCTGTCTGGAAAATATCTTCTAACATCTATGGGCTTAATGTGGGGAAATAGGTAAAAATTAATACCATCCAGTTCAACCTTTTCTATTTCTCCTTCATACTTGGGTGATATAAATATATTAGAATCACTTAATATGTTTGATCCAAAGGACAGCCTCTCTGTTGAATCGTGGTTGCCACTGGTAATTAAAACCCTTAATTTCCTCTCATTTAATTGGGTAAGAAAACTATCAAATAGTCCAACAGCCTCAGCTGATGGATTTGAAAGATCATAGATGTCCCCAGCTATTATAACTGTGTCCACATCCCTACTATCTATAAGCTGTAGAATTTGATTTAAAATATATTTTTGATCTTCTATCATGGAAAAATTATTTACTCTTTTCCCTATATGTAGATCAGCCAAATGAATTATCTTCATTATCTATTCTCCCTCTTTAAGTTAAACATCTTATATATAAAATATGCCAAGGCCAAACCATTTATTATTTGAGCTCCTATAAAATACTCCCTACTATATATATCAAAATACATGGCCAGGTTGGCAAATACTATAATCAATGAAATTATAATCTCTTCCTTATATTTTTCTATCTTTTCCATACTCCTCCTCTATTCCTAGTGCTCCTAGTAACTTATTAAAACTTGTTTTATTTATATTTTTTTCCAGATCAGTAAGACTGGACTTTATATTATAAATCATATCATCAAATTGGTTTTTATCTAAAAATACTTGCATGATAATAATGGCATTAAATACATTCCTTCTAGGCTTCTTCCTATCTATTCCATAGTATTCATGCAGGGGCTTAAGATACTTAGTGTCATTTTCACATCTATAGCCGATTATAAGATTATCATGGGCACAAATATTTCTAATCTCCTTTATATTTAAAAGAAAAGATTCCAGTAAATCTGGCTTTATCCTAAGATCAGAGGACATGGATTCTCTTAAAAACATTGATAGATAATCACAAACCTCTTCTTTTTCAGTGTTTTTCATGGTCTGGTAAAAATTTATAATTTTTCCAAAGGTATAAAAGTTAACCAAAAACCAAAAAGGCACATGATTATATTTACCCATATAATACTTGATTGATTTGGAATAGTTTATTTCTTCTGCATATTCTTCAATTATCTTTTCAGCATATTTTATATTAGTATTTATTAAATCTTTATAATTATTATTAAAGTTCTCTGGATCCAAATAAGAATTGGCTTCCTGGTGGTTTTTCATAAAAACATGGGACACTATGGACCTAAAATGTCTTTCTATATCCAGGCTGGCCATCAGTAGAATATTTTTTAATTCCACATCAAACTTATGGACTTCAACCAGGTCTTGGAAATTCACCCCTTCTATAAATTTTTTTCTCTTCTTGTCCTCATAAAAAATATCAGCACCGGAATTTATAACCTTGTAGTAGTTGTATCTCAAGAGATAAAGCCTTACCTTTTCCCGGTTTTCTATGGCCAAACCCTGGCCTTCTAATATGTCAATTTGTTGGTCTAATGTCTTAAAATATTTTTTCATTTTATTCACCTTTTAATCATTTATACTTAATATATTATCAGTATACAGCCTAATATTCCTGTTATTTTAATTAAACAAAGGGTATAAATATATTATACGAAGCATTCTTTACATTTATTTAACATCTTTAAAGTGAATTATTATTAATTATTTTTTTTATTAATCCGATAGATTAGACCTTTGTATGAAAATATTCTACTTAAAGGCAAATTATTATTAGATTGTTAATTTTTTGGGAAAATGTTTTCATTAATATTTTTATTTTTAACATTTTTTAATGTATAATGAATGTATACTTATATGTATAGTATTTTATAGAAGTTTTTATGGTTTATATAAAACCAAAGTATTTGAAGGAGGGACTTATGCTTTTTAAAACTACTAAACAACATGAAGAGTTTAGAATGAAGGTGAGAAAATTTGCCGAAGAAAAGGTAAAACCTATTGCATTCAAACTTGATCAAGGAAATGAATTCCCAACTGAAGTTGTAAAAGAGATGGGAGAACTAGGAATAATGGGATTATACTTCCCTAAGGAATATGGTGGAGCAGGATTAGACGTTATTTACTACGCTATAGCTGTAGAAGAGCTTTCTAGAGTTGATGGTGGTGTAGGTGTTATTTTATCAGCTCACACATCTTTAGGTTCCAACCCTATTAACGACTGGGGTACAGAGGAACAAAAGAAAAAATACTTGGTTCCTTTAGCTAAGGGAGAAAAGATTGGTGCATTTGGACTTACAGAAGAAAACGCAGGTTCAGACGCTGGTGGTACAGAAACAACAGCTGTACTAAATGGCGATCACTATATCTTAAACGGTAATAAGATATTTATTACCAACGCTGGTGAAGCAGATACTTATGTTATCTTTGCTGTAACTACACCTGGTATTGGAACTAGAGGAATTTCAGCATTTATTGTTGAAAAAGGATGGGATGGATTCGAATTTGGTACTCACTATGATAAGTTGGGTATTCGTTCATCTGCAACAAGAGAATTAATCTTCAATGACGTTAAAGTACCTAAGGAAAACCTACTTGGTAAAGAAGGGCAAGGTTTCAAGATTGCCATGCAAACACTTGATGGTGGACGTATTGGTATAGCGTCACAAGCACTTGGTATTGCTCAAGGTGCCTTTGAAGAAGCATTAGACTATGCTAAGGATAGGGAACAATTTGGCAACCCTATTGGAGCTTTACAAGCAATCCAATTTAAACTTGCTGATATGGATACAAAATTAAATGCGGCTAGATTATTAATCTACAAGGCTGCTGACTATAAATCAAATGGTTTACCATATGGTAAAGAAGCTGCTATGGCTAAAATGTACGCATCTGATATAGCTCTTGAAGTTACAAATGATGCATTACAAATACACGGTGGTAGTGGTTACTTAAAGGGTATGGCTGTTGAACGTCACTATAGAGACGCCAAGATCACAACAATCTATGAAGGTACTAACGAGATCATGAGAGTTGTTATTTCAGCTTACCTATTAGGACCTGTTGCTAAACCTAAGAAGGTAGCTATGGCTGGACCTCAAAAGCCAACTGGTGCAACTGGCTACAGAAAGAAAAAATTATTTACTGAAGGTAATGTTGAAGAAAACGTAGATGCACTTATTGAAGCATTAAAGGCTGATGGCCATGACTTAAGTGTAGGAATTGATATGAATACTCCTATAACTAAGGCTGAAAGAGTTGTTTCTGCTGGAATGGGTGTTGGCAAGAAAGAAAACATGAAATTAATTGAAGATTTAGCTAAGGGCCTAGGCGCTGCAGTTGGATCATCAAGACCTGTTGCTGAAGAACAACAATGGGTTCCAATAGAAAGATATGTTGGACTTTCAGGTCAAAAATTCAACGGTAACCTTTACTTTGCAGTAGGTATTTCAGGAGCTTCACAACACTTGAAAGGTATCAAGGATGCTCATACTATAGTTGCTATAAACAAAAACAAAAATGCTAAGATCTTTAAGAACGCTGACTACGGTTTAGTTGGTGACATCGAAGAAATCTTACCTGTATTAACAGCTAAATTAAATACTGGAAAGAAAAAACCAATGGCAGAACCTTTCGCTAAGATGAAGAAAGATACTCCAAAGATTGAATTACCTAAATATGACCTATTTGTTTGTGATGGTTGTGGATATGTTTACGACCCAGCTGTTGGTGATTTAGAAAATGAAATCATGATTGGTACAAAATATAAAGAATTGCCAGAAGAATGGACTTGTCCAGAATGTGGAGAAGAAAAAGCTAACTTTACAAAGGCTGAATAGTGTTATTTGTTTTACAAAAGGCAAATAATGTTGTATATTTTATATAGAGTTTAGGGTAATATTAAGGAGGATATTTAATCAATGCATAACGTAAGAGAAATCGCTCCAGATCTTTATTGGATTGGAGCAAATGATAATAGATTAGAACTATTTGAGAACATTCATCCGATACCAGAAGGAGTTTCATACAACTCTTATCTACTATTAGATGAAAAGACTGTTTTATTTGATACAGTTGACTGGGCTGTAGGTAGCCAATTTTTAGAAAACATTGCACATGTACTTGGTGGTAGAGACTTAGACTACCTTATCATTAACCATATGGAACCAGACCATGCTGCAAGTGTTGAAGAAGTTTTAATAAGATATCCAAATGTTAAAATCATTTTAACAAACAAGGCTCATTTATTTATGGGACAATTTGGATTTGATACTTCAGGATTTGAAGTAATCGAAGTTAAGGAAGGCGACGAGTTAAAAACTGGTAGTCACGAATTAGTATTTATTGAAGCTCCTATGGTTCACTGGCCAGAAACTATGGTTACTTTTGACAAGACAAATGGCGTATTATTCTCAGCTGACGCTTTTGGTACTTTCGGAACTTTAGACGGAAGAATCTTCAATGATGAAATGGATTTCGAAAGAGAATACCTAGATCACGCTAGAAGATACTATACTAATATAGTTGGTAAATACGGCGTTCACACTATGAAATTATTACAAAAAGCGCAAACTATTGACATTAAAATGTTAGCGCCTTTACATGGTCCAGTTTGGAGAACTGATTTAGGTTGGTTCATCGACAAGTATGTTAAATGGGCAACTTATACTCCTGAAGAAGAAGGGGTACTAATAGTTTACGGATCAATGTATGGTAACACTGAAGCTGCAGCAAACAAAATCGCTGTTCAATTGGCTGAAAAAGGAATTACTAACATTAAGATGTATGATGTATCAAAAACTCATCCATCATATATAATTTCTGACGCTTTCAGACTAAGCCACATTGTTTTAGCATCAGTAACTTACAACTTAAATCTATTCCCACCAATGAAAACATTACTACATGATATGAAGATGCTTAACTTACAAAACAGAAAAGTTGCATTAGTAGAAAATGGTTCATGGGCTCCTACTTCAGGTAGAGAAATGAGAGCTATACTTGAAAGTATGAGAAATATTGAAATCTTAGATAATGAATTAAACTTCACTTCAGCTGCTAAGGAATTAGACGCTGACAAGATGGATATGTTAGTAGACACAATAGTTGAATCATTCAAAAAAGAAGAAGAAAAATAAAAAGTTAAATTAAGTAAACTTTAAGGGATAGCATATGCTATCCCTTTTTTATGCTATAAAATATTTATAAACTCTCTGGTTCTTTCATGCTTAGGATTATCAAACACTTCCTCTGGACTTCCATCTTCTAGAATTACTCCATCATCCATAAAGACTATCCTATTGGCAACCTTTCTAGCAAAGTCCATCTCATGGGTTACAACTATCATGGTTAGGCCCATGTCTGCCAAGTCTCTCATAGTATTCAATACTTCACCAACCATCTCTGGATCTAGGGCTGATGTGGGCTCATCAAAGAGCATCATCTTAGGCTCCATGGCCAAGGCCCTTGCTATGGCCACCCTTTGCTTTTGTCCTCCCGATAATTGATTGGGCTTGGCATTTATATATTCCCCCATACCTACAAGGTCTAAATAATGTAGGGCCTTTTCTTCTGCAGTCTTCCTATCCCTCTTTAGGACCTTTTCTTGAGCTATAACACAGTTTTTTAATACATCCATATTATAAAACAAGTTAAATTGTTGAAAGACCATGCCCAGGTTTTTCCTGTATTCATAAACTGGCATAGACCTGTCTAAAACGTCCTTGCCATCGAAGATAATGTGGCCTCCACTTGGATCTTCTAAAAGGTTTAAACATCTTAGAAGGGTTGATTTCCCAGACCCTGAAGGTCCAATAATACAGGTTACCTCCCCTTCCTTTACATCAAAATTTATATCTTTTAAAATGGTATTATCACCAAAATTTTTCTTTAAGTTTTTTACTTCTATAATTGTTTTTTCTGCCATGACTTCCTCCTAATTACTACTTTTTAAGACTGTAGGCCTTACTTTTTTATAGTTGTCTGGTCCTGATAACTTTCTTTCTATTAAATGTAAGATCCCTGCTATACTCAAGGTTAAAATCAAGTATATAAGAGAAGTTATTGCATAGGTTTCAAAATATCTAAAGTTTGCTCCCGCAATAGACTTGGTAGTAAAGAATAATTCTGTTACTGAAATTACATTTAGAACTGAAGTATCCTTTATGTTTACTATAAATTCATTACCAGTTGCTGGTAAAATATTTTTCATAGCTTGTGGTATTACCACATAAAACATGGTTTGAAAATGAGTCATACCTATAGCTGAGGCCGCTTCATATTGGCCCTTTTCTATGGACATAATTCCTCCCCTTACAACCTCTGCCATATAGGCTCCTGTATTTACAGAAACTATTATAAAGGCTGATGCCATCGGTGACATATCTATGTTGAAAAATTGTTGTAAACCATAGTAAAATAGCATGGATTGAACAATCATAGGCGTTCCTCTAAATACTTGTATATAAATATTTAATATTAGTCTTACAAGTTTTAAGAAAAATAGGCCAACTGGATTATTAGGATCTGGTATAGTCCTAACTATACCTATTAAAAGACCTATCATTAGCCCTAGGAAGGTTCCCACTAAAGATATTAAAAGGGTATTTTTTACCCCTTTCGCAAACATCAACTTATTATTAGTAAAGATGGACCAAATTCCACCACCCAGGCCTAATTGCTCATCAATTACCTGGTCCATGATATCTTCTTGCCTAGCCTTGTCAATTGGAGCTAGTATTTCATTTATCTCAGCCTTAAGCTCAGAGCCTTTTTTTACTCCTATGGCTATGGCTGTATCCTCTGCTTCAGTTTCAAATCCATCTTCTAAATCTAAAATATGAAACTTTCCATTGGCCTTAATGGCACTTATGGCCTCAGGTCTTTCTGTTACATAGGCATCCACCTTACCACTTTCCAAGGCCACCCTCATGGTTGCAAAGTCAGCCATTGGAATAAGATGGTCCACCCCAGGTATTTGATCTATAACCGTATCATGAAAGGTATTTAATTGTCCTACAACCTTGGCGTTTTTTAAATCAGCCTTGGTCTTAGCTCCTACAAAAGGATTGTCTTCCATGGTAACCAAGACAAGGTCTGAATTGTAGTAGGTATCAGTAAAATCTATTTGTTCCTTTCTTTCAGCTGTTGGACTCATACCAGCTATTATGGCATCCACCTTACCAGATTGCACTGCAAGAGGAAGTCCATCCCACTCTGTCTTTACAATTACCAATTCTTTATTTAAGCCTTCTGCTATGATTTTTGCTATCTTTACATCATAACCATTGGCATATTCTTCACTTCCTTCAATTTTAACAGCCCCATTTGAATCATCATTTTGTGTCCAGTTATATGGAGCATAAGCACATTCCATTCCGACTCTAAATACATTTTCCTCTTGGCCTTCTGCCTCGACAATAGGCATCAAGCTAAATATTAATAATAAACTTAGTATTATAGAACTTAACCTTTTCATTTTCTCCTCCAATAAAAAAAGCTTCCATCACAGGTCCTAGGACCTGGGACGAAAGCTATAAACTTCGTGTTACCACCCATTTTCATATATATCTCACAATATATATCTTAGAAGGTACTATCATACCCCTTTGCTGTAACGTGCAAACCACGTCAGACCATCAATTATCCGGTCTGCTGCTCAAAGCCTTTATTCTCCATTACTTTTATTGTCCCCTTTCACCAACCGGGACTCTCTGTAAATAAAGTGGCAATAGATACTCGTCTCATCTAAGCATTTATTAATTTAAGGTTATATTAACAAGTATTTATACAATTGTCAACTTTTTTATAATTAAATCTTTATCTATTTATTATAATAATTATGCCAAGTATTGACTATAGAGCTAATATCAGACACTATTTCTGAGCTGTTATAATTAGTTAAAATCACATAAATATATGGTTGCTCTGAATAAACAATCCCCATATCACTATGATAAGTCCCCACATAGCCTATCTTGTGGCAGATTCTTTTTTCCTTAAGATACTTACTACCATAGGACTCATAGCTATTGTCCAACATATCAGAAATAATCATCTTATAGAGAATATTAGTATTTTTATTTTTTTCCAAATATTGGATCATCTTCATTCCCTCTTGGGCTGAAATTTTATTCTCCTTGCCTATCCTTATTCCATATTTCTTGTAAACAAGTTGATTAAAAGGCTTACCTAGCTCGGTTTCAATATTTCTAACTAAAATATTTCTACTTACTGTATCCACCTTATCTATGGACATATGTAGGAGACTTTGAAGATTAAATTGATCTCCTGCTTTAGATTCTTTTAATGGCCCATAGGCATTTTCAAAATCTTCCTTCTGCGAGGCAAGAGTTTTTTCTAAATTGATTTTACCTTCCTTGGCCAAATCATAGTAAAGAAAATTCAAGGCTATATTGGTGGTGCCACCGGCTAAAAATTCCCTTTTACCATTTCTACTAAAGGTCTCATCACTATCTAAGTTGAAATAGACCAGACCCAGTTCATCCTTGTCCAATTTATTTTTAGTCAAATAACTGTCTAATCTCTTTTCCAAATCCTTGTTTTTTTCCTTTTGAAAGTCCTTGTCCACAGGTTCTTTCTCTTTTTTAACGACTTCCTTACCTTCTTCTAAGATATTTATATCCTCTTCTGCTGGTTTTTTTCCCTTGGATAAAAATTTATTTAAAATTAAAAAAACCAGGCCTATAACTAACAAAAGAGCAATTAATCTTATCCTATTTTTCCTTTTTTTCTTTTTAATTAAATATTTTTTTCTTTGTCTTTTTCTTTCTTCTATACTTGTCTTTCTATTATTATCCATCGCTTCCCCAACCTTTACCTAATATTATACCATAGTATTATATAATATATTTCTTTTATGGTATTATAGTTATAATTATAAGTTTAGGAGGATAATATGAATAAATTAACAATAGACTATTTTAAAAACTATAAATTTCCTCACTCTCTTAAACTATCTAATAAGGATAACTTATTAGCCTATAGTTTAACCAGTGTAAATATGGAAGAAAATAAATATGATACAAATATATGGATATATAACCTGGATGAAAAAAGACACTACCAATTGACTAACTCTCAAAAGGACGGAGCTTTTCAATTCTTAGATAATGGAAATATAATCTTTTCATCTGCTAGACAAAGTAAGGAAAACTTTACTAACTATTATGAGATTAGTCCTTTTGGAGGAGAAGCCAAGGAACTTTTCTCCATCGAATTAACTGTTTCACAAATCAGTCAATTAGACGAGGACAACTTCCTTCTAATTGGAGGTAAGGCTTCTGAAAAATCTGACTTTCACCAAATAGATGTCCTACCTTTTTGGTTAAATTCAGCAGGCTTTATCTATGATTTAGAGTCCAACCTATATATTTACAATAAAAAAGAAAATAAATTGGATAAATTAACAGAGAAACCTCTTAATATCTCCTCTTTCAAATTAAATAAGGATAAAAATCTTGCCCTAGTTAGCTATGATGAATATGATTCCATCATGCCTATGACCAATAAATTAGCTATCTATGACTTGGATAAAAAAGAACTTAAGGACATAAGTCCTATGGAGTTTTCCTATAGATTCTTTGACTGGATGAAAGACAAGATTATCTTTACAGGAACTGATATGAAAAAACATGGTATAAATGAAGATTCTCTTATCTACACCATGAACTTGGATGGCAGTGGACTAGAAATGTTAAATGATGACCAGTTTGACCTGTCCTTCTATAATTCCGTTGGTACAGACAGTAGATTTGGCGGTGGAAGTGAAGCCAAGGTAGTAGATGATAATTATTACTTTGTGACCACTGAATTTGATAATTCCTACTTAAGAAAAATAAATCTAGATGGTCAATTGGAAAAGGTAATTTCAGACGAAGGAACTGTAGAAATGTTTGATATTAAAGACCAGACCTTGGCTTATGTGGCCATGAGAGGACTGGACTTGGCAGAAATATATATTAGAGAAGATGGTAAGGATACCAAGATAAGTAACTTCTCCCAAGTTCTTGAAGACCTTAGTCTGGCTCCTGTGGAAAAGTTTATCTTTGAAAGTGATTCCAACCAACTTGATGGCTATGTGCTTAAACCTGTGGACTTTGACCCTGCAAAGAAATATCCAGGAGTTTTAGAAATCCATGGTGGTCCTAAGACAGCCTTTGGAAATATCTTCCATCATGAAATGCAAGTCTTGGCCAATCTGGGCTACTTTGTCTTCTATACCAATCCTAGAGGATCCAGCGGAAGATCTGTTGAATTTTCAGATATTAGGGGTAAGTATGGAACAATTGACTATGATGACCTTATGACTTTTACAGACAAGGTTTTAGAAAAATATGACAATATAGATGAAAATAACCTGGCTGTTCTAGGAGGATCCTATGGTGGTTTTATGACCAACTGGATCATAGGACATACAGATAGGTTTAAGGTGGCCAATACCCAAAGATCCATCTCCAACTGGACAAGTTTCTATGGAGTTTCTGATATAGGCTACTACTTTGCCCAAGACCAAAATAGTTCCAACCCTTGGAATGACTTTGATTTATTGTGGGAGTCATCTCCTTTAAAACATCTTAATAAGGCTAAGACACCAACCCTAGTTATCCATTCAGATGAAGACTATAGGTGTCCTTTAGAACAAGGAATGCAGGTTTTCAACGCTTTAAAAGTAAATGATGTGGATACTAGAATGGTTATCTTTAAGGGAGAAAACCACGAACTTTCCAGATCTGGAAAACCCAAGTCTAGAATTAAGAGAATGGAAGAAATAATTAATTGGTTTGACAAATATATAGATAGAAAGTGATATTATGAATGAACATTTAAATGGTAAAGAACAAGTTAATAGGGATACGGAAAAATTGTCCTTTTATGATTCCTCTTACAATATAAAGGCCCAGCAGACTGGTAAAACTCCCAGTCCTAAAAACCCTTCTAAGATGAGGCAGTTTATAATTAGACTGATTGCCAGGCTTACAGAAACGGATATTATGACCAAGGGATCTTATTTGGCCTACCATATTATCCTTTCCTTTATCCCACTTCTAATATTTCTATCTCAAATGCTTTCCTATATTGTGGAATCATTTGATGACTTATTATTTAGTGCTATAAAGGTACTTCCTGACAATGCTGAAGCTATAGTTAGTCCCATCCTCGAGGGCATAGTTAGTATAAAGTCTACAGCCGTATCTTCCCTGAGTATTATCTCTTGGATTTGGCTGGGATCTAGAGGATTTGTCAGCCTGATAAAGACCATAAATAAAACCTTGGGTCTTAAGGACTCAAAAAACTTTATCAGCCAAAGGATAATTGCAATTTTTTATATGATTGGCTTTATACTTTTAACAGCCACCCTTCTACTGTTTAGTGTTTTTAATGAATCTATCTTGGATTTAATAACTAAATATATACCCTTGGATGAAAAGATGCCCTGGCTCTTTAATTTATTGAAAAATGGTATAGGCTATCTTATGCCCTATATAATAATCACTATTATATTTACCTTTTTCTATAAGTTTGCACCTTCAACCACTAGAAAGACTAGGATTCCCTTGGATGCGTCTCTTCTAGGAGCTGTATTTGCCACCTTGGCAGTAAAGATAGTAACCACTATCTACTCCTATATGATGAACAATATTTCCAAATTAAACCTTTACTATGGATCCTTAGCCGGTATTATGGCCCTTCTAGTTTGGCTTCTAATGATTTGTCAAATAATCATTATAGGGGCTGAGATCATGGCAAGCTACCTGGAAGTTTTCAAGGGAAAAAAGTTTAATTAAAAAGCAATCCTTAGGATTGCTTTTTTTTATAAGGCTTCTATGAAAGCCTCTACTTCTTCTCTTTTTGTAGCCCATGTCATGGCTAGTCTTACAATTTTATGGTCCTTATCAAAATCTTCATTTACTTCAATCTTGAATTCTTCAGACGTTCTTGCTATTTGCTCCTTGGATAGGATGGCAAATACCAGGTTTGATTCCTGTCTCTTATAAAGATCTACACCCTTTTCTTCCAACTTATATGCCATATATTCAGCCATAAGATTGGCGTGTTGGGCTAGTTCAAAGTAAAGACTGGTCTTAAACATGGTTTCAAATTGAATTCCCATTAAATAACCCTTGGCTAAAAGTCCCCCTCTTTGCTTAAGGATTCTCCTAAAAGAAGGTTTAAATTGATCATTTACTATGACCAAGGCCTCTCCCATTAACATACCATTTTTTGTTCCACCTATTGAGAATACATCTGAATACTCACAAATATCTGATAGGTCCAAATCACTTCTATATGAAGTTATAGCCGTTCCCATTCTAGCACCATCTATAAATAAATATAGGTCATTTTCTTGACAAGATTCATGAAGGGCCTTCAATTCTTTTTTTGTATAAATTGTTCCCAATTCTGTAGCATTTGATATGTATACCACCTTCAAATCTACAGACCACTCATACCTATTGTTGTAAAGGGCCTTCTCAATTTCCTCAACAGTCACCTTTCCATCTTGGTTGGGCACTTGAACTATTTGAGTTCCTATAGCCTCTATAGAGCCATTTTCATGTCCTACAATATGTCCTGTATCAGCGGCTATTACTCCTTCATGTCTCTTTAACATGTTCATTAGTCCCATTATATTAGTTAAAGTTCCCCCATGGATAAAGTGGATATCCACATCATCTCTCTTTAGATGGTTTTTTATATACTTAACAGCAGTAGCCACATGATAGTCTTCACTATACCCGACATTTTTTTCCCCTTGAAATTTCATCAGGTCTTCCATTATCTTTGGATGGGCTAATTCATTATAATCATTGTAAAAACTTATCATACTTCCTCCTCTATTCTACTCGAAGCGAGAACCAGACCTATCACCTCAAGACCATCCAGTAATTCTATGGTCTTTATGGCCTCTTCCATGGTCGTTCCCGTCGTAATCAAATCATCAATTAATAATACTATTTTATTTGAAATATTACAATCTTTAAGCAGGGAAAAGCTAGCTTCCAAGTTAGTTTTTCTCTGATCAAAGCTTATTTTATTTTGTTCTTTTGTCCTTCGATTTTTATAGAGTATATCTAAAAGGGGTATATCTAGTAAAGTTGACAGTTCTTGGGCCAGGAGCTGGGCCTGGTTAAATCCCCGCCTATATTCACTTAAACTATCCATGGGTATATAAGTAATATAATCAATTTTACTAGCCAGTTTCCTATCTTTTATCAAATTATACATAAGAAGGGCAAAAGGCTTAGATAAATAGGTCTTTTTACTAAATTTATAGTCTGATATGAGTCTTTTAATAAAATTATTATAAAATAAAGGATAATAGCATTTGCCATTATCCAAATTAAATTCACCATTTATCAATTCTAAACTATCATAACAGTTTTTACATATTAATTTCAAGGCCTTTTCTTCCTTACATAAGAAACAATAATCCTGATTATAAAATAGATAGTCCTCTAGTCTAAACATTAAATATCCCTTCATATATTTCCATCAATTCCCTGATCCTATAGTCCAGGCTGGAATTTCTTTTCTTAATTTGATTATTGCTAATCATCCTATTTAATACTTCATCATCTCCAACCAATACTACCAGGTCCCTGGCCCTTGTAATGGCCGTATAGATAATATTTCTAGTTAATAGCATGTAAGGTCCTCTTGTAAGGGGAATGACCACTATGGGGAATTCTGAGCCTTGGGACTTGTGAATGGTTATGGCATAGGCCAAATTAAGCTCTGATAGGTCTGAGTTGTTATAGACAACTTTTTTATCATCAAAGACCACTTCCAACTTATCATCATCTTCATAGATATTTCTGATAAAGCCAAAGTCTCCATTGTAAATTCCCTTACTCTTAACATTTTCATCTGTTATATAGTCCATATCATAATTATTTTTTATCTGCATTACCTTGTCGCCTTCCCTAAAGATTAAAGTCTTATACTCCAGGTCCAGCTTATTAAATTCCTTGCCATTAAGCCTTTCTTGCAACTGTTTATTTAAGGCTGCAACCCCGCAAATACCTTTTTTCATGGGGGCTAAAACTTGAATATCCTTGATAGGGTCCACGCCATAGTGGTTGGGCAATCTAGTGCTTACCAAGTCCTTAACTGTATTTAAGGTTTCCAACTCACTTCTGGTTCTTAAAAAGAAAAAATCCTTGTCTGCCTGATTCAAGATAGGTTGTTGGCCCTTATTGATCCTATGGGCATTTAAGACAATATTAGACTCCTCCCCCTGTCTAAAGATTGTATCTAACTTTATGGTTTTAATCATGCCAGAATTAATTAAATCGCTTAATATATTACCAGGACCAACTGAAGGTAGTTGGTCTATATCTCCCACCAAGATTAACTTTGTAGTTACATCAAGCGCATTTACCAGATTATCCATAAGGAAAATATCTATCATACTAACCTCATCCACTATGATGGCATCTGCCGGTAGGGGATTGTCTTCATGGTATTCTAAAAGGTCATTGGCACTTTGTAAGGATTTATAGCCCAATAGCCTATGGATGGTTTGGGCTGGCATGGAGGTGGACTCCTCCATCCTCTTGGCCGCTCTTCCAGTGGGAGCAGCTAGTAAATAAGCCTTGTTTAACCTGTCAAGAGCCTTTATTATGGCCTTGATGATTGTGGTTTTACCTGTTCCTGGCCCCCCTGTAATTATCATCATATTATGTAAAAGAGACTCTCTTATGGCTTCTTTTTGCATAGAAGAGTATTTTATCCTAAGGTCCTCTTCCACTCCTTCTATCAACTCGTCCAAATCAAGTTTCTCATCCAGATTATTGTGACTTAAAAGTTTAATAGCCTTGTCGGCAATATTAAGTTCCCTGTCATAAATAGATTTTAAGTAGATTACCTCCTGGCCATCCAGTTGGGATAACTTAATTTTTCCATTTACCTCCAGGGTGAAAAAAAGTCCTTCTATTAAGCTTTTATCCACATTTAGAAGTTTTTCAACCTCCCTTAAAAGTCCCTGTTTTTCCAAGTAACAGTTACCATTATTATTGGCCTCAAAAGATAGGTAGTAAAGAATTCCTGCTGCTATTCTAAATTCAGAGTCCTTACTTATATTGTTTTTTCTAGCAATCTTATCTGCTATGTGAAAGCCTATCCCTTGAATTTCATCTATCAATCTATAGGGGTTTTCCTGGATTTTTCTTATACTATCCTGGCCATACTCCTTATAGATTTGCATGCTCATCCTATTTCCTATGCCCAGGGATTGTAGGTAGATAAAAACTTCCCTACTTTCTTTTTCCTTGACCACAGCCTCATGAATGGCTTCTTTTTTCTTTTCTCCTATACCTCTGATTTCCAAAAGTCTGGATGGATTTTCCTGGATAATATCTAGGGCATCTTCCCCAAAACGATCCACTATATCCTTGGCAGTTCTTTCTCCTACAAAAGGAATGATGCCAGAAGACAGGTACTTTTCTATCTGCTGACCTGTCTTTGGCATCATTAACTGATAAGTTCTTATTTGAATTTGTTCTCCATATAATTTATGATAAACCAGATCTCCAGATACCCTTATATTGTCACCTACACTTAAGCTTATGATAGTTCCAACTGCATTTATCAAGCCATCTTCACTATCCAACTGGAAGACAGTAAAATTACTATCCTCACTTCTAAACCTTATATCTGTGACTACTCCTTCAATCTCTATCATAATAACCCCTACTCTTTTATTAGTTCTATATCTCCACCTATTTTTTTAAACTTATTTACCACGTCATGGTAGCCCCTATATATATGGTAGGTCTCATATATCTGGGTTTCACCCTCAGCCACCAAACCTGCCAAAATCAAGGACGCCCCTGCCCTTAAGTCTGTTGCCCTTACTTGGGCTCCCTTTAGGCTTGGAACTCCCATTACCTTGGCTTCATTGCCGTCAGTAATGATTAAAGCTGACATTTTTTGAAGTTCTTCCACATGCATAAACCTGTTTTCAAAAACAGTTTCTTCAACCTTGGATTCACCTTCGCATATGGTCATAAGAGTCATAAATTGTGATTGGGCATCAGTTGGAAATCCTGGATAAGGCAAGGTCTTAATATTAGTTGCCTTCAATTTTTCCTTACCTATTACTCTTATTTGATCCTCGTCTTCATTTTCAATAACCTCACATCCCATTTCCAATAATTTGGCTATTACTGGTCTTATGTGGGAGGCTATTACTTTTTTAATTAAGACATCTCCACCAGTCATGGCTGCTGCCACCATAAAAGTAGCTGCCTCTATCCTGTCTGGTATTATATTGTGTTTAGCTGAATGAAGTCTTTCAACACCTTCTATTACTATGGTGCTGGTTCCAGTTCCTCTAATTTTAGCCCCCATCTTGGATAAAAAGTTGGCTAAATCTATTATTTCTGGTTCTTTAGCTGCATTTTCTATTATGGTCTCTCCCTCAGCTAAAACAGCTGCCATCATAATATTTTCTGTAGCACCTACAGAAGGAAAGTCCAGGTAAATATTATTTCCCTTAAGCTTACCATCTACCTCAGCTCCTATTTCATTGTAATCATCGGCTAATTTGGCCCCTAAGGCCTTGAAACCCTTTAGATGAAGGTCTACTGGTCTAGCTCCAATATTACAGCCTCCTGGCATGGTAGTCTTGGTTTTACCTATTCTTGACAAAAGAGGTCCCATCACTAGGAAGGATGCCCTCATCTTATTCATCAATTCATAGGGTGTTTCATGGGTTGCTATTTCTTCTACTTTGATTTTTAACGTTTTCTCATCTATATATTCTACTTCTGCGCCTAAAGTTTTTAATACTTCCACCATTATTTGTACGTCTTTCAATGGGGGAACATCGTATAAGATAGTTTCTTCTTCACATAGCAGGGTTGCTGCTAGGATTGGAAGGGCTGCATTTTTTGCACCATCTATTTCAACTTCTCCTTTTAAAGGAGGGCTTTTTCTAACTCTTAAATACTCCATATTTCCTCCAATACATCTATTGTTACCTTTAATTATATCAGATATTTACTAATTTAGTTATAAAAAAAGATAATTCAAAAGAATTATCTTTATAAGCCTAATAAGCCATTTGCTATATAGAAATATACTATTAAAGAAACAGTATCCACTATGGTTGTTATTAGTGGTGCTGCCATAATAGCCGGGTCAAAATTCATCTTCTTAGCTGCTATAGGAAGGATCCCCCCTATGGTCTTGGCTAAAACAACTGTCGCATACATACTCAAGGAGACCGTTAGCGCCAGTCTATATTCACCTGGTCTAAGTATAACTATTCTAATAAAGTTGGCAAGAGATAGGACAAAACCTACCATTAAGGATACAACTAACTCTTTAATCCAAACCTTCATTATGTCCTTGCTTTCTATATCTCCCAAGGATAGACCACGAATTACCATAGTAGATGATTGGGAACCTGCGTTTCCTCCCGTGTCTGTCAACATGGGTATAAAGGTAACTAGGGCTGGTATAGCCGCAAAGGTAGCCTCATATTTATCTAAAATAAAACCTGTTAAGGTTGCTGAAATCATAAGTACCATTAGCCAAACTATCCTGTTTTTTGATAGTTCCACTGCTGATGTTTTCAAGTAAGGTTTTTCTGATGGTGCCATGGCTGCCATCTTTTCAAAGTCCTCTGTAGTTTCTTCTTCTAATATATCAACTGCGTCATCAAAGGTAACAACTCCCACCAATCTTTTCTCATGGTCTACTACAGGTAGGGCCAAAAATCCATACTTAATAAATTGTCTTGCCACATACTCCTGGTCATCAGTAGTTGTTACATACAAAACATCTTCTTCTAGAAGATCTTCAACCTTGGTATCATCACTATTTACCAAAAGAGTTCTAACTGAAACAAAGCCCTCAAGTTTTCTGCTACTATCTGTTATGTAACAAGTATAGATAGACTCGCTATCCACTCCTCTTTTTCTGATGATATTTATAGCCTCTCCGACTGTTACATTTTTCTTAAAATCTATAAATTCTGCCGTCATTATACTTCCGGCTGAATCCTCTGGATACTGTAGATATTGGTTGATTATCTTTCTTCTATCCTTATCCACGTTTATCATTATCTTTTTTACAACATTTGCAGGTAACTCTTCCAACATGTCTACCACGTCGTCAATATATAGGCTCTCAACTATTTCTGTTGTCTCTGCATTGGTCATAGAACTTATAATGTGTTCTTGAGTCTCTGGGGCGAAAAATGAAAATGTCTCCGCAGCTATCTCCTTAGGTAGTATTCTAAAGACGGCGAGTGCTTGGACTTCACCAATTTCCTCTAAAAATATTGCTATATCAGCTTCGTTCATACTGATTAGTCGACTTCTTAATTCTCGTAACTTTTTCTCTTCTAAGAGATTAACTAATTCTTTTGTTGCGTGTTCTTCCATTCTACATCTCCCTTCTAGTCTATTATTTAAAAACAACCATTTTTATAATAACATAGGCAAAAAATTTATTAAAGAATTTTCTTCAACCAACTCATTTTTTTATCGGTATAAGGGGCATATCTTAAGGATAAATCTGGGTTTTTACTTTCAACTATGGCCTTTTGTCTGGTGAAACTATTAAAGCTATAGGCTCCATGATAATTGCCCATACCGCTATTTCCAATTCCTCCAAAGGGAAGTTTATCATTGGCTATGTGCATGATAGTATCATTCACACATCCTCCTCCAAAGGAAATCTCCTTTAGGGCCTTATCTATAAATACTCTGTCCTGACTAAAGATATAAAAGGCCAAAGGACTTTTCTTTTTCCTTAGTCTTTCAAGAAGGTCATACTTATTCTTATAACTTATCACTGGCAAAAGGGGACCAAAGATTTCTTCTTCCATAATCCTATCATCCTCTTTCACATCTAAAACCAGGCTTGGTTCAATTTTTCTCAGCTTTTTATCATATTCTCCACCTATAAGACTTCCATCCATCAAGTCCAAGAGTCTATCAAACTCTCTAGGGCTTATTATCTTGGCATAGTCTATATTGGCTATGGCCCTTCCATATTGAAGCTCTACTTCTTTTTTAAATAACTCTATAAAATCTTCTAGCAAATCTTCTTCTATATAGAGATAGTCAGGGGCTATACAGGTCTGACCTGAATTAAGTCCCTTACCAAAAACCAATCTTTTGGCAGCCAAGGCCAAGTCTGCTGTAGAATCTATAAGGGCTGGACTCTTGCCCCCCAATTCCAAGATGACAGGGGTCAAGGTCTGTGCAGCTGAAGCCATGATGGTCTTTCCCACCTTTGAAGATCCTGTAAAAAATATTAAATCATAGTTAAAATCAAGAACTTCATCATAGGAATAGTCATCTACAACCATAATTACCTCTGTCTCATCGAAGGCCTCATCTATTATTTTTCCCAATACCTGGGAGCTATAAACTGATTTTTTAGAAACCTTAAGTAGGCAAATATTCCCCCCTGCCAGGGCACCTACCAAGGGATTAAGGCTAAGCTGAACAGGATAATTCCAAGGGGCTATTATCAATACCAGGCCCAAGGGATCTCTCATGGTATAATTTTTAGAAAAGGGATGGCCTATAAAGGGCCCCACCCTTTTTAACTTCATAAGCTTTCTTAAGTTCTTTTTAAAATAGTCTATCTCCTTATAGACAATAGATAGCTCTGATATGTAAAACTCTGCTTCTGATTTATTTAGATCCTTATATATGGCATCATTAAGGTCTTCTTCATGGTTTCTTATGGCCTTTTCCAATCTTTTTAACCTGTCCATCCTAAGTTGATAGGACATGTCAGTCTTTCTATAGTTATCCAACATATGGTTTAATCTACTTTTCATATAATCGCCCCCCTTTTTTTTATTATAATAAAAAAAGAGTGGCTAAGCCACTCTATCTTTTATATTTTTTAATTTAATTATTCTGCATCTACGTTTTTTAAGATTACGCAAGTACCCATACCGCCACCGATACATAAGCTTGCTAAACCATATTTGTAGTTGTTTTGTTTCATTATGTTTATTAAAGTAACCATAATTCTATTTCCTGAAGCTCCTATTGGGTGACCAATTGAGATTGCTCCACCATGAATATTAGTCTTAGCTATTAATTCGTCTCTATCTACTCCGTGTTCTTCAACTAATTCAGTTACAACACCAAGTGATTGTGCAGCGAATGCTTCGTTTAATTCTAAAACGTCGATTTGATCTAAAGTCATATCAGCATTTTTAAGAGCAGCTCTAATAGCTGGAACTGGACCTAATCCCATTACTGAAGGATCAACTCCACCTTGGCCAACGCCAACGATTTCAACTAATGGATCAATGTTGTTTTCTTTAACGAACTCCTCTGAAGCAACTAATACTGCTGAAGCTGAGTCGTTTAGGCCAGATGCGTTACCTGCTGTTACTGTACCGTCTTTTTTGAAAGCTGTACGTAATTTAGTAAGTATTTCTGGAGTTGTTTTTCTATTTAAGTATTCATCTTTATCGAATACAACTGTTTCTTTTCTCATTTTAACTTCTACTGGAACAATTTCTGCATCGAATAAACCAGCATCTTGAGCTTCTATAGCTTTTCTTTGTGAGCCATAAGCAAACTCATCTTGAGCTTCTCTTGAGATATCATGTTTTGCTGCAATGTTTTCAGCTGTGATACCCATGTGGTAATTGTTGAATGAATCCCATAAACCATCGTTAATCATGTGGTCTACCATAGTCATATTACCCATTTTAACACCTGATCTTGTTGAAGCTGGAACTAGGTAAGGTGCGTTTGACATTGATTCAGTACCACCTGCAACTATAACCTTTGATAGGCCTGCATTAATTGAAGCATAAGCGTTCATTACTGACTTCATACCTGAACCACATACCATGTTAACACCATATGCTGGTACTTCAACTGGTACTCCTGCCTTGATTGAAGCTTGACGTGCAACACCTTGTCCAGCTCCTGCTGACAATACGTTCCCCATTATAACTTCATCTAATTGTGCTCCATCCACTTTACTATCCAATAAAACTTGTTTAATAACAGCTGCGCCCAAGTCTGCTGCTGGAACGTTCTTTAATGTTCCCATGAATGATCCTACTGCTGTTCTTTTTGCCGCTGTAATAAATACCTTACTCATTTTAAATCTCCCTCCGAAATTTCATTTGATTTCATATGTTTTATTTTTCACATACTTTAGTACTTGTTTTAATTTTAACACACTTTTAGTTTTTGTCAAAATTTTATTTAAATAGACCTTCATCCAAAATTCTAATTACTTCATCTGCTATTTCTTCTAAGTTTTCTGTATTGTCAAACATTACATATCGTAAACCTATAAAGTTGGAAACTCCCATCATGGTCCAGGCAACGATCTCAGGATCATATTCTTTCATATCTCCTCTTTCCATAGCCTTTTCTATTTCAAGTTTATAGTGCTCTGCAAAGCTCATATAGTAATCTACAAATTTTTCCTTATCAATGTAAAGAGATTCCCAAATGATATTATAAATATATTTCTTTTCCTTTACTATATCCAAAAACACAAGTATCCCAAGCCTTTCGGCCTCTCTTCTGTCCTTGATACCTTCAATTCTTTTGGAAATATTCATTCTAATATATTTACTATATTGTAATAATAAATAATCATATATACTTTTTTTATCATTAAAATATATATAGATTGTTCCAACGGAAACTTCAGCCTCTGATGCTATATCTTTTATGGTTGAGCCATTATAGCCCTTTTCATAAAAAACTAACTCAGCTGCATCTGTTATTCTTTTTAGTGTCTTCTGCCCTCTTACTGTCTTTGGTAAATTTACTAACTTCATCATCTCTCCTGCCTAATATCTTTATATATAAATATACACTATAATCACTAAAGATTAAAAGTGGTTTTATTATTATTTACAAAGCCTAGTAAAGTGAGAATAAATAAAGTTGGCTTTTCATACATTAGAGCATGGCCACTATCTGGAATGAATAATAATTGTGAATTTTTTATATTTTCATGTAGTTCTTCTTGTTGATAGTAGGGTGTTACAAAATCATATTCACAACCTATTATCAGTGTCTCCGCCTTTATTTCTGACAATCTATCTTTTGCACTATAGCCCTCAGAAGAATTTGTTAATATTTTCATAGAGTTAATAAAAGTTTCATCTTCGAATAATGGAACTAATATTTTTTTCCTATTTTCCATCCACTCCCTATTCTCCACAAAGAACTTTGGAGAATAGATAAATGGTATGGTAGTCAAATAGTATGATATACCACTGGAAGTAGCTTCATTCCAAGCATGTCCAACTTCCTCTAGCCAGTAGGATGTCTCCGAACAAGTATTTGATAAGACTAGTTTATCTACTAGCTCTGGATATTTAATAGCAAACTGTATGGCTATTTCTCCTCCATAAGATACTCCGTAGATATTTATCTTATCTAGTTTTAATTCATCGAGTAAGCCCTTAACTATTTCAACTTGTGTATCATGATAAAACTGTTCATTTGTCTTATCAGATCCTCCTTGGTTTAAAAAATCCAATAATATTAGTTGGTTATATTGGGTTAAGGGATCTATAAATTCACTCCATGATTTCGTCGACATCATTATTCCATTTAATATTAAAATAGGTTTCCCACTTCCGTGTACCTCATAATTTATTTTATAATTTTTATAGTAAAAATGCATGTTTACTCCTTTATTCAAGGAAGTCAATTAATTATTTTAATAGCCCGTATTCTTTTGCATTTTCTCTTAATTCATCCCTAAAGTCTGGATGAGCAATTTCTATTAGAGATTCTATTCTTTCGCCCACGTTCTTACCTTTTAATTTAGCAATACCATACTCTGTAACTACCATATCAACATCTTGTCTTTGAAGAGTTACATAGGCTCCTGGAGTTAATCTTGAAACAATCTTTGATTTTTCTACTCTTTCACCGGTTGCTTTATCTCTAATCATAGCTGTTGAATAAAGGGCGATTATTGATCTTCCGTTTTCAGCTAACATAGCTCCTCTAGCTGTATCTGCCTGTCCACCTGTACCACTAAATTGTCTTGAACCTATTGATTCAGATGACACTTGTCCTGTTAAATCAACTTCTATAGCAGTATTAATTGATACTTGATTGTCATTTTTACCTATAACAAATGGATCATTTGTATATCTTGCATCATATACTTCTACTGCTGGGTTATTATCTGCAAATTCATATAACTTTTTATCACCTAAAATAAAGGCTGTTACTATCTTACCTTTATGAAGAGTTTTCTTACTTCCGTTTATTACTCCTGCTTCTGATAGGTTGGCGATTTCAGACGTTAACATTTCTGTATGAACTCCTAAATCCTTCTTGTCATATAAGAATTTTGCAACTGCATTTGGGATTCCACCAATACCCAATTGTATACAGTCTCCATCTTCTATTACGTCTGCTATTAATTTACCAATAATCATATCCTTTTCATTTGGTTCTGAACTTGGTAAAACTGGTGGTTCATAATTAGACTCTATTATATAATCCACTTCAGATACGTGCATTAAAACATCCCCAAATGTTCTTGGATAGTTAGGGTTTGCTTCTAATATAACAATATCTGCAGCGTCTATCATTCTTCTTTCATATACATTACTTGTTGATAAAGACATATATCCATGTTCGTCAACTTTTGAAGCTGCTCCAACATATATGTTTGGTTTTCTGTGTCTTAACCTGTCTACTCCAGATAAACTAAGATTGTTAGGAACAAAATAACCCATACCTTGCTCTTCTAACTTTCTGCTTACACCAGTATAAAACATGGAGTCAACAAAAACTTTTCCTTTATATTCAACATCCATAAATGGATACATCTTTTGTGGTAGATAGTTTGTAACCCTAAGGTCTTCTACTCCACTATCTAAAGCCAAGTGTAAATTAGCCATAAAGTCTTGTGCTTCAGAAGCACCCAAACCTGTAGCTACATTGTAACCATTCTTTACCAATTTTACTGCATCTTCAACCTTGATAACCTTTTCTTTGAAATTAAACATATTTCCTCCTAATAATATATTTTATAAATACATTATTATTATACATTAAAAGAGTTAAGGTTTTCAAGGAAGTTAGTATTTTAACAACTACCTTCCTATTATTCCATATTCTCTAGCTTCTCTAAGAATATCTTCCCTAAAATCTGGATGAGCTATACTTACAAGTTTTTCAACTCTTTCCCTAATTGTAGTACCTCTCAAATCAACCCAACCATATTCTGTAACAACTATGTCAACATCTGATCTATGAAGTGTTACTGCAGCACCTGGTGTTAAGATTGAAGCAATTTTAGATTTTTCTTCTTTTATTCCCGTTTCCTTATTCCTAATCATAGCTGTTGAATATAGAGCTATGATTGATCTACCACCCTTAGACTCCCTAGCTCCTCTAGCCGTATCAGATTGACCACCTGTACCACTTATTTGCTTTGGTCCAATTGACTCAGATGCTACTTGTCCGGTAATATCCACTTCAACAGCTGTATTAATGGAGTACATATTATCATTTTGAGCTATTATCTTAGGATCGTTAGTATAGCCGCCATTCATAACCATAACTGATGGGTTTTCATCTACAAAGTCGTATAATTCATCTGTACCCAAGATAAAGGTAGTTACCATTTTACCTGGATTAAGAGTTTTTTTACGTCCATTAATTACCCCAGCTTTGGCTAATTTAGCCATTTCTGATGTTAGCATTTCTGTGTGTATACCCAGGTCCTTTTTAGAGTATAAGAACTTTGCAACTGCATTTGGAATACCTCCAATACCCAATTGTAAGGTAGCTCCATCTGGTATTAAATCAGCTATTATTTCTCCTATCTTCATATCCTTTTCATTTGGCTCCACATCCGGTACTGTTGGAATTGGATAATCGGCCTCAATAATGTAATCGATTTCATCAAGGTGTACTTCAACATCTCCAAATGTTCTAGGGAAATTCTCATTGGCTTCTAAGATAACTAAATCTGCATTGTCTATTGCTAATTTTTCATAAGTATTCCCTGTTGATAAAGATACAAATCCATGTCTATCAACTACTGTACAACTTCCTACATATATATTTGGTTTTCTATGTTCAAATCTACTAGCGCCAGCTAAATGTAAATGATTTGGTATGTAGGAGGCATTTCCATTATTATGAATTTTTCTTAAGGCTGGCGCATAGAACCATCCATCTATATTAAACTTATCACTATATTCTTCTTTGAAAAAATCAAAATTACTCATTGGTAAACAATTTGATATTGTTACATCCTCTATCTCTTCTGCTATCGTATGTAATTTACTTAAAAATTCCTTCCCTTCACTAGCTCCTAAACCTGTAACTATATGGTCCCCTGATTTAACCATCTTTACTGCTTCATCTGCTGTGATTAACATATCTTTATATTCCTTCATCTCAGTCTCCTTTTTGGTTAAATAAGAGGCACAGTCTCCTGTACCTCTCAATTTGTAGAATCTTTTTATTTAAGATCATGTCTTCTATTTATTTAATATATCTTCTATAGATTGTAGAGGTTGTACTTCTATCCATCCTGTTGGGGCACTCTTATCAACTTTTGATAAGTTCATCACTGTAGTACCTTTTCTTTGTCCATTAGTAAAGTCTATTAGACCACCAAATGGGTTCATTATAGCTTCTTTTTCTAGTCCGTCCATGTAGTTATCCCAGGAGATTGCATCTCCTTCAGGTATTTGTCTTAGACCTTCACTAAAGAAGTGAGCTGCTATCCAACCTGTTATTGCATATGCATTTGTTTCGTATTCTGCATTTCCTATCCATTTTTGATAAACTTCAAGTTCTTTTAAAGCTGCTTCTTCTGTAAAACTTACCCAACCATTACCTAAAACATCAAATTTGCCTTCAATAGATTCTGAAATTGCTTCTGAAATTGTAGGAGCTACGTTTACGTAAGTTGTAATAACTGGTTTAGTGTTTCCTTGTTCAGCCAACGCTTTCACTATAGTAGGGAAAGTTTGTTGGATGGATGCACCAATTATAAAATCAACATCTTCACTAACTATGGAAGTAACTGCTGCTGAAACGTCTGTTGCTGCTGGAGCTACCTGTTCTGATACTAATTCTATTCCTAATTCCTTAGCTTGCTCTTCAGCCCCCTTAAGCATATCTTTACCAGCGTCATCGTTAGTATAGATTACACCAATTTTCTTAGCATCATAGTTACCAACTCCCCTAGTAACCATTATGGATCCTTCGGTTATGTAGATTGGTTGTACTGGGAATATTACCCTATCTTCACCTTCTGCCTTATCATTATATAATTGTCCTATTCCTGTAGCGAAGTAAACAGCTGGAATACCATACTCTTTTAAGTCTTGGATTGTTGCTGCTACTACTGGAGTACCAAAGTGACCAACTATAGCAAATACTTTTTCATCTTCTACCATTGTTTGTAAAGATGCCTTACCCTTACCTGGGTCAAATTCGTCATCCACGTGTAAAAATTCTATTTTTCTACCATGGATACCACCATCTTCGTTTACCATCTTAAAGTAAGCTTCAATACCAGCGTTAAAAGGAACGCCTACAGGAGCATATGCACCTGATGTTGCAGCTGTGTTAGCAACCTTAATAGTGTCATCGCTTACGCCTTGTGCATTTTCTTTTTCTTCTTCCGGTTTTTCTTCTGGTTTTTCTTCTGGCTTTTCTTCGCCTTCAGAGCCTTCTGTTTCTGGTTTCTCTGCCTTGTCACCACATGCAGCTAAACCAAATACCATTGTTAAAATTAATAGTATTGCCGTTAATTGTCTTACCAAACTTTTTTTCATAAAAGTTCCTCCTTTTTATTTTGATCCTAAATAAGCCTCTACTAAAGACTCATCTTTTAATAATTCATCCGCCTTACCATGGGTGCTAATCTTACCTAATTCTAAAACATAGGCATAGTCAGCTATTTTTAAGGTTTGAGCAGCATTTTGCTCTACGATAAGAACCGTAACACCCTCATTAGATATTTCTTTTACTATATTTAAGATATCTCTAACTACCAAGGGTGCTAAGCCCAGGGATGGTTCATCCAATAATAGTACATCTGGTGAACTCATTAGAGCTCTAGCTATAGCCAACATTTGTTGCTCACCACCTGATAAGGTCTGAGCCACTTGGTTTTTTCTTTCCTCTAGTATAGGAAAATGTCCATATACTTTTTTAAAGTTTCTCTCTATTTCTTTTTTGTCCCTTAAAGTATAGGCTCCAATCTTAAGATTATCCAATACTGTTAGGTCATTAAAAATTTGTCTTCCCTCTGGGGATTGAACCAGACCCATCTTGGCAATTTTTTCTGGTGCCACTTTAGATATGTCTTGGCCCTTATAGATTATTTGACCTTCTTGGGGTCTAACAATACCAGATATGGTTCTTAAGGTAGTTGTCTTTCCTGCACCATTTGCTCCCAAGATAGCTACGATATTGTTTTCATAAACATCCATATCTATACCCTTGATAGCCTTTACTGGTCCATAAGCCACGTGTAGATTTTTTAATTCTAATATTTTATTAGTCATCTTCCCCTCCCAAGTATGCTTCTTGTACTTTCTTATTAGCCTGTATTTCTTTAGGGGTTCCAATAGCTAATTTCTTACCAAATGATATGGCGCATATACGATCTGAAACATCCATAACCAAGCCCATATCGTGCTCTACTAAAAGTATGGCACAGTCAAATTTCTTATTAATTGTTTTTATGGTATTAGCTAGATCTACTGTCTCTGTATCATTTAAACCGGCTGCTGGTTCGTCTAAAATAATTAATTTAGGTTCTCCCATCAGGGTTCTAGCAAGTTCTACCTTTTTTTGAACACCATAAGGTTGTCCACCTGCCATTTGATATTTCAAATGATCTATATCCAAGTTTTTTAATATTCTAGTTGCTTTTTCTATATATTTTTTTTCTTCTTCTCTTACTTTTTTAGTATTAAACATTTGAGCTGCTACGGAACATTCAAAATCAGTATGTCCTCCTATAAGTACATTTTCTAGGATGGTTAATTCTCTTACCAACTCCACATTCTGGAAGGTTCTTACTATTCCATGCTTTATAACATTATGAACTGGAATTTCTGTAAGATTGATCTCATCTCCATTTTTATCGTTAAATAATAGCTCGCCAGTGTCGGGTTTATAAAACTGGGTTATACAGTTGAAAACAGTTGTTTTTCCAGCTCCATTTGGACCTATAAGTCCATATATTTCTTTTTCTTTTATATCAAATGAAAGATTATCAACTGCTTTAAGTCCACCAAAGGATATTGATAAACCTTTAATATCTAATAATTTATCCATCTTAAGCAGCCTCCTCTTCTTTTTTCTTTCTTCTTAATCTTCTATTTTTAATAGAGTCCTTTATCCCTACTAGACCTTGAGGATAATAAATTACAAAGATGATCATTAAAATCCCCTTTATAACAGGTGCCACATTGGCTATTTGTGGGAATGGTTTAAAAAATATCTCACTCATTCCAAAGACCACAAATGATCCTATTAAGGTTCCATATATTGATCTAAATCCACCTATAACTATTATGGCTAAGAAATCTAAAGATAAATTCAGCTGCCATGTTGTAGGGTAAGAAAGTCTAATATAGTGAACATAAAGCACTCCTGATATGGCTGCCAAGGCAGTTGCTATACCAAAGGCAATCAACCTATACTTAAATATATCTACTCCCATTGCTTGAGCTGCCGCTGGTGAGCCTCTCATAGCGTTCAAAGCCCTTCCTAATCTACCCTTCATCAAGTTATATACAAGTATATAAACTATAACCATAATAAAAATTATAAAATAGTACATCCCTATCTTACTAAGGTTAAACTTACTTAATAGTTGAGGATACTGAGCTTGTGCACCAGATGCCCCACCTGTAAACTTATCAAACTGATAAAAAATTTCTCTTAGGATTTCTGCAACAGCCAGGGTAGCTATTCCCAGATATATTCCCTCAAATTTCAAGGAAAATACTCCTACTAAAATTCCTAATAAAGTAGTAATAACTACAGATAGTAGAAATGATAGTTCAAAAGGCATGTTCATATTGGTAGTAAAATATGCTGATAAATAGGCTGCAAGCCCCATAAATCCAGCTGTACCCAACGACACAAGACCTGAATATCCTAGCAAAACGTTTAAGCCTAGGGCAGCTATGGAATAAATTACAGTTGTTCCTATAACCACCACATATGATGATTTTAATAAATTCATATTTGTTAGCATTGGTAATAAAGCTAACACTATCCCCAGTATCAAAAATTGAATATAGGGGTTTTTAAAGATACTTTTATTCTTTTCCATGCTACACCTTCTTTACTACTTTCTCCCCAAATAATCCATATGGTCTGAAAAACAAGAATACGATTAATAGTATATAAATAATAGGTTTTCCCCAGATGGTACCATTTGGTAAATACACTTGTAATAAGTTTGTTGCTATGGCTATTATATAAGCTCCTATAACAGGTCCATGGAAGGTTGATAGTCCACCAAACACAGATGCCAATAGGGCTGTTATCTGTACGTCATTCATAAAAACTAAAGATACTGTAGAAAATGGTGATGCCATAACCCCTGCAAATAAACTTAGCACTCCAGCTATAGCCCAAGATATCATGGTAACCCTTTGCGTTGAAACCCCCATCATCTTGGCAGTTATTTCATTTGATGCTGTAGTTCTAATTGCAAGCCCAAATTTAGTCTTATTAAGAATATAAAATAGAATTCCCATTATAACTATTCCAAAAGCAATATTAAACAAACCATTATATGATATGGACGCTCCTAATATAGATGCCCTGCCAGCAGGAATAAACTTAGGCATTTGTAAATCATAAACACCAAATAAAATCGGTGAAATTCCTAAGAATATATTTACTAGTCCCAAGGTAATTATCTGTTTACCTACAGGTCCTACCTTATCAGCCCTACGTATAATTACCACGTCTATTAAAATACCTATTATTATGGCACTTATTATTCCTATAGGCAGTGCTGTATAAAGGCTAAAGCCTCTTTTAGCTATTAAACTTGCTACTAGATATGAGTTAAACATTCCTAAAACACCTTGAGCAAAGTTAGTAGTAAAGGATGTCCTATAAACTAAGATTATACTTAATGATGCTAGTGCATAAACACTTCCATACTCCAAGCTTCTAATAACAACTTCAATAAAACTACTCATTTACCGGTCCCCACTTTATAATATCCGCTGCCCAAACATATCCTATGCCTGCTGCAATCGTAGCAATTACGTCGCCATCCTTGACTTTTCCTTCTTCTAAAGCTACAACTAAGGATAATATTTGATCTACCTGTCCCATGTGTCCATAATCTTCCAGATATACTGATTGTTCTTCTTCTAAACCTAGTAACTTAAGCATGCCCAAATGACCTGAACGCTTCATATGTAATATGTTTAGATAATCTATATCTTCTCTAGTATAGTTAGCCTTCTCCAATGATTTGTCTATGCACTTTAACCAATTTGGCATAGAAACTTTATTTAATCTATCCTTCATAGTAACAGGATCTAATAGTCTTAAGGATTTATAGGCTTCATCTATATTGTCACAAGTAATAGGATTTAATGTTCCTCCTATTTCAACTCCAGCTGTTCTTGACAAGGAACCATCTGAAATAATGTGGGATGCTAATAATAAGTTTTTATCAATACCCTTCTTAAGTACTATGGCCCCACCACCTGCTGATAGGTTGTACATCATTGACATGTTTTTATCTGTAAAATCTACAAAATCTCCATTCCTATATCCACCAGCTATCAACACTGTGTCTATATCCGGATCTGCCAGTAGCATATCCTTAGCCATCTTCATAGCTGTAATAGTAGTACAACAACGGTTTTGAACATCTATTCCCCAAGCATTTGTTGCCCCTACCTTATCTTGTATGTATAAAGCTGATGTCGTAAGTGGATACTCTTTCCACTCTTCTCCAAAGCATAATATTATATCTATGTCTAGGGGATCTATTCCTGCATCCTCTATTGCTTTTTGTGCTGCCTTGGCTCCCATCTCTTGAGTTCCGTCTTCTGGACCTGGTACATATATTTTATTGATACCTAATTTTTCTCTAACAGCTTCCTCTGTCCAATTACCTTTAGTTGCTTCTGAAATTTCCTTAGCCGTCATAATGCTCTCAGGTATGTATAAACCCAGCCCGGCTATTCCAACATTTGTTTCTCTCATAATCATTTCCTTCCTATTTTATAACTATATATAGTCGATATGGGACTAGTCCCATATCAACTATCTTTATTTAATATATGGTGCCAATTCACTCATGAATTTATCTATATCGTCTGTCAATAAAGAATGGCTAGCTCCTTTAAATATTATGAAATCTGCCTGATCACCAAATTTTTCTTTAGTTAATTTGGCAAAATCTATAGGTACAATAATATCTTTTTCACCATGTAAAATAACTACTGGTGCCTTTATCTTATCCATTCTTCCACTGCCTTCAACGACTCCGTTAAATTCATTCGTCATATTAAAGTTAGCTAGTGCAACGTCCATATCAACTATATTCCTTTGTTTCATGGTAGCCTCGAAGTACTTGTCGTAGTCTTCTTTAGGAGGTTTAACTTTAGAATATATAGTTGCGTCCCAAACCAGCTTCATAAATTGATCATTACCTGACTCTAGAGCCTTTATTACTGGTACTACTTGTACTGGATCACTTTCAATATCTTCTCTCTTATAAATCATTTCTGTTAGTATCGGTTGATTTAAAGAATTCTTTTTATACATAGGATATCCTTGTATGCCAACTGATGACATTAAGAATACCTTTTTAATTCTTTCAGGTATATCGGCAGCTGTTTCAAGAATAGCTCCTCCTCCTGCTGACCAACCTAGAATATATACATCCTTTAAATCCTTCTTAAGAATAAATTCTGTTATGTCCCTACTAAAGTCATGAAGGGTATCCAGTTGTCTATTATAAGAACTGTCTCCAAAGCCTGCCATATCAATAGCATAAACTGTAAAGTCATCTTCTAACTCTTCCATTAACACTTGCATATGGACTGAGGAGCTCATGTTTCCATGTATTAATACAAATACCCTATCCTTATTACCAGCCTGTCTGTAGGCTATATTTTCACCTGTACTTAATTCTATATAGTTTACAGGATAATCTTTCATTATAATCTCATTCCTCCATCGGTTTGAATGGTTTGGCCTGTTATATAACTAGCATCATCACTTGCCAAGAAAACTACTGCATTAGCAATCTCTTCTGGTTGAGCTAGTCTACCTAACATTGTCATTTTTGCAAATTTTGCAAGTAGGTCTTCTGGTACAGTTTTCATCATATCCGTCATAGTGTATCCAGGAGCAACAGCGTTAACTCTAACATCTGCTCCCTTTCTAGCAAACTCTTTAGCCCAAGTTTTAGTAAGTGAAATTACTCCACCTTTGGTAGCTGAATAGTTAGCTTGACCTATATTTCCAAAAACTCCAACCACAGATGCAATATTTACAATTGCTCCTTTTCCTTGTTCTTCCATCAAGGGTCCAATATAACGAGTCAAGTTAAACAAACCAGTTAAGTTAACATCTATTACCTTGTCCCATTGATCATCTGTCATTTTTCTAGTCATTGAGTCTTGTGTTATACCCGCATTGTTAACCAAAACATCAATTTTCCCATATTTACTTACAATCTCATCAAATACTGTCTTACATTGATTTCTATCTGTTACATCAAGTTCAACATACTTTATATTATCTAAGTCTTCAGGTTGCTCTCCTCTTGAAAGAGCTATTACAGTTGCTCCCTCAGCCGCTAATTTTTCAGCTATTGAAGCTCCTATTCCTTGTGAACCACCTGTCACTACCACTATCCTATCTTGAAATCTCATATTTCCCTCCATACAATATTTACTTTCCCAATTTTCATATATTATGCATAACCATATGAATTTCCATTTAGTTGAATCGTCATTCACCTTACCTCAATAATATCTCATCTTAATTTAACTGTCAATATACAAGAAAAGGTTTTCATTTGTATATTTTTAGTATATTTTAACCATTTTATAGAGTTTTAAAAGCATTAGCCCATAAATGAACTTATTCGTTCATATTCAAATGAAAAGGTTTTCATGAAATGGGTAGAATTAGACCTTTTAAGCCTATTTTAAAATGATTTAATTAAGTTTTTTTATTTCTTTTTAAGAAAAAATATGATTTTATAAAATATTACTTGGTAAAAAAATTTGTTAATTAGAATTAACAATCTACTTTATTAGATATAAAGTTTTGAAATAAGATTTTTCATTAGGATAATGATAGGATCTATAAGGCGGAAAACCGCCTTATATCTCTCCCTATTAACTTAGTTAGCCTTTGGAGGCATTACTGTTGCTTTTCCAACAAGCACCTTTTTTCCATCTTGATTACATGCAACTGTTTCAAATTTTACAATGTTTTTTTCAACATTTACTTCTACAGCTTCAATTTCAGCAGTTATAGTGTCATTAATTCTAACTGGTTTTAAAAAGCTGGTTTCTTGTCCCAAGAATATTGTTCCTGGTCCTGGTAGATACATTCCTAATATAGTGGATACCATAGATGCTGTAAACATACCATGAACAACTCTTCCCTTAAACATTCCTTTTTCTGCCTCTACCATATTAGTGTGGGCAGGATTCATGTCTCCAGTTATACCTGCAAACAATATAACATCTGTTTCAGTTATTGTCTTTGCAAATTGTGCCTTGTCTCCAACCTTAATTTCATTAATAGTTTTGCCTATCATATTTGTCTCCTTTCAATTTAAAGACTATTTTGATTTTATTTCTTTTATCTTTTCAGTTAATAAAGGTACTACTTCAAATAAGTCTCCAACTATACCATAGTCTGCAACCTTAAATATAGGTGCTTCAGGATCCTTATTAATTGCTATTACTGTATCTGATGAAGAAATACCAGCCAAGTGTTGGATGGCTCCAGATATACCTATCGCAACATAGATTTTTGGTTGAACTGTCTTACCAGTTTGACCAACTTGGTGGATATGAGATATCCAACCAGCGTCTACTGCTGCTCTTGATGTACCTACTGTACCATCTAATGCATTAGCTAATTCTTCTATCATTTCAAAGTTTTCTTTCTTACCTAGACCGAAACCACCAGATATGATAAATTCTGCCCCTTCAAGGTCAACATCTTGTCCACCGGCTTCTTCAACGTATTCAATAAATTTAATTCTATGAACGTCTTCACTTGCTTGGTAAGGAAATTCAACTATTTCCCCATCCTTATCTTGGGCTTCCATGGTCTTAAATACACCTGGTCTTACTGTTCCCAATTGTGGTCTATGTTCTGAACAGAAGATTTGAGCCATAAGGTTACCACCAAATGCTGGTCTAGTCCAAGCTACTGCTTCAACTTCTGGATCATAAGCTATACTTGTACAGTCAGCAGTTAAACCTGTTTGTAGTCTTACTGCCAATCTTGGAGCCATATCTCTACCGTTATTGGTAGCGGGTATTAACATTGATGATGGTTCATACTTTTTAGCCATTGCTTCAACTGTATCTGTATATAAATCACTATCATATCTATCAAAGTCTTTGTGATCTACTACTAATGCCTTATCAGCCCCCATTTTTAAAGCTTCTTTAGCTATTTCTTTTGAGCCTGATCCTAGGATTACTGCTACAACATCTTCGCCTGTATGTTCTTTTATGTCATTAGCTGGGCTTAATAATTCGTATGAAACCTTTTTAGCTTCACCTTCGAATAATTCAAATAGAACCCAGATTCCTTTATATTCGTTTAAATTACTCATTATAATAATCCCTCACTTGTTAATTCTTCCAAAAGTTTTTCAACTGCTGTTTCTGCATCTTCATCCTTTATGATAACTCCCTTTTTAGAAAGGTCAGGAGTGAAGGTTTTCTTAACTTTTGTTGGTGAACCCTTTAATCCAATCTTAGTAGTGTCTATATGACCTAGTTCTTCCATAGTTATATGTGGAATTTCAGCCTTATTAGCTTTCATTTTAGTCATTATATTGGCAAATCTAAGATCGTAAGGTGTTTTCATAACAGTAAATAATGCTGGTGCATGAACTTCATAAACTTCATAACCATTTTCGTTTTCTCTTTTTACCTTTAATACCTTGTCAGAAACTTCTTCAGCTTCAAAGACATATGTGATTACTGGTAATTTTAAGTTTTCTGCAATTCCTGGTCCAACTTGACCTGTATCTCCGTCTATAGCTTGCATTCCAGCTAATACCAAGTCAAATTTTTCACCTTTTTCTTCTTCTATATATTTAATACCTTCTGATAAAATATAGCCTGTTGCTAGAGTATCTGAACCTCCAAACATTCTATCAGTCATTAAATAGGCTTGATCAGCACCAACTGCTAAACATTCCTTTAATGCTGCTTCTGCTTGTGGTGGTCCCATACTCAATACAGTAATTTTAACATCTGAGTTTTTATCTTTTATTCTTAGGGCTGTTTCTAAAGCATATCCATCAAATGGATTTACTATACTTGGAACACCCTTTCTGATCAATGTATTTTTTACAGGATCAATTTTTATTTCAGTAGTATCTGGTACTTGTTTAACACATACTAGTATATTCATAATGTTTCATGCTCCTATCTTAATAAATTACCTGCTATTACAACTCTTTGGATTTCGTTAGTTCCTTCAAATATTTGGAATATTTTAGCATCTCTTAATAACTTTTCTACTGGATATTCTCTACTGTATCCATATCCTGCTAATACTTGAATAGCTTCACTTGAAACTTCCATTGCTATGTCTCCAGCATATGCTTTTGCTATAGCTGCTTCCTTGTTGTATGGAAGACCTGCTTCAACTAGATCAAAGGTATGAGATACCATTTGTCTTGCTGTTTCTATCTTAATTTGCATATCAGCAAGTTTGAATTGGATGGCTTGTAATCTTGCTATTGGTTTACCAAATTGAACTCTTTCTTTTGAATACTTAACTGCTTCGTCTAATCCTCTTTGAGCTACACCTACTGCTATTGCTCCTATATAAGGTCTAGCTAAGTCTAGAGTTTTCATTGCTATACCAAATCCTTTTCCTTCTTTGCCTAGTAAGTTTTCTTTTGGAACTCTTACGTTGTCAAAGATAACATCTGTAGTATTTGATAATCTAATTCCCATCTTGTCTTCTTCTTTACCAACTGATACACCTGGAGTGTTTCTATCAACTATAAATGCTGACATTCCCTTAACTCCCTTGGATTTGTCTGTTAGGGCAAATACTGTATAAACACCTGCAACTCCACCGTTTGTTATGAAGGTTTTTCTACCGTTTATTATATAGTCATCACCATCTAAAACAGCTGTTGATTGGCCTGAACCTGCATCTGATCCTGCGTTTGGTTCTGTTAGACAAAAGGCTGCTAAATTACCTTGATTTATAATATCAAAGAACATTTTCTTTTGTTCGTCATTTCCTGCTATAAGAACTGGCTTCATACCTAATCCTGATGCACTAAAAGTAGTAGAGTAACCTGCATCATATTTTCCTAATTCTTCATAGATAGCTGCAAGTGTTCTATAGTCAAGTCCACTTCCGCCATATTCAGCTGGTACTTCTAACAAATGAAGGCCCATTTCTTTACCCATTTCTACTAATTCTTCTGGGAATTCACCTTTTTTGTCATATTCAGCAACTTTGTCTTTTAATTCTTTTTCACCAAAGTCCCTCATCATTTCAACTAAGCTTTTACTGTCATCGTTTAATAAATAAGCCATTTTATTCCTCCTAATATTTTGTTTTATTTTATGCCCTATTAAAATCTGATAAAAATTTATCATCTCATGTTAATAATTTAACTCAATATGAATTATAATTCAAGTCCTTTATGAATTATCTCTCATATTTCGTATGAAAACGTATTATCCTGTTAAAAAAAATTAACATAATAAGTTAAACCCTTAACAATTTGAATATTTTATTGCCTTCCATTGCTAATATATCTCATATCTTCATAAGTCTCAATGGTATTAATTCATTTTTTTTGAAAAACTATCTATAAAACTTGTCTAAACACCTTATTTATCAGTTTATTATAATATTACAAAATTATAAATTATTTCTAAAATCAATTTATAAAAATAGGCTATAAATCTATTGACTTTTATAGTTAGGCTATGCTAATCTTTAATTAGTAATTAATTAGGCATGTCTAACTTTTAGAAAGAGGTGATTATATGACTTTAACATTAGCTGGAGCAAAAAAAGGTAACAGCTTGCAAATAACTGGTATTGATGCCGGGAAAAAGCTAAATAAAAGAATGTATGAAATAGGTCTTAATAGGGGATCAAATTTAAAAGTAATAAAAAATGATGTGGGCCCTATTATAGTAAATTTCGAAAATACAAAAATAGCCCTGGGTAGAGGACTTTGCGAAAAAATACTAGTTCAGGAAGTAAGTTATTAGGAGTTAATATGAAAACAATAGCATTAGTAGGAAACCCCAATGCGGGTAAGACAACAATCTTTAATGCCTTAACAGGGACCAACCAACACACTGGGAACTGGCCAGGTGTGACCGTTGAAAAAAAAGAGGGAATTGTCGTATATAAAAATGAAAAATATCAAATAATAGATTTGCCAGGTACATATAGTTTGGGCTCTTATTCAGAAGATGAGGTAGTTGCAAGAAACTACATTATAAATGAAAGCCCTGATGTTGTCATTAACGTTGTAGATGCATCCAACTTGGAAAGAAATCTATATCTGACAACACAATTAATGGAATTAAATGTTAAGACAGTTATAGCCTTGAATATGGTTGATGAAGCAAAGAAAAATCAACTGATTATTGATACAAAAAAACTGTCCAAAGAATTACATATGCCCATAATAGAAACCATAGCCCATAAGAAAAAGGGAGTTGAAGAATTAAAAAAGGCCACCATAGAGGCCCTGGAAATTGATTTTTCCTACCCTGCAATCAGTTATGGACAGGCTTGTGATCAAGAAATTATAGACTTAGAAAAAGAAATAACCAATCAAGTTAAACACTATGATAAAAACTGGTTATCCTTAAAGCTAATAGAAAAGGATCCTTATATTACAGATATGGCCAAGGAAAACAATCCTGGACTTTTAGACAAGGCCAATAAGGCCATAGAAAGAATTGAAGATGAAGAAATCTTGGATTCTGACTTGATCATTGTTAATAAAAGATATGAATTTATTAAGACCTTGGTTGGTCCTGCTATTAAAAGACCTGACAAGGACTTTGAAAGTACTTCAGACAAGATAGATAAGGTTCTTACTCACAGAATTTGGGGACTGCCAATCTTTGCAGTTTTAATGTTATCCATCTTTAAGTTAACCTTCTTCCTAGGGGAAGATGTTCTAGGAGAAAGAGTCGCTGGACTTTTTGAATATTTAGGTGAAGCTACTGAAGGACTTCTTCTTTCATGGAATGCTCCAGACCTATTAGTTTCCTTTGTAGCCAATGGTGTTTTTGGCGGTTTAGGAGCTGTGCTTGAATTTGTTCCTCTATTGGCTGTCCTATACCTTTTATTTGGCCTTTTAGAAGACAGTGGTTATATGGCCAGGGCCGCCTACGTAATGGACAGATTCATGAGAAAGTTTGGACTTCAAGGAAAAACCTTCATATCCATGCTTTTAGGAACTGGTTGTAATGTACCTGCTATAATGTCCACTAGAACCTTGGAAAGCAAGAAGGATAGAATGATTGCCATCTTGATTAACCCCTTTATATCTTGCGGGGCCAAGCTGGAAGTTTACCTGATCTTTATAGCTGCCTTCTTTGCTAAGAACGGTGCCCTAGTCCTATTCAGCCTTTATGCTGTGGGAATTATCTTGGCCCTGATTTTTGCAAAGATTTTATCAAAAACCTTATTTAAAGGTGAAACTACAGACTTTATTATGGAACTACCTCCCTATAGGATGCCAACCTTGAAGAACTCCCTAATCTATATGTGGGACAAGGTTATTGGTTTTATAAAGAGGGCAGGAACTCTGATCTTTATAGTAGTATCCCTACTATGGTTACTTGCTATTCTTCCTAACGGAGTTGAACCTTATAGTGAACATAGTATTTTAGGTCAAATTGGTTCCTTTATAGCACCTATCTTCAAACCTGCAGGCTTTGGTAGCTGGCAGGCAAGTGTGGGACTTTTATCAGGTATAGTTGCCAAGGAAGCCGTTGTTGCTACCCTAGGCATGGTTTATGCTGGAGTATCTGAAGGAGCACAATTAGCCTCAAGTATTCAAGCGGCCTTCACCCCCCTATCAGCCTATAGTTATATGCTGATGACCCTTCTATACATACCTTGTATAGGAACTATAGCCGCTATTAGAACTGAAACCAATTCAAGAAAGTGGATGTGGTTTATGATAGTATTTACCTTTGCCATTGCCTGGCTAGCAGCTACTATCTTCTATCAAGTAGGCTTATTACTAGGATTTAATTAAGGAGTTAAAAATGATTATAGAGATCTTAAATGAAATGAATCACAGCATGTCCTTTTCCCTTAGCCTTATAGCTAAGAACTTGGACATGGATGAACAAGTGGTCTCCCACTTAATTGAAAAAATGATAGATAAAAACTTAATAATTGAAGAGAATCTCTATGGTCCTGGCGCCTGTAGCGCAGCCTGTGGTTCCTGCTCAAGCAGTTGCCCTGTGCTGGACTCCAAGCCCATCAAAGTATATACAATCAGTGAAAAAGGACTAAAGGTTCTTGAAAAAAACAAGGAAGCCATTGCCAACTAGCAATGACTTCTTTTTTTTATTTCTCCACTTTTGATTTAACATAGTCCTTATCCCTTATCTTGTCCCAAGATAAGTCATTGGCTGCTAGTATCTCAAGTCCACTCTCTCCATGGTCTTTTTCACTTATGGCTATGGAAAGTTTTTTAACCTCAAGCTTATTTTCTTCTAAAAAGTTATACACTTCTATAAGGTCCTTATATAGTTGATCAAAATCAACCTGTTCTCTTTCTATATTTATATAAAAAGATTCGTCCATCAACTTGGCCATCTTTTTCCTATTATAGCTTTCATCCAGCTGAAACTCACTATAAAGTTTTTCACTATTCAAACTGGATGTAAAGTAACCAAATAACTTATCACTGGCAAGTACTGTCTTTAAGTCACCTAAAACATCCTCATTAAAGGCCTCTGACAGCCTTAAGTAGGTATTAAAACCTCCTCCTATAGCCTCTTCATAGTTATCTCCCCTAACCTTGCTTTTTTGATCAAAGTAAAGGTTTAATCTATAGTCTACTGATCCTTCCTTAAGATAAATAGCATAATAGGAACCGTCCTTAAAGTTATAGGCCAATTTATCCAAGCTTAACTTCTCACCAGGGTATCTTTCCTCTATATAGGCCTGGGCATTTTTCTTGGCAAGAGCCTTACTTATAGGGTTGCCATAAAAACCATTCAAGAGAATCAATACATAAACTAGAAAGCCACTGGCTAGGATTAAAGAAAGAAGTCTAATCCATAGCTTTTCCTTTCTAGTGGTCAACTTAACAAATAAAAGTCCTAGGACCAAGCCTATAAAAACTAGAGCTCCATAAATTAATCCCATGCTAAAGCCTGCCTTAATATTTCCCAGGCCATAGGACGGATCTGCTACCATCATGACCATAGTATTACCCAAACTGGAGATTAGAAAAACTCCAATCAAGACCAGGTAGGATTTTTTTCTTAAATAGTAGTAGGATAGACCTCCTATAAGGGGAATAAGTAAAATATTGTAAAATACATACTCAGTATTTACAGTAAACATGCCCACTAGACTACCCAACAAAGCTAAAATTACCCCTCTTATTAAAAGGTTTTTCTTTATGTTTTTTATTATTCTTTCATCTTCCATCTTTTCATAATCACCTAGACCGTCCCTGCTATAGTCCTGGTAATAGTTTCTACATTCTGGACAGATTAAAATATGTTTTTCAACAAAATCCTCCGATTCCCTACTGGCCAAACCATCTGCTACCAGGGGAATTAGATCCTTGCATAAATCACAATTTTTCATTCTTCCAACCTCCCTTTTATTTCCTTTTTCATCCTAAAAAAACTAACCCTGGCTGAACTTTCCGATATTTTTAATTCTTCCCCTATTTCATAGTAGGAATAGCCACCCAATCTCATATAAAATATTTTTTCTTTCTTGTCACCCTTGTCTACTAGATAATCTTCTATTAGGACCAGTAAATCTCTTTCCAAGGCCTTGGCTTCGGTATTTTCTCCTCCTGCCAGCTCATAGAAATCATCCAGATTATAAAAATCCTTTTTATTTCTTATCATTTCAAAATAAGAATTTCTACAAATAGAAAATAACCAGGTCTTTAGGCTGGACTGTCCCTTGAAAGCTAGTATCCCCTTCAAGGCCCTTAGAAAGGTCTCCTGGACCAATTCCTCTGCCAGGTAGCTGTCTTTGGATAGGCTTAAAGCATATCTATAGACATCGTCCTTGTATTTATAATATAAATCTTCAACCCTCTCCATATCTACCTCCTATCTATAAGTGTAGAATATCTTATTTTCGTTACAAAAAAAAGAGAAGTATTCTTAAAATACCTCTCTTTATTACTTTTACTTAATCTTTATTTATTTACTGGCATTAGTTCCTGCTATTCTACCAAAAACTATAATGTCTGCTATTGCATTACTTCCAAGTCTATTCTTACCGTGGATACCACCTGTTACTTCACCTGCTGCATATAGGCCTTCAATTGGATTTCCATCCTTGTCTAAAACCCTAGCGTCTGTATCTATTTTCACTCCACCCATAGTATGGTGAACTGCTGGTGCTGCCTTAAGAATGTAGAAAGGTCCCTTTTCAATTTTGGAAGGTAGGCTTCTCTTATTAAATTCAGGGTCCTTTCCTTCTTCTACATACTTATTATAATTATCAACTGTTTCCTTTAAGGCTTCATAGTCTATATCAAAGAATTTCGCTGCTTCTTCCAAGTTATCTGCCTTTACTAATAATTTATTTTCATATAGGTAATCAAGTTCTGGCTTGTGGTTTTCTTCAAGCTTACTATCTTCATAACCATTTTGGTCTATAAGTTCATAACAAACAGATCCTGTTTGAGCCTTAATACCCATGGACATCTCATCTCTTCTACCTAATTCTTCTACGAATCTCTTACCTTCCTTGTTAACTATGATAGTGTGACCATATAGTCTAGCATCATCAAAGTATAAAAGAGTTCCCGTTAAAGGATCACAAATTGGGTATGTTTGAATGTGTTCCATTCCTTCCAAGTCAGCTCCAACTGCCTCAGCCATAACTATACCATCACCTGTAATACCAGGTCCATTTGTAGAAAGTATTTTATCATCTATTTCAGGATTGTATTTAACTCTCATTTCCACATTTGATCCAAATCCACCGGATGCAATTATAACGTTTTTAGCCTTGTAGATTAATTCTTCCTCTTCTGAACTAGCCTTAACTCCAACAACCTTCTTATCTTCTTGAATTAATTCATAAGCCTTGGTATTTAATTTTATTGGTATTTCCAAGTCTTCTGCTTTTTTAGCCAACTTATTAATTATTTCCTTACCACTTGCTCCCTTAGGAACTAGAGATCTTTTAGCGCTATGACCACCAAAGTGCATCATTTCATCTTCCCATTCAACACCTATGTCATCTCTTAACCACTCTGCAGCTTCTAGAGAATTTTCAGCTATTACCCTAACTAATTTTTCATCACTTATATTGTCTCCACCTTCCATAAAATCCTTTACATGAAGGTCTACACTATCTTCAATCTTTTCTTTTTCTTGAAGCCAGTTATTGGCAACAGCCATTTCAGCTCCAGATATAAGGGTGTTTCCACCTAGTAGGGGCATTTTTTCCAATAAGATAACACTGGCTCCTTCTTCCTTAGCCTTTATAGCTGCTGTAAGTCCAGCGCCTCCGCCTCCTATTACTACAACATCATATTCTTCTTCAAGTTCCTTCTTATCATCTGCCTTAGCTTCTACTTCAATTTTTTTCAACATACTTTCATCTGCCTTGGCATTTTCCAAAGCATTTTTTATAGCTTCCATAAAGCCTGTAGAAGTTAAGGTACAACCTGAAACCATATCAACTTCTAGAGAATTAGAAGCTACTATTGACTCAGTCAATGTATCCATGGCCTTTTCAAAACCATCTGTTTCATTGTGATCTAAAACCTTAATAGATTTTATTTGGTCATCCTTTATTTCCATTTCAAGGCTAATATCGCCGCCTTTACCCTTGCCCCTACCTTCATATGTACCGTCTTCTATCTTATTTTCTGACACATTTGCCTCTTCTGGTTTTTCTTGTTTAGACTCACAGCCCACACTGGTAAAAACCATAGCAAAGATCAATAAATAAATTAATAAATTTTTCTTCATGTCTTCCTCCTGAGTTTTTCTTATGTGTTAATCATATAACATATTGAGGCCTATTTATTTACACAAATCCTTATAAAGTTTGCACTTTAAGCTTTATTTGTTTATTTTTTAATTATATGGTTTATAATATAAAAAAAGGAGGTCCTATGTCTCTTAGATTAAAAATTATTATTATATTTGTTTTATGTATACTTCTCACCTTCTCCCCGCTTCTCTATATGATGCAGACCCAGGTAAAGGAAAAGCACATGGCCCAGCTGGATGATGAAATAACCCAACTTTTAGACTCCAAGTCCCATGAAGTTGGATCTTGGCTGGAAAAGAGAAAAAGTGAAATCAAGGTCTTATTGGGCCTGGACCTGGCCAATAATTTGGATAAAAAAGAAGTTTACAGTTTTATTGAAAAGCTAAACCAATCAGATGATTTTAAATATAGATTTGCCCTTGGCGCTACAGACGGAATAGGTTTTGTTGGAGAAAATTGGTATATTGATATATCAAAAAGAGACTACTTTCATAAGCTTATGACTTCTAATGTGGATTATGTAATTTCTGAACCTGTCATATCAAGATCAGATGGTAGACCAATCTTCCTTTTATCCTATGCTATAAAAAATGCCAAGGATGAAAAAATTGGTTTTATAAATGGGGCCATCCCCCTAGATAGTATCTCTGAAATAGTTAATAACATTGAGATCTACGATGGATTTTCCTGGATTATGAACACCGACCTGGAACCCTATAGTGTAAACAAAAATAAACTTACCAGTAACTATATCCAGGAAGATGATTTAAACTTGATAAAAAAAGCTTTCAGTCAGCGAAGACAGGGATCCTTAAGTTTAGAAAATGTTAATGGACAAAAGACCAAGGTCTATTACAGCTACATACCCCATTCTCCCAACTGGATTCTCTGTTCCATGATAAAAGAAGACTCTATGAACCAACAAATTGACAGTATAATTAATATTATCCTCTCCATTGGATTTATTTTTATATTGATTTCAATCATAACATCTATCTTCATATCCGGTTCAATAGTAGATCCTATACAAGAGTTAAAGTACAATATGTCTGAAGTCTCCAAGGGCAAGCTAGATTCCTATTATCAAGTAAAGGGCAAGGATGAAATCTCCTCCTTAGGCCAGTACTTTAATACCATGCTAGATGACATAAAGTCTCTCTTGGATAAGACCTATAAGATGGAGGAACAAAAAAGAAAAATGGAAATAGAGGTTCTCCAATCTCAAATTAAACCCCATTTCCTTTACAATACCCTGGATACCATCCAATGGAAGGCCTTGGAAAAAGACAATTATGAAGTGGCAGATTTGATAAACAATCTTTCCGAGTTTTTCAGGCTCAGCCTTAATGACGGGAGAGAATTTATCAGCCTGGAAGAAGAAATAAGCCAGTCCATAGCCTATTTGCACATACAAAAAACCCGCTATGAGGACAAGCTTGACTACTGTCTTAACTATGATAAAAACCTTAACAATATTTATCTACCCAAGCTACTAATTCAACCCTTGATTGAAAACTCCATCTACCATGGTATTAAACCTATGGATAGAAAGGGTCTAATAACTATAGATATTTATAGCCAGGCTGACAATATCATCATGGTTATTGAAGATAATGGTAGGGGTATGGATAAAGAAAACCTAGATAAACTTAAACTAAACCTGGATAAATCCATTTCAACAGATAACTATGGCCTATACAATGTGAATGAAAGGCTTAAAAATCACTATGACAATAGGTATTCCATCCAGATAGATAGTAAACTAAATTACGGAACCAAGATAAGTATAAAGATACCCATGGAGGCGAGTAAAAATGTTTAGAATGTTAATAGCCGATGATGAAAAAACCATAAGCCAGGGGCTGGAAAAGCTAGTAAAGTCCTATCATTTAGATATATCAACCATAGTCCAGGCCCAAGATGGCCTGGAAGCCATAGAAATGGTAGATAGTTATAGACCAGAAATCATTCTAATGGACATTAATATGCCCCGATTAAATGGCCTAGATGCCATAGAGAAAATAAGAGACCTGTCTCCTGACAGTAAAATAATAATCATATCTGGCTATGATGAATTTTCCTATGCCCAAAAGGCTATAGACCTGGGTGTATTTGCCTATCTTTTAAAACCCATCAACTATAAAAAGTTCAAGGATGTTTTAGAAAAGGCCCTGGATGACTATAAAAAGGATATGTTGGTCCATAAAGAAAGCGAAAAAAACCAGGCCAGTGATCCCCTAGAGTATATTAGGAATAATTATAGGGACCCCAACCTTTCTCTGGTGGGGATTTCATCAGACCTTTATCTAAGTACCTCTTATATATCAAAGTATATAAAGGAAAAAACTTCCCATAATTTCACTGACTATCTAAATATATTAAGAATAAATATGGCCATTGAACTAATGAAGGACAAAAATAATAGCCTAAAAACCATTTCTGATTTTGTAGGCTATAGTTCCCAGCACTATTTTAGCCGGGCATTTAAAAATTATAAGGGACTTAGTCCCTCAGATTATAGAAAAAGAGAATTAGGCTTCTAATTCTCTTTCTGTTTTATTTAATATTCTAAGCAAAATACCTATGGTTATAAAAATCATTATTCCATCTGCCAAAGGTTGGGCAAAAACAAATCCATTAAATCCAAAAATTGAATTTAATATATAGATTAAAGGAATAAAAAGTATTCCCTGTCTGGCCACTGATAAAAACAAGGAGGCCTTGGCCTTACCCATGGCCTGAATAGCTGAGGCACTAACCATTTGAGACCCAACAAAAAGCAGGGATATTGAAACCCTTCTTAAAATAAAGCTTCCAATTTCTATTACCTCAGGATCCTTTATTAAAAATCCAACTATGGAAGCTGGAAATACTTGAAAGGCTAAAAATAGAAGTAAACCTATAGCTATAACTATCCTATAGGTTGTTTTTAAAATCTCCCTTAGCCTGGGCATGTTTTCAGCCCCGAAGTTATAACCAACTATAGGCTGGCTTCCTGCCGCAAATCCTATATAAATAAAGGTACCTATGGACATGATCTTACTTACTATTCCCATGGCAGCCAAGGTGGCGACACCATAACCCTTGGCTATATTATTGCTAATGGTCATGGCTAGACTTATTAATAGTTGGTTTAACGAAGCCGGTATACCTATCTTTAATATGGCTATACTTATTTCTTTATCCAACTTTACATAGTCTTTATCCAGCCTAACAAAGGTCTTTTTAGCCAGATACTTGTACATATAATAAATGAAAGAAAGTAGATTACCCAGGATGGTTGCTATAGCAGCTCCCTTTACCTGCATATTAAAACTTAGTATAAAGATAGGGTCTAAAATAATGTTTGCTATAATACCTATTGTCATCCCTATAACTGATGTTTTAACATCTGATTCACTTCTTAACATTTGACCCAAAACATAATTAAAGATAACGGCCAAGGATCCCATACCTAAAATAGATATATAGTCCCTGGTATAGTCTGCTGTCAATTGATTGTTTGCCCCCAATAAAATGGCTATTTTATCTTTAAGCCCATATACTAAAATAGAATATATCAAGCCTATAATAAAACTTAAGACAAACCCTGTTCCAAGTATTGACCTGGTCTTTTCTTCGTCTTTCTTACCCAAGGCTCTGGCAAGCTCTGAACTTGCACCAACACCTACAATAGATGCCAGGGCCATGGTAACCATAAATATTGGCATGGATATGTTAGCCGCCGCCATTTGATTAGGATCATTTAATTTTCCTATAAAATATATATCAACCATGCTGTATAAAATCTGTATCATCATACCAAAAACGATTGGTAGTGACATTTTTAATACTGCCTTCTTAGGTTCATATGATTCAAATATTTCAATTCTTCCTTCTTTTTCCATAAATCTCTCCTATAATGAACATTCTAATAATTGAACATCGTTCATTATATTCCTCTACAGCTATTTTGTCAAAACTTATCAGCCGGAAAAACTATATTTAACTGGTTTCTTATACCATCCAGGACACACATCTTATCAAGACTTTCCCTTTTATAAAGATCAACCTTTTCTTTTCCCTGTAAAATCTTGATAAAATCATCCAACTCACCTGCTATTTTAGATTCTTCCTTAGTAAAGTCTATTTTTTCTCTAGACCCATCCCTATAAACTATTTCCATAAGGCCTATATCATCTAGCCTATCTATTATAAGAGAAGCATCTTCTCCTTGAATTTCACTGGCTAGCTTAGAGTCGTTTATCTTGGAATAAGATATATTCCCCACCATGCTATCGTATATAAAAATTATATCTCCAGCTCCATCCACCCCATTGGATAGGTTTATCCCATGACCTACAAGATTAAGTGGCCTTCCAAAAAGAGCCACCATGGGGTGGACCAGGTAAACCCCTATATCCATCAAGGCACCATTTGATAGCTTAGGATTAAAGGCATTTTCCACAATTCCCTCTTTGAATTTATCATAGCGGGATGAATACTGGCAGTAGTTAAAGCTGGCCCTTCTAATTTGCCCCAGCTTGTAAAGATTTTTTTCTAGGGCTCTATATCCTTTTGTATGCCTATTTCTCATGGCCTCCATTAGGATTAGATTTTTTTCATCGGCCAACTTATACATTTCAACTGCCTCCCTATAGTTTGACGCCAAAGGCTTTTCACATAAAACATGCTTTTTATGGTTTAACATTAAAATAGTCTGGTCCCTATGAAGAAAATTTGGACTGGCCAAATAAACAAAGTCTATTTCTTCATCTTGGGCCATAAGTTCCAAATTGGTATAGGTTTTTTTACAGCCATATTTTTTCTGAAGGTCCTGAGCCTTTTTTTCACTTCTAGAATAGGCTGCCTGGTAGACCAAGTCATCCCTTTTTAAAGCTTCTTCTAAAAACCAATCTACTATAAAATTACTGCCTACTGTGGCAAATCTATACATATCTCATCCCCCTATAAGTTTTCTTACCCTTAGTTTACATAAAAAAAGGGAATGAAGTCCATCCCCCTAATATTATCTTCTCTTGAATTTTAAGTATTTATTTAAGCTTTCTTAGATTTCCCAACTTGCTAGTTTATATAAATGGATCTTAGCCTATCTTCTGTTAAACTACTGGTCTTTTCATCTAAGACTATCCTTCCCTCTTCCAACATAATTACCCTATCAGAGTACTTTATAGCATCACTCATATTGTGGGAAATCATTATGGTAGTCATCTTAAAATCATCAATTAACTCCTTGGTTTTATTCATAATTAAAAAGGAGGTTTTAGGATCTAAGGCTGCAGTATGCTCATCTAAAAGCATAATATCAGGATGTTTCATAGCCGCCATGACCAGGGATAGGGATTGTCTTTGACCACCGGATAAAAACTTAACCTTGGTATCCAACATATCTTCCAAGCCCAGGTCCAAACTGGATAAAAGCTCCCTGTAAAGATTTATATTTTTTTTATTTACCAGGGCCTTTAAGGAAAATTTTTCATTTTTCTTATGGGCCATGGCCATATTCTCTAAAATTGTAAGAGATGGGGCCACTCCCATAGATGGATCTTGATGGACCCTACCTATATATCTTGATCTATCCTCTTCCTTTAAGCCTGATACATCCTTGTCATTTATAAGGATTTCCCCCTCATCAGACTTAATATTGCCCCCTATAATATTCATTAGGGTGGATTTTCCACATCCATTATGGCCTATGATTGCGGTACACTTATTTTCCTCAAAGCTTATATTAAAGTCTTCAAAGACTTTTATCTCATTTTCTGTTCCCCTATTAAAAGTCTTGGTTAAGTTTTTTATTTCAAGCATTTTTTTCCTCCCCTTTTCCAGACCTATCCTTAACTTTGTTAATTAGATCTAAAAAGAAATTATTATATAGTAAAACAACAATAACTATAATGGCATTTATAGCCGACAAATCATTGGGATTAAGCCCCAAATCTATGGCCAAGCCCCCTATTATTTTGTAAATAATAGCCCCCACTATAGCCCTAGTAGTATATTTAACCTTGGATCTTTTTCTAAAGATTGTATCCCCTATTATTATGGCTGCCAGGGCTACAACCAAACTACTCTTACCCATGGCCGCATCCACATAGCCATGGTATTGAGCCATCAAGGCCCCGCTAAAGGCTATTAGGCCATTGGAAATCATAAGTCCCATTATTTTATACTTATCACTATCCTTGCCCAGGTTTTTTACCAGGGCTTCATTATCTCCTGTTACTGTCAATAGATAACCCAGTTCTGTTTTAAGAAAAAGATCCAGTAAAAGCTTAACCAAGATAACTATTATCAAAAGGATCAAAAGCTTATTGCCCATATCAAAGATTAATCTTTCATCGTATAGGGGAATATTTGATCTATCATTAAGCCTTAAATTAACAGAATATAGGATATTCATAGTTAAGATTCCTGATAAAAGTGAATTGATCTTAAATTTAGTAAAGAGTATCCCTGTTAAAAGTCCAGCCAAACTACCAAAGGCAAAGGCTAAAAGACTTGAACTTATAGGGTCCAGACCCATTAAAATAAACTTGGCAAAAATAAAGGCGCCAAAGGGAAAGGATCCCTCAACTGATAAGTCAGCCATTTTTAAGATTTTATTGGTCAATAAGACTCCCATGGCCAGGATGGCAAATATCAAGCCTTGTTCTATTGATGTTTGAATAAGTCCATTCATAACTATTTAACCTCTTTTGCTTCTTTCAATAAATTATCATCAAACTTTAAGTCCAGCCCTTCCAGGGTCTTCTTATTAAAGACCTTTTGGGTATCCTTGGCCTTTTCTACAGACAAGTCTTCTATCTTTTCTTCCGCAACTAAAATTTTTCTAGCCATTTCTGCCGTTTGTTTTCCCAAATCATAGTAGGAAAGACCATCGGTAATTAAGATTCCCCCCTTAACATGGGCTTCTTCAGCTCCCACAGTTGGAATATTTGCCGCTAGGGCCTTTTCAGCAACCAAGTTGATGGCTGAAGCAACCAGATTGTCTGTGATGGTATAAATTCCATCTACTTTTTTTACTAAAGAATCTAGGGCCTGACCCATATCGTTTAAGTTGGAGATACCTACTGCCTCTATTTCAAAGCCTAAGTCCTTGCCTACAGATCTGGCCTTGTCTATTTGTACACTGGCATTGGCCTCAGCTGTATTGTAGATAATGCCTATGGTTTTAATATTTTCAAAATTTTTAAATAGGGCCAACTGCTCTTCTACAGGACTTTCATCTGTCGTTCCACTAATCTTCCCCCCCGGTCTTTCCATACTGGCTACCAGGCCTGCATCTATAGGATCAGTTACGGCAGAAAACAAAACTGGTATATCCCTTCCCAAGTCCTTGCTGGACTGGGCTGATGGAGTACCTATGGCAAAAATTAAACTTCTCTCGTCCTTGGCAAATTTTTCAGATATCATCTTGGCATTGGAAAAATCTCCTTGGGAACTTTTAAAATCTATTTTTACCTCTTGATCCCATTCCTTGACCCCATCTTCAAATCCTTTTCTAACCATGTCCAAGGCTGGGTGTTCGGCAAATTGATTTATTCCTATGGATAGTTCACCCTCATTTTTTTCAGCTGATCCACATCCAGCCAAAAGGGTCATACCTGCTATTAATCCTATTACTACTTTTTTAATTTTCATCTTATCCTCCTAAAATTAAATAACTTAATCTTGTTAGGTAATGATTATTTTCATAAAAAAAATCCTTCGCTCCTATAAAACTAGCAGTAATGCTAATTTTATAGGGACGAAAGATTAAACTCCGTGGTACCACCCTTATTATGATAAATATATCATCGCTCATCAGACCTAACAGTCCTATCCCCTTTAACGGTGGGCTTCCGAATTCGCCTACTAGCCTTCAACGAACCTACTTAGGAGTGTATATTATATACCGTCATTGCTACTGCCTTCCACCGTGCGCAGCTCTCTATAAACAACTACCTGATATTTTTCTCTCCCTCAATGTATTTCTGATGTTGATTAACATAATAATATTAAAAAGCCTAAATGTCAAGGGAATATTTATAAGTTTAAAATTATTATAATTATCTATTTTTTAATACATCTTTTTCTTTGATCTTATTTTCAAGAAAAATACTTTATCTTTCTTGCTTTTTATTAGGTCCATCTAGGTATATTTGACTGTATACTTTAAATATACTTGGTATAGTTTCTCCCAAACCTTTATTTTCAGCACTTATACCTAAGATTCTTCTTCCTCCTTTAGACCTTTCTTAATTTAATAGACTCTAGCCTTAAGAAAATATTCTTTCTAGTCTTGCTTTCTCTCTTATATTTTTTACAAGGTTCACTTATATTTATTCAAAAAAAGATTCAGTCAAAAGACTGAATCCAATATTTTATTTAACCTTTACCAGTCTAGTTACAGCCTCCACATGGGCTGTTCTTGGAAACTGATCATAGGCTGTAGATTTTTCTATCTCATAGCCTGCTTCTTTAAATATTTGTAAATCCCTAACCAAGGTCTTAGGGTTACAAGATATATAAACTACTATAGGTGCCTTTATACCTACTATACTATCTATTGCCTTAGGATGAATCCCCTCTCTAGGTGGATCTAAAACAAGTATGTCTGCATTTTTCTCAAGGTTCCCTATTTCTAGCATAACGTCATTACAAATAAATTCCACATTGTCTAATTCATTTATCTTGGCATTTTCCATGGCCTTGTTTACAGCCTCTTCAACTATTTCTACCCCTATTACCTTCTTGGCCTTTTTAGCAAAGATTTGAGAAATTGTACCTGTACCACAATATAAATCATAAACTGTTTTATTTTCTATATCTCCAGCGTATTCTAGAGCCTTCTTGTATAGGTTTTCTGCCCCCAAAGGATTAGGTTGGAAAAATGAAAAAGGTCCTATTCTAAAGTCCAGATCATTTATAGTCTCAACTATATATTCCCTGCCCCAGATAAGCTCTGTATAGTCTGGAACTATGGCATCAGCCAAGGAATCACTTATGGTGTGAAAAATTGATACAGTCCTACCTTCTGTATCCAAATCAACTAGGGCTTCTACAAACTTGGACCACAGACCATAGGTCATAACATCTTCTGATGTAGTTACCAAGTTTATTAAAAGATCACCATGGGTTATGGATTTTCTAACCACCATAAATTTCAAGAATCCTTTTTGTATTTTTTTATGGTAAAAGTCGATTTCATTTTCTTGGAAAAACTCCATGGCCCTTAGTCTTACCTTTTCAAAGTCTTCATGAACTATATTACAACCCTCTGTATTTACAATCTCATAAAACCTATTTCTCTTATGTAGACCCAGGGTCAAGGGTCCATCCTTGTATTCATCACCGAAGGTGTATTCCATCTTATTCCTATAGGCCTTACTAGATGGAGCCCTATTGATGGATAAAAGTCCTTCATCTAGACCATTTTCCCTATATAACTTCTTTAGCTGATCCAGCTTATAAATCAGTTCAGACTCATAGTTTAGACTTTGGTATTTACAGCCTCCACATACATCAAACATGGGACAGGTCTTATTGTTTTCTAGTTTTGATTTTTCATTGATCTCTATCAATTTTGCCTGATAGTAGTCTCCCTTTTTCCTTTGAATTCTAACACTTACATTTTGTCCCTTAATGCCTCCTTTGAACTTGATGGTCTTACCATCATATTCTCCTATGGACATATTGGGATATTCAGATTCCTTAATGTCTATATCTACTAATGTATTTTTCTTCACTATAAACTCCTATTTAGAAATATTGTCGTAAAACTCTCTCCACATTTTACCAACACTTTCCTCACTATAGAAATCGTGGCCCTTTTTAGACATCTCTATGGCTTTTTGCCTATAGTCCTTGTCATCTCTGATCTTGTAAAGCTCTTTTTCAAAACCTTCCATATCACTAGCCTTTAGGTAGTAGCCATCTAAGATCAAGGGGTAAATATCCAAGTCCCTAAGTAAAACCGGTGTATTTGTCGCCATAGCTTCAAGGATTGTCATGGGGAAAAGTTCGCTAAATGATGGTAAAAGCATTACATCCGCTATATTATAATAATCTGTCATGTCATTTCTTTCAACTATTCCTAAAAACTTCATATTTTTAGGTGGGTTCTCTTCCAATTTCTTTATTTCCTTGTAGCCATCTGATGACCTTCCAAAGCTATAGCCACCTGCCCAAATAAAGTCCATATCCGGGTTTCTTTCTGCCAGTTTAACAAAGTCAAAAATTCCCTTTCTAACCTGTAACTGGCCCACTCCTAAAACTACAAACCTATCCTCCAACCCCATCTTTTTTCTAATGGCTATTTTTTCTTCTTCATTTTTTCTTTCAAACTTATCATTGGATACTAAATTGGGTATATAAACTGTCCTACTGGTGTCTATCCCATATTTTTTCATAAGTTCTATAAAGTAAGGATTTACAACAACTAAATAATCCATGCTCTTGTAAAATTTTAATATATACCAATAGAATATCTTTCTGGCAAAGCCTGGCATCTGGATACTCTCATCTATTGTTTCTGGCAGAAAATGGACATAGCCTACGGAAACTGAATTTTTACCAAAAAACTTATTTTTCAAATAAAAGCCAAGATTTATTGTATGGTAGTGATTGATATCTCCCAACTTTTTTGGATTTACCTCAATCTCATAGTCTCCCTTTAAGACCTTTCTACTTAACTTAACCTGCTCTTCATAGGCTGATAGCACCCCATGGCCCTTGGCCATATCGGCCTTGGAAAATACGTGTAATTTTTTCATCTTATTTTTCCTCTAAATATTTCTTCACATCAGGACCTATATATACCCTGTCCTCTTCTATTAAAATCGGTCTTTTAACCAACATTCCATCTTGTGATAAAAGTTCATATTTTTCTTCCAGAGTCATATCTTTCAAGGCATCCTTTAGATTTTTTTCCCTATAGATTTTTCCACTTGTATTAAAAAACCTCTTTATGTCCAGGCCTGATTTTTCATGCCAGGTCTTTAATTCTTCATAGGATGGGTTATCCTTATCTATATGTCTATAGTCATAGTCCAATTGTTTTTCTTCCATTAATTTTTCCACCTGCCTGCAGGTTGAACATTTTTTATAACAAATTAATTTATACATGCCTACTCCTTTTTAAAGAAAAATCCAGCAAAAGCTGGATCTTTATCTTATAAATTTTCTTTAATTAATTTTTCTGCTTTTTCTATTGCTGATTTAGCATCTATACCTTCAGCCTTTACCTCTATTATATCCTTATATACTAGGTTGGATGATAACAATTCAGTAAGATTTTTCAAGGAATATTTTTTATTTTCCTTTAATAGGTAAACATCTGCTTGGAATTCTTCCATAGCGTTTACTATCCTTGCTGCTGGTCTAGCATGAATACCTACCAAGTCCTTAACAATATGGTTAAAGGAATGATCATTTGCTTCTCTAAGTAAGTTTTTTGCTGTAGCCACAACATTATCAACAGTAAAGCCAAAGTGTTCAAACAATAGGTCAGCTGGTGCTGAAGCTCCAAAGCCTTCCATAGCTATAACCTTACCATCTAATCCTACATATTTGCCCCAGCCCAAGTCATTATAAGCTTCTATGGCAATTCTATTTCTAACTGATCTAGGTAAAACTTTTTCCTTATAGTCATCGTCTTGTTCTTCAAACAAGTCCATTGATGGCATGGAAACTACCCTAGCTCCTATATCTTCCTTAGCTAGCTCTTCAGCAGCCTTATAGGCAAGTTCTAATTCTGAACCTGTAGCTATTAAGATTAAATCAAAATCTTCCTTAAAGTCCCTAACCACATAGGCACCTTGTAAGGCATCTCTTCCTGTTCCTGGTATAGGATTTAACTTTTGTCTAGTTAACTCTAGGGTCACTGGGTGATCCTTAGATTGAACTGCATAGGCCCAAGCTGCTGCTGTTTCTCTAGCATCTGCCGGTCTAAAGTTTACAAGTTCTGGTATGGCTCTTAACATGGCCATTTGATCTATTGGTTGGTGGGTAGGTCCGTC
>CALAZW010000086.1 GCA_937926545.1 uncultured Helcococcus sp. | reverse complement strand
AGCTTGAGGATTTGGACTTTTATGATATTAAGGTATCTATTAAATCCTCAGATGTCACTACCATGATCAGGGCCAATGAAAAGTTTTCCAGTCTTTCTGACTATCCTCTTCACTTGGGGGTAACAGAGGCAGGACCTTTATTACCAGCGGCCATTAAGTCTTCTGTGGGTATAGGAAGTCTTTTATCACAAGGTATTGGCGATACCATTAGGGTATCCATTACAGGTGATCCTGTAGAAGAAATAAAGGTAGGAAGAAAGCTTTTAAGGTCACTAGGCCTTCTTAATGAGGGGATAAATATAGTTTCTTGTCCTTCCTGCTCTAGGACTAAAATCGATCTATTTTCCATAGTCGATGAGGTTAGTCAAAGACTTGAAGGATCTAAGAAAAATTTGACTGTGGCCATTATGGGCTGCCCAGTAAATGGACCTGGAGAGGCCAAGGAAGCTGATATAGGTATAGCTGGATCCAAGGGCCAGGGAGTAATATTTAAAAAGGGTAGGGTCGTTAAGCAGGTCGATGAAAAAGACCTGGTTGAAGAGCTAATTAAAGAAATAAATAGAATGGAATGACTATGAGAATAAATGAATTTTTGAAAAAATTTGATAAAACTACCAAATTGAGCCTTATAATAACTAAGGTTCAGTTTTTTGTAGAAGAAAATATTATGGAGATTGAACTTTTATCCAGGGATAAGATTAGTGAAGAAGAAGAAAATCATCTTTTGGAATTGTTTAATGATATCCTCTTAAGGCTGGATATTAATATTAGACTTAAGAACATAGACATGCAGGCCTATATGGATAGTTTTATAGAAAATATTCATAGGGAACTGGCCATGTGCAAGGACCTTAGTCAAGAAAAAATAGATATTTTAGATGACACTATAACCATAAGGGTTATAAACAAGATAGTTGAAAAGGAAATCCTTGCTACCAAGTCCTATGGGGACCTTAAAGATAAGGCTGATTACTTTTCCTATAAGATAGTTTTTGGGCCAGATGAAAAATTCAATGGTCAGGACCTGGCCTTGGAAAAAGAGAGAAAACATTTAGAGAAAATTAAAAGCCAGATTCAAAATATTGATCTTAGCAAGAAGGAAAAGGCTAAAAAGAAAACCAGAAGTTTAGAAGGCGGCTTTAAGTATGGAAATAGCAGGGTAAAACAAGAAAATTACACCTCAATAGAAGACCTGATAGAAAGTCCATCTACCATAAGAACAAGTGGTTTTGTCTATAATATAAATAGGATTACCACTCGAAAGGGAAGTCAAATCCTAAAGTTTGACTTGGACAATGGGCTTAAGGCAGTGGAATGTAAGTCCTTTATAGGCCAGGAAGATATTGAATACTTTGATGAGAAGTTTAGAGAAGGCATGGCCTTGGATCTGGTAGGAGTCTATCAAACTGACTCTTGGGACAATTCCTTACAAATAAAAATATTTAATATGGAAGAAACAATCATTGAAGAAGAGGTTGATGAGGCCAAGGAAAAGAGAATAGAATTTAATGTTCATACTAAATACACCAACCTGGAAGGGCTAGTGGAAATAAATGAACTTTTCTCCACCTTGAAAAAGTGGGGCCATGAGTCAGTAGCTATAACAGATACTGCTACTGTCCAAGCCTATCCTGAAGCCTATTCTGCAGCCAAGAAAAATGGTCTTAAGTTAAATTTAGGCTTGGAAGCCAAGACCTTATTTAATAAACTTAAGATTCTTACCAATCACTTTGGGGATGATTTGGCTAAATATAAGAGCTTTACAGTTTTTGATATAGAAACAACTGGTTTATCCAGATATAACGATAAGATAACAGAAATTGGTGCTGTAAAAATTGTTGATGGGGAGATTGTTGATGTCTACCAACAATTGGTAAATCCTGAAAAATTGATCAGTGAGAAAATAACAGATTTAACAGGTATAACCAATGAAATGGTAAGTGGAGAACCTAAGATAGATAAGGTTTTGCCAGAGTTTTTAGAGTTTTCCAAGGACACAGTTCTAGTTGCCCATAATGCGGACTTTGATATAGGTTTTATCTACTATAATGCCAAGTCTTTGGGACTGGACTTTCAACCAATCTTTATGGATACCCTATGGTTGGCCAGGGCTTTAAATCCTGATAATAAAAACCATAAACTAAATACCTTGGCCAAGCAATATGGAGTTTCCTTATTAAACCACCATAGGGCTTCAGATGATGCCAAGGCTACAGCAGAAGTATTTATAAAAATGCTAAAACAGTTGGAAGAACAAAATGTGGTCTTAGATAATAATATAAATGAAATGGAGACTGACTATCCTGTATCAAAACACGATTGGCACTACAATCTTTTGTATGTTCAAAACAAGGTCGGATTGAAGAATCTTTATCAGATAATATCAGACTCCAATATGAAGTATCTAAATCGAAGTCCTGGAGTTCCATATTTTTTAATAGACCAACATAGGGAGGGAATTCTTGTTGCATCTGGAGGCCATAAGACCCTTTTATTTGAATATACAGCCATGGGTATGCCAGATGATGTTTTAATAAAAGAAGCAAAAAAATATGACTTTATCCAGGTGGAACCTTTGTCTTTTACCAACTATCTAATAGATAATTTCAAGATAGAAGATAAGGACCATTTAATAAATATAAATAAGAAACTTTACGATCTGGGCAAGCAGTTGGAAAAGCCAGTAGTAGCCACAGGTAATGTTTATTATCTATTTGAAAATGAATATGTCTATAAAAACATTTTAAATAATTATCCTAGAAAAAGATCAGTTGATAAGGAAGGTTACTTCTACTTGAGAGATACTAATAATATGCTAGGGGAGTTTTCTTTTATGGGTAAGGAAATAGCCAGGGAACTTGTCATAGATAATCCTAAAAAAGTAGATGCCATGATAGAAGATGTAAACCCTATTGCTGAGGGAACCTTCACTCCCCATAAGGAAGGAGCAGAGGAAGACTTAAAAACCATGACCTATGAAAAGGCCATAAGTATTTATGGTGATCCTCTTCCTGATTTGGTTAAAAAAAGACTGGATAGGGAGTTAAACTCTATTATTTCCAATGGTTATGCCGTTTTATATATCATAGCCCAGGACTTGGTTAAAAAATCCAATAAGGATGGCTACCTGGTAGGTTCAAGAGGATCTGTTGGTTCTTCTTTTGCAGCAACCATGTCAGGGATAACCGAGGTTAATCCTTTGGAGCCCCACTATATTTGTCCATCCTGCAAGCACAGTGAATTTATAACTGATAAGTCTATAGGATCTGGTATAGACCTTCCAGATAAGATTTGTCCTCAATGTGGCCATGACTACAATAAGGATGGTCATGACATACCCTTTGAAGTCTTTCTAGGTTTTGAAGGAGACAAGGAACCAGATATAGACTTGAACTTTGCTGGTGAATACCAGTTAAAGATCCATAAGTACACAGAAGAACTCTTTGGTTCAGACAAGGTATTTAGAGCGGGAACCATAGGTACCATAGCGGATAAGACAGCCTATGGTATGGCAAGAAAGTACAAGGAATTCTATCCGGAAGATGACAGTATTGACCTGGATGGGGCAAATATGAGAAAAATTCAAAGAAAGATTGTGGGAGTTAAAAGGACAACAGGCCAACATGCTGGTGGACTTATTATAGTTCCAGACAATAAGGAAATTGAAGACTTTACACCTATTCAGTACCCGGCAGATGATTCTAGTTCAGGAATAAAGACCACCCACTTTGACTACCACTCCATAGAAGAGAACCTGTTAAAACTAGACCTTCTAGGTCATAATGTTCCCTCTATAATAAGGATGTTATCAGACCAAAGTGGAATAGACTCTACCAATATAGACATGAGTGACCAGGCTACCATGGGAATCTTTAATTCAACTGAGAGCTTAAATATTAAACATGACTATTCCAATAAGGACTCGGGAACCTTGGGTATACCAGAGTTTGGAACCATGTTTGTAAGAGGTATGTTAAAGGATACCAAACCTACCACCTTCTCAGAGTTGGTTCGTATATCAGGGCTTTCCCACGGTACGGACGTATGGCTAAACAACGCTCAAGAATTAATTAATAAGGGCATATGTGAGCTTAAGGATTCCATTTGTACCAGAGACGATATTATGATTTATCTAATAGCCAAGGGCATGGATAAAAAACTATCCTTTGACATCATGGAAAAGGTTAGAAAGGGTAGGGGCATTACAGAAGATAGAATAGAGATTATGAAAGAAAACAATGTGCCCCAATGGTATATTGATTCCTGTAATAAGATTAAGTACATGTTTCCTAAGGCCCATGCTGTGGCCTATGTAATGATGAGTTATAGGATAGCCTATTTCAAGGTGCATCATCCTGAGTACTTCTATACAACCTACTTCACCACCAAGATAACAGACTATCAAAATGATGTGATGAAAAATGGTATGGAGTTCTTACAAAGGAAGATGAAGGAGCTAAAACAATCAGAGAACTTTGACAAGGACATTAATAAGTACTATGTCATGGAAGTGGGAGAAGAGATGTATGCCAGAGGTATAGAGCTTCTAAGGGCAGATATTTACAAGTCCCACCCTACAGAGTTTACTGTTCCTGAAAAAAATAAAATCCTTCCTCCCTTGATGGCTGTAGAAAGTGTCAGTCAACAAAATGCCCTAGCCATAGCTGAGGCTAGAAAGGATGGAGAATTTATTTCCAAGGAAGACTTTAAGAATAGAACTAATATGAATAAGACAGCCATGGCCTCTTTAGAAGAAAACGGAATGTTTGGGGATTTACAAGAATCAAACCAATTAGGTTTCTTTGATTTACTATAGAATATATGTGGTATCTATATATTAGAAGGCCGCTCATGCTGGAAACTTGTCAAATACTTGAAATATAGCTGGTATAGTGATATTATTATTACAGTAATAGATTTTGTTGTTGAGAGTGGGTTTCCCACTCTTATTTATTTATATTTTTGGAGGTAAAATGTCAAAAAAATTAATTGAAGATTTAAAAGACATATTTGAGAAAGAGATTGAAGAATTAGGTTATGAATTAGTGGATGTAGAGTTTGTTAGAGAAGATGGCGAAAATTATTTAAGATTTTTCATCTATAATGACCCTGTGACTACAATTGATGATTGTGAAAAATGCAGTCATTATATAAGCGAGAGACTGGATGAACTAGATCCTATTAAAAAGAGCTATTTTTTGGAAGTATCCACTCCAGATTTAAATAGACCTCTTAAAAATGACAAGGACCTTAGAAGAAACCTAGGTCAGGTCCTAGACGTTAGTTTATATAAAAAATTAGATAATAAGAAGGAATATAGGGGAGAGTTACTTTCCTATGACCAAGACCAGATAAAGTTAAGAGTAGAAAACAAGAAAGGTGAGGAAGAAATAATTATTGAACGCCAGCTTATCTCTAAGATAATGGTAGCAATAATTTTTTAGGTGAAAAATGAATAAGGAATTTATTAACGCTTTAGAAGAAATTGAAAAAGAGAAGGGGATTGCCAAATCAACAATACTTGAAGCAATTGAAAAAGCATTATTAAAAAGCTATGAGAAAAACTTTGATGAAGATTCAAATGTAGAAATTAAGATAGACCATGAAAAGGGTGATGTTTCTGTATATGCCCTAAAGGAAGTAGTAGAAGAGGTTGAAAACCCAAATACTCAAGTTAGCTTGGAAGAAGCAAGAGCTAAGAGAAAGACCATATCCTATGGAGATATCCTAAAGGTTAAGGTAGTACCAAAGAACTTTGGTAGGGTAGCTGCCCAAACTGCTAGAAATATTGTTATCCAACAAATAAGAGATGCTGAAAGACAAGCTATCTATGAAGACTTTATTGATAGGGAAAGGGAATTAATTACTGGAGATGTTCAAAGAATAGACTTTAATAATATCTATATTAACCTGGGAAAAACAGAAGGCTTTATTCCTCCTAGTGAACAAGTACCAAATGAAGTTATAGAACCAGGAGATAGGGTTAAGCTTTTTGTATCAGAAGTAAAGGCTACACCTAAGGGACCTCAAATTATTCTATCAAGATCAAGCTCCAACTTGATTAAAAGATTATTTGAAGTGGAAGTTCCAGAGATACACGAGGGTGTTGTGGAAATAATTTCCATAGCTAGAGAGGCTGGCTTTAGAACCAAGATGGCAGTTTATGCCAATGATGACACAGTTGATCCAGTTGGAGCCTGTGTAGGATTTAAAGGGGCTAGGGTAAATGCCATAGTAGATGAAATAAATGGGGAAAAAATAGATATAATTGTTTGGAGCCCAGATATTAAAACCTTTATTTCCAATTCCTTAAGCCCATCAGATGTGGTGGATGTAATTGTAAATGAAGACGAAAAATCAGCTATAGCCATAGTACCAGATGACCAATTATCACTTGCCATAGGTAAGGAAGGTCAAAACGTAAGATTGGCTGCTAAATTAACCAACTGGAAGATTGACATTAAGGGTGATAGCCAACACGAAGAAGTTCTTGAAATGGAAGCCCAAAGAAAATTAAAAATTGAAGAAGAAGCCTTACAATTAGCCAAGGAAAGTCTTGAAAGAGAAGAGGCCATAGAGGAAGAAGAAATAGTTTTAGAAGAACCAGTTGAAGAAGTGGATTTTGAAGATGAAGTTGAAATTGAACCAGAAGATTCTTTATTAGAGGAAGACCATGAATAAAAAAGAAGTGCTTAGAAAATGCATAGCATGTCATGAGCAAAAAGATAAAAATGAATTGATTAGAATTGTCAGAGACAAAGATAAAAATGTATCCATAGATAAGAGTGGAAAAATGAATGGTAGGGGGGCCTATATCTGTAAGGATAATAAGTGCTTGGACAATGCCATAAGTAAAAAATTACTTAACTCTGCTCTAAAGACAAGAATAAGTGATGAATTTTATCAGGAGATTAGAGATTATGTAAATTAGAGGTGATTGTATGAATAAATTAAGAATATACGAATTAGCTAAGGAAGTTGGGTTAGCTACAAAAGAAATGATGGAAGTACTAGCTAGGGACTTTGGCTTGGAATTTAAGAGTCATATGTCTACGATAGAAGGAGAAGACCTGGAATTAATAAGGGAATTCTTCAATTCAGATGAAAAACAAAAAGCAAATAAGATTACAGAAGAAGATCTTGCAGATATAGAAGATGAGGTAGAACCTATAGAAACTAAAAAGTCTAAAAAGACAAAAGACAAAAATCATAAAGAAGTTAAAGAAGTTGAAACAACAAAACCAGTTGAAGAAGAAGTAGAAGAAGATGATGGACTTATAGAAGTTCCAGCAGATATCACTGTAGGTGAGTTTGCTGATCTAATTGGAGTAGCTTCAAGTAAAATTATCACAGAACTTATGAAGATGGGAATGATGTTATCAGTTAACCAAAACATAAGCTATCAACAATGTGAAGATATAGGAATCCTATTTGGAGTTGAAATCAAGGAAAAAGCTCCAGAAATAGATGAAGATGATATATCCAGATTGGACTTTGAAGATAAGGAAGAAGACCTAGCTCCAAGGGCTCCAGTAGTAACAGTTATGGGACACGTTGACCACGGTAAAACATCCTTGTTAGATGCTATTAGAGATTCTAGAGTAACCAAATCAGAAGCTGGTGGTATTACCCAACATATCGGTGCATCCACAGTATATATTAATAATCAAAAAATCGTATTTTTAGATACTCCAGGTCACGAAGCCTTTACTCAAATGAGAATGAGGGGAGCTCAAGCTACAGATATCGCTATTCTTGTAGTTGCAGCTGATGACGGAGTAATGCCTCAAACAATAGAAGCAATAAACCACGCTAAGGCAGCAGGCGTTCCAATAATTGTTGCTATAAATAAAATGGACAAGTATGAAGCTAATCCAGACAGGGTTAAACAAGAATTAACTGAATATGGATTAATAGCAGAAGACTGGGGTGGAGATACCATTATGATGCCAGTTTCAGCCCTACAAAATGAAGGTATAGACGATCTTTTAGAGATGGTTCTAATGGTAGCTGAAATGGAAGAGTTAAAGGCTAATCCTAATAGACCAGCTGTAGGAGTTGTAGTTGAAGCCCAATTAGATGTGGGAAGAGGACCAGTTGCTACAGTTCTTGTTAAAAAAGGAACCTTGAGAAAGGGAGACTTTGTTGTATCCGGAGCTACTAGTGGTAAGATTAGAGCCATGTTTGACTCTAATGGTAAGGAAATTAAGTTGGCTAAGCCAGCAACACCAGCCTTAATCCTAGGTCTTTCAGACGTTCCAGAAGCTGGAGATATGCTTTATGCAGTAAAAGACGACAAGACTGCTAAAAAGTATGCTTCTAGACAAAAGGATATAGACAAGGAAGAATATGTAAGAAGAACATCCACAGTTTCTCTAGATGACTTATTTGAACAAATAAGTGACGGGGAAGTTAAGGATTTAAATATAATTATTAAGACAGACGTTAAGGGAACTATAGATGCCATAGCTACTTCTTTAGAAAAATTAAGTAATGAAGAAGTTAAGGTAAATATTATTCACGGAGCTGTTGGTGGTATAGCTGAATCTGATGTAATGTTAGCATCAGCATCCAATGCTATTATAATTGGTTTTAACGTTAGACCTAACCAAGGTGCTCTAGAACAAGCTAATTTACAAAAGATAGACATTAGAACATATAGAGTTATCTATGAAGCCATAGAGGACGTTGAGGCTGCTATTAAGGGTATGCTTGCGCCTAAATTTGTTGAACAAGTTATAGGAAGTGCAGAAATTAGAGAAATCTTTAAGGTACCAGGAGTAGGTAACGTTGCAGGAGTTTATGTAACAAATGGTAAGGTTACTAGAAACGCCCACTTAAGATTGGTAAGAAATGGTATTGTTGTCCATGAGGGAGAAGTATCATCTCTTAAGAGATTTAAGGATGACGTTAAGGAATTAAATAGTGGCTACGAAGGTGGTATAGGTATTGAAAGATACAATGATATCAAGGTAGGAGACGTTATTGAAGCCTTTATAGATAAGGAAGTAGAAGTTAAGTAGGAGATATTATGGACTTAAAAAGAACTAGAAGAATAGCTCAAGAATTAAAAAAAGAAGTATCAAGCATTATTTCTATTGACTTAAAAGATCCTAGGGTTTCTGGTTTGGCATCAATTACTGATGTGGAACTTACAAATGATTTAAGCCAGGCGAAAATCTTTGTATCCATCATTGGTGACGATGAGGAAAAGGAAGAGACCATAGAAGGTTTAAATAGTTCAAAAGGTTTTATAAAAAAAGAATTAGGTCAAAGATTAAGACTTCGTCATATACCAGATTTAATATTTGTTTTAGATGAAACAATAGAAAGAGGTATATACATGGATAATCTAATAGACAAGGTTATAAAACAAGATGAAGAGAATAGGAAAAGACATGAGAGAGAAGATATTTAAGGAACAAATAGAAGAGGCTAAAACAATAGCCATTTGTTCCCATGTAAGTCCTGATGGGGATGCCCTAGGCTCCTCTTTGGGCTTAGGACTTTGTCTAGAAGCTATGGGAAAGGAAGTTATTTATATTAAAAATGACGACTACCCTAAAAACTTTATGTTTTTAAAACAAAAAGAGCTTCTTAAGGACCAAGCCCCTAGACCAGTGGACTTATTTATAGTTACTGATGTGGCAGCGGAAAGTAGGATAGGAGATGGGCTAGAATTTTTTAAGCTGGCTAAAAACTCCCTTTGTATTGACCATCACAGGACCAATAGTGGATTTTGTAAACATAACATTATAGATCCAGATGCCAGTTCCACCTGCCAATTAGTAAGTGAATTATTAGTTGAGAATAAGATGGATATACCTAAGGATGCAGCTACCATGCTTTACTTGGGAATGGTAACTGATACCAATAGGTTCCTATATGAATCAACAGAATCCAAGACCTTAAGATTGGCAGCCCACTTAATTGATCAGGGGGCTGAAAAACAATTAATCCATAACAGTCTATATGAAAGTACCAATAAGGACTATCTTCTCCTAGAAGGTGAGGTTCTTAGTCAGACCAAGTATATATGTGGTAATAAGATATCTATTTCCACCTTGTCCTTGGATCAGTTGGAGAAATATAAACTTAGTCAAGCTGAAACAGATCCTTTGGTTAGCGTTTTAAAAAGCATAGAAGGTGTAGAAGTTTCTTGCTTAATTAAAGAAAATGCAGAGGACTTTCAAAAAGTTAGCCTTAGAAGTAAGGAAGATATAGATGTGTCCAAGATAGCCCTTGAATTTGGTGGCGGAGGTCATATTAGAGCCTCAGGCTTTCCCCTTGAAGGACTTAATAGACAGGAAGCTATGGAAATAATGACAGAAAGATTAGAGAAATTATGTGATGGAAAAGGGAATATTATTAGTAAATAAAGATATAAACATGACATCACATGATGTGGTGAATATTGTTAGAAGAAGCTGTTCCATGAAAAGAGTAGGTCATACAGGAACCCTGGACCCTATGGTGAAGGGAGTCCTTCCTATTTGCATAGGTAAGGCCACTAGAGTAAGTGAGTTTATCATGGAGCAAGGGAAAAGTTATAGGGGAGAACTTACCTTTGGTAGGTCTACTACAACCTATGACGCCTATGGGGAGGAAACAGGACTTTCTGATAAAAAGTTTTTTTCCAAGGAAGAAATATTAGAAGTCTTTAGTAAGTTTGAAGGTGAAATAGAACAAGTCCCTCCCATGTATTCAGCTATAAAGCAAGATGGTAAAAAACTATACGACCTGGCTAGGCAGGGAATAGAAGTTGAAAGAAAGAAAAGATTAGTTACCATCTACAAGTTGGATGTTCTAGAAGTTAAGGACGACAAGGTGGAATTTCTTGTTCACTGTTCCAAGGGAACCTATATAAGGTCCTTGGTTGTGGATATTGCAAAGGAACTTAATACCCTAGCCTATATGTCACACCTGGAAAGAGTGTCTGTTGGGAGATTTAACCTGGAAGATACAATAGATATAAATGATATTAAGACCATGGATAAAGAAGAAATATTTGCCCGTCTTATACCCATTGAGGATAGCCTTTATAATTTAGAGGAAATTCGCATGGACAAGGAGTTAAAAAACAGGCTTTTAAATGGTCAAAAAATTAATTTATCAGCTTTCGACAAGGAAGAAGCAAATAGGGAATTTATCAAGGTGTTTTCCAATGATGAATTCTTAGGCATAGGTAGTATAAAGAAAAATATATTGAAAATGGAGAGAGTACTTTATTAATGGTTAAGGTAATAGATTTAGATAAAAACACAGAAGAACTTAAGCCAGCAGTGGTTGGACTAGGTAATTTTGATGGTATCCATATAGGCCATAGGCAAATAATGGATAGGGTCTTAGAAGTTGCCAAAGAAAAAAACTTAAAATCATCTGTTCTACTATTTAAACAACATACTAATGAAATTTTTAAGAAAAGACCTTCTAGATACTTGACTTCATTAGAAGATAAGATAGAAATACTTGATCAAATAGGTATTGAACAAGTTTTTATAGTAGATTTTACATTTGAATTTGCTCAACTTACAAATGAGGAATTTATCCTTAAATTTATAGGTGAGGATTTAAATGCAAAAAGCATAGTGGTAGGTAGGGACTATACCTTTGGAAAGTTCGCCAAGGGAACTGTTACAGAGCTAAGGGAATATAATGATAAAAACCTTATAGACGTAAATGTTGTAGACCCTATTTTCTACAATGATGACATGGCCAGTTCTACAATTATTAGAATAGCTATAAAAGAGGGCAATGTGGACCAGGTTGAGGAACTTTTAACCCATAACTATTGGGTTAACGGAAAAGTGGTAGACGGAGAAAAAAGAGGTGGAAAAATCTTAGGTTTTCCAACTGCCAACATTGACTTGGACTTTAATTATTTGATTCCCAATGACGCCCTATACCTAACCTATATTTGGATAGATGGAAAAAAATATCCATCTCTTACCAGTATTGGAACCAATCCAACCTTTACAGATTCTGAAGATATAAAGATTGAATGTTTCATAATTGATTTTGATGAGAATATCTATGGTAAAAAGGTTAGATTGGAATTTATTAAGAAGACTAGGGAACAAATAAAATTTGATTCAAAAGAGGCCTTGATAGATCAAATGAACTATGATTTAGACCAGGCTAGAATATTTTTTAAAAACGATAAATAATATTTACAAAGACAGGTATATGTGATATTATACTTAAGAATGCTATGACTGGGTCTTAGGATCTCCGACCAACTCTCGGTCATCAGTGTATAAAAATTTATGGAGGATTAACTAATGTTAACTAAAGAACAAAAAGCAGCAATAATTAAAGAATATCAATTAAAAGAAGGAGATACAGGATCTCCAGAAGTTCAAATCGCAATCTTGAGCCGTCAAATTGTTGATTTAACTGAACACTTAAAGACACATAAGAAAGACCACGCTTCAAGAAGGGGTCTATTCATGATGATCGGACAAAGAAAAGGTTTATTAAATTACCTACAAAAGAAAGACATCGAAAGATACCGTGCTTTAATTAAAAAATTGAACATAAGAGGCTAATAAAAGAGCGGAGTATCCGCTCTTATATTTTTATCAAAAGGAGGAGCAATGGTAAAAAATTATTTTTACAAGTCAGATAATACTGAGTTTGAGGTAGAAATTGGTAAAGTAGCAGAGCAAGCTAGTGGTGCTTGTTTAGTTAAGTCAGGAGACTCTGTAGTACTAGTTACAGCAGTGGCATCTGATCAACCAAGAGATGGAATAGATTTCTTTCCTTTAACTTGTGAATATCAAGAAAAAATGTATGCTGTAGGAAGAATTCCTGGAGGATATATAAAGAGAGAAGGTAAGCCAACAGATGAAGCTACCCTTAACTCAAGAATGATCGATAGACCTATTAGACCACTTTTCCCAGAAGGATATAAAAATGACGTTCAAGTTATAGCTAGTGTGTTTTCAGCTGATAAAGACCATAATACAGGAATTTTAAGTATGGTTGGTTCATCTATAGCCCTAACTATTTCAGATATACCTTTTAATGGACCTACAGGAGCTGTATCAGTTGGTTATGTTGACGGAGAATACATAATAAACCCTACAGATGCTCAAAAGGAAGTATCAGATTTAGACTTGACAGTAGCAGGAACTAAAGAAGCTATAATGATGGTTGAAGCTGGAGCTAATGAATTATCAGAAACTCAAATGCTTGAAGCTATTTTATTTGCTCATGATGAAATTAAATTAATTTGTGAGTTTATTGAAAACATCCAAAAAGAAGTTGGTTTAGATAAAAAAGAATTTGAAGCTCCTGAAGTTAACCATGACTTAGAAGCTAAAATGGAAGAATTCATAGGAGATAGATTATCAAGTGCTTTAAAAAGTGCTGATAAGATGGAAAGACAAGACAATGTTGATGCCTTAGAAAAAGAAGTAATCGAAGCTTTAGTAGATGAAGAAGCTGAAGATGCTGGTCAACTTGAAAAAGAAATAAGATCTATCTATGATGCCATGATGAAATATGAAGTTAGAAGACTTATAACTGAAGAACACGTAAGACCTGATGGAAGAAAATTAACAGAAATTAGACCTCTTTCAAGTGAAGTTGCTTTTATACCAAGAGTACATGGTTCAGGATTATTTACTCGTGGTCAAACACAAGTTCTTACTATAGCTACTCTAGGTTCCCCTAGCGATGTTCAATATATCGATGGTTTAACTGAAGAAGAAGTTAAGAAAAGATATATTCACCACTATAATTTCCCACCTTTCTGTGTAGGAGATACTAGACCTTTGAGAGGACCAGGTAGAAGGGAAATAGGACACGGTAGATTGGCTGAAAGAGCTTTAGAACCAGTTATACCTAGTGAAAAAGACTTCCCATATGTAATCAGATTAGTATCTGAAGTATTAAGTTCAAACGGTTCAAGTTCACAAGCTTCAATTTGTGGTTCAACCCTTGCTCTTATGGACGCAGGAGTACCTATTAAAGCTCCAGTAGCTGGTATTGCCATGGGACTTATCAAAGAAAATGGCCAAATTGCTATTTTAACAGATATCCAAGGTTTGGAAGACCACTTGGGAGACATGGACTTTAAGGTTGCAGGAACTAAGGAAGGTATCACAGCCCTACAAATGGATATTAAGATCGCTGGTATAGATAGAGCTGTCTTAGAAGAAGCTTTAAATGATGCCAAGGTTGCTAGAATGCATATTCTTGAAAATATGAGAGGCGCTATTGAACAACCAAGAGATGATCTATCACCATATGCACCAAGACTTTATACAATCGATATCCATCCAGATAAGGTTAGAGAAGTTATAGGTAGCGGTGGAAAAACCATTAACTCTATCATTGATAGAACTGGTGTAAAAATAGATATTGAAGATGATGGACATATAACTGTTAGTTCTAATGATGCTAAGGGCGGAGAAGAAGCCATAGAAATCATTAAGAGTATAGTTGTTGAACCAGAAATCGGAGATGTTTATCTAGGAAAAGTAGTTAGAATAATGAAATTCGGTGCCTTTACTGAATTCTCTAACGGAAAAGAAGGCCTAGTTCACATTAGCCAATTGGATAATAAGAGAGTTGAAAAAGTTGAAGATGTTGTAAAAATCGGAGACGAAATAATGGTTAAGGTAATAGAAATAGATGAAAAAGGAAGAATCAATTTATCTAGAAAGGCTCTTTTACCAAAAACAGAATAATAAATAATATCTAGTCTACCTTATAAGGTAGGCTTTTTTATGTTATAATATTATATGAGTTAGAGTTGGAGGAAATATGAGTCAGACTAGTAAAAAACGTAAAAAAAGAAAAGTTAATAACAAGCAAGAAATTATAAATACCCTTGTACTTATCGTGTCCATCCTTGTATTTGCAGCCATTGCATTTGGAAGCAAGATGGGATTTTTCGGCAAGTATATTGGCGGACTTTTTTTTATTTTATTTGGATACTCTGCTTATATATTTCCCTTATTATTTCTATTTTATTATTTTATTTTTGCCCTAGGCAAGTTTAGAAATAATATGAAAAAGAAGGCGATTATGGGGATTTTGCTTTATATATCTTCCATGATTCTCCTAGCTACTTTTTTTGATAAGGGAGCTAACTTCCAAGAAAAAATAGCTAACTCAAACAATTTGGCAAAGGCGCATAAAGGGGCTGGAATCATAGCAACTAGTATGCATTTTGTCGCATATAAATTAATGGGCAATGTGGGAATATATCTTTCATTTTTTATTATTCTACCCATATCTCTAGTTGTATTTTTTGACTATAAGTTTTCTGATATTTGCAAAAAAATAAAAGAATCCATAAAAAAAATTCAAACCAATATGAAGAATAAGAAGAAAAACAAAAAGAAAAAAGAAAAGATCATTGCCAATAATAATATTCAAAAGGATGAAAAGCCATCTGATAATATTAAACTTGTGGATAGTGAAGAGATAACCATTAATTCGCATGATGAAAAGACAAATGATATAAAAGAATTAACTGACTTGGATTTGGAAAATTCCAAACAGGTGGAGCTAGAAGATTTTGAAATGCCAGTCATTGAAGAAGTTGAATATATAAGGCCACCTATGGAGTTGTTAAAAACTTTTAAGTCCAAGGGCGGAGATGGTAACGATATTCTTTTAGAAAATGCCAGTACCATTGAAAAAACTCTTAAGAGCTTTTCAATAGAAGCTGAAGTGGTCACCATTAATAGGGGGCCAACAGTAACATCCTACGAACTAAAACCCCAACCGGGTATTAAGGTAAGTAGGATAGTAAACCTATCCAATGATTTATCCCTAGCCTTGGCGACCTCAGGCATAAGAATTGAGGCTCCAATTCCAGGCAAGCCCTATGTGGGAATAGAAGTTCCCAATAAGAGCAAGGATATGGTTTCCTTAAAGGAACTAATCGTCACAGACGATTTTCAAAAGGATAGTAAACATATCACTGTTGCCTTGGGAAGGAATATATCCGGACAACCTATAATAGCAAACATTGATCAAATGCCCCACGTCCTAGTAGCCGGTGCTACAGGATCAGGGAAATCAGTTTGTATCAACACTATAATTATGAGTATTATTTATAAATACTCTCCTGATAATATTAGATTAATGTTAATAGACCCTAAGATTGTAGAACTTAGTGTCTACAATGGGATTCCCCATTTGTTGGCACCGGTTGTTACAGATCCAAAAAAATCAGCCAATGCCTTAAGCTCTGTGGTTACAGAAATGGTTAGAAGGTTTAAGCTTTTCTCTAAGAATAATTGTAGGGATATAGGTTCCTATAATACAAAAGCCAAGGAAGAAGATCTGGAGTATTTACCCTTTATCGTAGTTATTATAGACGAGCTTTCTGATTTAATGATGGAGGCGCCTACGGAGATTGAGGATTATATAACCAGGCTAGCCCAAATGGGTAGAGCCAGCGGTATACACTTAATCATAGCTACCCAAAGGCCATCAGTTGATGTAATAACAGGTACTATAAAGGCCAATATACCATCGAGGATATCCTTCCAAGTATCATCACAAATAGACTCTAGAACTATTTTGGATATGGCAGGAGCTGAAAAGCTTCTAGGTAAGGGCGATATGTTATATCATCCTGCTGATCAAGCTAAACCAATGAGGGTTCAAGGAGCCTTTGTGAGCGAAAAGGAAGTAGAAAATGTAGTTGACTTTATCAGCAACAAAAATGATGTTGAATATAGTGAAACTATAGTTGAAGAAATAGAAAAGGCAGAAAATGCCAATCCTCTTTTGGAAAATACAGATGAACTCTTATCTGAAGCTATAGAATTTGTCATCACAGAAGAACAGGCATCCATTTCAGCCATTCAAAGACGTTTTAGAGTAGGTTATGCTAGGGCGGGAAGAATTGTTGATCAAATGGAAGCTATGGGTATTATCAGTGGACATGAAGGAAGTAAACCTAGAAGAATTCTAGTTGATAGTAGTTATCTAACAAAAGATAAGGAAGGAAATGAGGATGTTATTTAAGAAGATGAATCTACCTAATAAACTTACCATGTTAAGATTATTTATGGTACCAGTTTTTATAATTGTATACAATTACTATGGACAAGCAAGCGTGATACCAGCAATTATTTTTGCACTTACTGCACTTACGGATTTTTTAGACGGTCATATAGCTAGAAGTAGGAACTTAGTTACAACTTTTGGTAAATTTATGGACCCTCTAGTTGATAAGGTGCTAACTCAGGCCGGATTTATAGTATTGACAGGAGCAGGACTAGTACCTGCATGGATGGTTATTGTAATTGTATTTAGAGAATTATTGATAACTGGACTTAGAACAATTGCAGCCTCAAATAATGTAACTATAGCAGCATCAAGTTTAGGAAAAATAAAAACAGTTACACAATTTGTTTCTATAATACTACTATTGGTTAAAGATGCTGTGACTTTTATTCCAGATGTACTTGCCAATGGAGCACTATATTTGGCAGTAATATTTACCATACTTTCTGGATTAGATTATTTAATTAAAAATAAAAATGTCTTAGACTTAGACAATATTTAGGGGGTGTTTGTAATAGCAGGTTTAAATATAGACAATAATGAAAAGAAAAAAGCCTTGGATTTGGCTTTTGCTAAAATAGAGAAACAATATGGAAAAGGATCTATTATGGTTTTAGGAGATGCTCCTAGAGCAAATATAGAAGCTATTTCCACAGGTGCCATTAATTTGGATTTGGCCTTGGGTATAGGTGGGATTCCTAGAGGTAGAATAGTTGAAATTTACGGACCGGAATCATCAGGTAAGACAACCCTGGCCCTACACTGTATAGCAGAAGCTCAAAGAGCTGGCGGCGTAGCTGCCTTTATTGACGCAGAGCATGCTCTAGACGTTAATTATGCTGAAAACTTAGGGGTTGATGTGGATAATATTATCCTATCTCAACCAGATACAGGAGAACAAGCATTGGAGATAACAGAGTCATTAGTTAGATCAAATGCTATAGATATAATAGTAATAGACTCAGTTGCTGCTCTAGTTCCTAGGGCGGAAATTGAAGGTGATATGGGTGATAGCCATATGGGACTTTTGGCAAGACTTATGAGTCAGGCCTTGAGAAAACTTACGGCTATAACAGCAAAATCAAATACTACAGTTATTTTCTTAAACCAATTAAGACAAAAAATAGGTGTTATGTTTGGTAACCCGGAAACTACTACTGGTGGTATTGCCCTTAAATTCTACTCCAGCGTTAGAATGGAAATTAGACGTGGTGAGCAAATTAAGGAAGGCGACGAAGTTATAGGTAACAGAACTCGTGTTAGAATCGTAAAGAATAAGGTAGCTCCTCCATTTAAGTTGGTGGAATTTGATATTATGTATGGTACAGGTATATCAAAAGTGGGTACTTTATTAGATACAGCAGTAGATATGAATATAGTTGACAAGGCCGGCTCATGGTACAGCTATGAAGGCGAAAGACTAGGTCAAGGTAGAGAGAAAGTTAAAAATTATCTAGAAGAAAATGAAGATACATTAAAGAGCATTGAAGCGAAGGTAAGAGGTAATATTCCATCAACTAAGCCTAGTCAAGAAGAAGACTTGGACCTAGAAAAGAAATAATTCTATGTCATTAGATTAGGAGGTGTGAGATGATTAAATATTTAATACTAGGCTTAGTAATAGGATTTATTATAGCCTATTTAATAGTATCAGCTATAAAAAAGAAAGCTGATCAAGCAAAAATAGACTCAGCGGAAGAAATTTCCAAAAGAATGATTGAAGACGCCAACAGGTTGGCAGAAACAAGAAAGAAAGAAGCCTTATTGGAAGCTAAGGATGAAATTTTCAAACTTAGACTTGAACAAGAAAATGAGGACAAGGAACGCAGAGCTGAGGTAAAAAGATTAGAAGATAGAGTTATCAAGAAGGAAGAAAGTCTTGATAAAAAGATAGATAGAATCGATAAGAAAAATGACAAATTAAATAATTCTATTAAAAATATTGAAGAGAAGCAAAGAAAAATAGATGAAACTCTAGAAAATCAATTAGTTGAGTTAGAGAGAATCTCAGAACTTACTACTGACCAGGCTAAGGATATTATCCTTACTCAGGTTAAGGAAGATGCAGAACACGATTCTGCCTTAGTAATAAGAGAATTTGAAAACAGAACTAAGGAAGAGTCTCAAAAACTAGCAAGGGAAATAATTACTACAGCTATTCAAAGATACGCTGCAGATCATGTTGCTGAATCAACAGTATCTGTAGTTGCCCTACCAAATGACGATATGAAGGGCAGGATAATAGGTAGAGAAGGTAGAAACATTAGAGCCTTTGAAACTATAACCGGAGTGGACCTAATAATTGATGATACTCCTGAAGCAGTAGTCCTATCATCCTTTGACCCTATAAGAAGGGAAATTGCCAGGGTTGCTCTAGAAAAACTTATTTTAGACGGAAGAATTCACCCTACAAGGATAGAAGAATTGGTAGCAAAGGCTACAGATGAAGTTAACGAATCAATTAAGGAAGCGGGAGAACAAGCTTGTGAAGACGCAAAGATTCACAAGATTCATCCTGAATTAATTAAGATCCTAGGAAAACTTAAATTTAGAACATCCTATGGTCAAAACGTCTTAAAACACTCTGTAGAATGTGCTAATATCGCTGGTATGATGGCTGAAGAACTAGGAGCCAATGTTAGAGTTGCTAGACGAGGAGCTCTTTTACATGACCTAGGTAAGGCTATAGACCATGAAGTAGAAGGAACACACGTTGAATTAGGTGTTAATGCAGCAAGAAGATACAAGGAATCAAAAGAAGTTTTACACTGTATCGAAGCCCATCATGGAGATGTTGAGTTTGAAACTGTTGAAGCCATGCTAGTCCAAGCGTCAGATGCAATATCTGCAGCTAGACCAGGAGCTAGACGTGAATCCTTACAAAACTATATCCAAAGACTTGAAGGCTTAGAAAATATAGCAACTTCATACGATGGTGTAGAAAAAGCATTTGCAATTCAAGCTGGACGTGAAATAAGAATTATGGTTCAACCAGAAAAAGTATCTGAAGATAAGATGACAATCTTAGCCAGAGAAATTTCACAACAAATTGAAAATGAACTGGAATATCCAGGACAAATAAAAGTTAATATTATTAGAGAAACTAGACAGATTGATTATGCTAAATAGTTTTTAGAGAGTCTCATTTTATGAGGCTCTTTTTTATTTCAAATAATTTACTATAAGCTTATGAAGACTAAGAAAATTATATTCTAAACTATAGGAACCAATATAAATCCTAGTATGGGAAAGTGGTCTAAGGATCAAAACTAGTATTTTAGAAAGAAAATGAGAAAAACAAAGAAAAGACGACTTTTTAGATATGTAATTACATGGATAGGTCAATAAAATGAGCTCCTAGGGCGTTTTAGAGCTTAATGGCTTGAAATAGCCATCTACAGGAGGGATTAGGAGCTTTAATAGAACAAGTAAGGATTTATGAGCCTTAATAATAAAATTATGCTTATAAAGAAGATTTAACGATCATAGATCTAGATATAGAAATATTATAAAATTATTGGAGATTTAATTCTTTAGGAGAAAAATATAAGTAGATGCATAATTTTTTTGTCGAGAGAAGAAAAGTGAAAGTTAATTTATTTAAATTACTAATTAATCACGAATATATGCAAAATTATCTAAATCTGAAACCCCTTGAAAATGGCTTGAAATACCAATTTCCCAACTTATCAGTCCTTTTATGTCACAAAATATTTATTTTGTGACATAAAATTAAACGCTTTTTAACCCCCTTATTTGAATTTTAAATGAAAAAACGACCTTTTTATGGTCGTTTACTAATATAATTGAATTCAAGTGTAATAAATTCTTCTTTTTCGTCCTGATCCAGATAAAAACAAAAATCTTCTGAAGCTTGTAAGACTTGTCCTGTGAAAATATAATTTTCTACTTCATCAATTATTTCTAATCTATAAGCCTGCGGGCCAGAAATTTTTTCTCCAAGGATTTTATAATGGCCTCGATAATAAATATAATCATCATCTTCATTATATTTATATAGGCTGGCCGGCTTTCTATAATCTATTCCCAGGTCAAATAAGAAATCTCTAGCCTGATCATTTATCTTATAGATAGCTTCTTCCAATGATTTTTCTTGTATCACATAATAATCCTTTGTTTCTTGTTTTTTTACCTCTATAATATATGGTCCTAATTCTACTTTCATAATTCACCTCCTTACGATTATACCATCTATTAATAAGCTCTTCATATATGTTATAATATATACATAGTTAAGTAAAAATTATGAATTCGAGGTGAAATTATGCTTCCTTTGTACAAGCAAATTTATGAGGATCTTAAAGGTGCTATAAAGACCAAGGACTTGAGTCCTGGAGACTATATTCCTTCAGAAATTCAACTTATGAAGATATATGATTGCTCTAGGGATACAGTTAGAAAGGCCACTAATCTTTTAGCGCAAAAAAAGTATATAGAAAAATCTAAGGGTAAACCTTCTATGGTACTAGAAAGACAGGAGTATACCTTCCCCACTTCTAAGATAAGAAGTTTTAGGGAGTTGAGTCAGGAAGGAAATATAGAACAATTTACCAGTGTTATTTCCATAAAAGAATTGGACAATACATATAAGACTGATAAAATCTATAATAAACTTAAGAGTGATAAGGTTTTAGAAGTAAAGAGAGTAAGAAATATAGCAGGAGAAAAGATCATTTTAGACATAGATTATTTTGATATGAGCTTTATCCCCTATCTTAGTGAAGATATTGCCGCCCATTCTATCTATCAATATTTAGAAGAAGATTTGGGGCTTAAGATAGGTTACTCAGAAAAAATAATTACAGTGGAACAACCCAATGAGGAGGATCTAAAACTTCTTGATTTATACTATGAAACCTTAATAGTAGAAGTAAAAAGTGAAACCTATACTATGGATAAGAAGCTTTTCCAAGTAACCCAGTCTAGACACAGGTCAGATAAATTTGAATTTACATCATATGCCACCAGATAGGCCTATGATGTTTTTTTGTTTACTTTAAAAGTATAACTTCTTATAATAGCTTGATTTAGCCATTGACAAAGCGTATACGTACATGATATTATTGAGACGTAAACATATACGTACATGAAAAAGGAGGAAAAAATGAGTAATTTTAAGACTGATGCCCGACAATTACTAGATTTTGTTGGAGGCAAGGAAAACATTAAGGCTGTTACCCACTGTGTAACTAGAATGCGTTTTGTCCTAATTGATCCATCTAAAGCAGACCCCGAAAAAATAGAAAAGTTACCTTCTGTTAAGGGAAGCTTTACACAAGCCGGACAATTTCAAGTAATTATTGGCAATAGGGTTCAAGATTTCTATAATGATTTTATGGAAGTTTCAGGTATGGAAGGAGTGTCTAAGGACGCAGTAAAGGAAGAAGCTAAATCAAATCAAAATATTTGGCAAAGAATATCTTCAAATTTAGCAGAGGTATTTGCCCCATTGATTCCAGCAATTATAGTAGGAGGTTTGATTTTAGGTTTTAGAAACATAATTGGTGATATAGGTTTTTGGATAGATCCTGAAACAGGCAAAAAGACAGTTACTGTGATACAACAATACCCTTATTTTTGGAAGGGACTATATGACTTTCTATGGTTAATAGGAGAGGCTATTTTCCACTTCCTACCAGTTGGAATAACCTGGTCTATAACTAGAAAGATGGGTACAACTCAAATTCTAGGTATAGTTTTAGGTATAACCCTTGTATCCCCTCAATTACTTAATGCCTATGGGGTTACAGGAGCTGAAGAAATTCCATTTTGGGACTTTGGTTTTGCAAAAATGAATATGATTGGTTATCAGGCACAAGTTATACCAGCCATGTTGGCAGGATTTTCTTTGGCCTATCTGGAAAGATTCTTTAAGAAAATTATACCCGAAGCAATATCCATGATTTTCGTACCCTTCTTTTCACTTATAATAGCCGTAATCATATCCCATGCTATTTTAGGTCCTATTGGTTGGGTAATTGGAGATTGGATTGCCAAGGTTGTTTATGGAGGCCTAACATCATCATTTAAATGGTTGTTTGCAGGTGTATTTGGATTTTTATATGCTCCACTAGTAATAACAGGTCTACACCACACTACCAATGCTATTGATATGATCTTAGTAGATGAATTTGGTGGAACCTTACTTTGGCCTATGATCGCCCTATCCAACATAGCTCAAGGATCAGCTGCTCTTGCAGTTATATTCTTAAATAAAAAGGATGAAACCCTGAAACAAGTAGCAGTTCCTGCAACAATTTCTGCCTATTTGGGAGTTACAGAACCTGCCATGTTTGGTGTTAACTTGAAATATAGTAAACCTTTCTTGTCAGCCATGATTGGTTCATCTATAGCAGCGGTATTTTCAGTAGCTTCAGGAGTAATGGCAGCAGGTATTGGGGTTGGCGGTCTACCAGGAATCCTATCAATTATACCTAGCTATTGGGGAAGGTTTTTAATTGCCATGTTAATCTCTATAGTAGTACCTTTCATTTTAACAATTATTTTAAGTAAAAAGGAAAGAAAATAATGAAAAAAGATTTTAAAGATATGGTCGTTTACCAAATTTATCCCAAGTCCTTTCAAGATACCAATGGTGATGGTTTTGGAGATCTAAATGGAATACGAAAGAGACTAGGTCAGTTAAATAAATTAGGTGTTGACATGATTTGGATTACCCCATTTTTTAAATCGCACCAACATGATAATGGATATGATGTTGATGATTATAAATCAATAGACCCTAGATATGGCGACTTTGATGATTTTAATAAGTTGGTTAAAGAGGCCGATGAACTCGGTATGGGAATTATGTTGGACATGGTATTTAATCATAGCTCCATCTATCATTCTTGGTTCCAAGAAGCCTTAAAGGGAAATCCTAAGTATATGGACTACTATATATTTAAAGACCCTGTTGAAGGAAAGGCTCCTACCAATTGGGTGTCTAAGTTTGGAGGCCCTGCCTGGGAGTATGTTGAAGATTTAGACAAGTACTATCTTCATCTTTTCCATAGGGCTCAGGCAGATCTTAATTGGGAAAATGAGGATCTTAGGAATGAATTAGTAGACATAATTAAGTTTTGGAAAGATAAGGGTGTTAAAGGTTTTAGATTTGATGTTATAAACCTAATATCTAAGCCGGAAATATATGAGGACGACCTTATAGGAGATGGTAGAAGATTTTATACTGATGGCCCCAAGGTCCATGATTATATAAAGGAATTATCAAAAAAGGCCAAATTGGAAGAGGTCCTAACTGTTGGAGAAATGTCTTCAACTTCCATTGATAATTGTATTTTATATACCAATCCCAAAGAAAAAGAATTGGATATGACCTTTAGCTTTCATCATCTTAAGGTGGACTATAAGGATGGTAAGAAATGGGATCTTGATAAGGTTAGATGGCATGAGTTAAAAGAAATCTTTGATGATTGGCAATTGGGGATGCAAGAGTCCAATGGCTGGTCAGCCTGGTTTTTTAACAATCATGATCAACCAAGAGCCATTTCAAGATTTGGTGACGATGAGAATTATCACTATGAAACAGCTAGCATGTTGGCCAATATAACCCATCTTTTAAGGGGAACTCCCTATATCTACCAGGGAGAAGAGATTGGAATGACTGACCCCTACTTCACTAGCATTGACCAGTATAGGGATGTGGAAAGTCTTAATTACTATGAAATCTTAAGGGAAGAAGGAAAAACCAATGAAGAGGCCCTTTATATATTATCCAAGAGGTCCAGAGACAATAGCAGGACTCCCCTAGCTTGGGATTCTAGTAAAAATGCAGGTTTTACAAGTGGGAAACCATGGTTGGAATTAAACGATTTTTCTAAAATCAATTATGAAAAGGCCCTAGAAGATAAGAAATCTATCTTCTATCACTATCAAAAATTAATTAGACTTAGAAAAACTAATCCCCTAGTATCTAGAGGATTTTATAAACCGGTAAAAACACCAGATAAAATTTATGCCTTCGAAAGATTTATAGATGATAAATCATTGATTGTAATAAACAATTTCTCTGGTAAAAAAATAGAAAATACTATGGATGACAAGTTGAAACAAAAGTACAGAAATTCAAACATCCTATTAAATAACTATCCTTGCTTTGATATTGACTCATTAGAGCCCTATCAATCCTTAGTTATTGAAAATTAAAAGCTTCGCCTCCTGGTGGGGCTTTAATTTTTGTCTTTTTTTTATGTTATAATAATTATATAAAATATATGGAGGTTGATTATGGAATTTATAATACTTAAAGATTATGAAGAAATGAGTGCATATGCTGCAAAATTGATCAAGGAAAGAATAAACGCTAAACAAGATATGGTTCTTGGCCTAGCTACTGGTTCAACTCCTGAAAAAACCTATAAAAACTTAATTGAAATGAATAAAAACAAGGAAGTTTCATTTAAAAATGTTAAATCTGTTAACTTAGATGAGTACATAGGACTTGAAGGTGTTCATGACCAAAGTTATAGATACTTTATGAATAAAAATCTATTTGCCCATGTTGATATAGACAAGGCCAATACCTACGTGCCTAATGGTGTTGCTGAAGATTTAGAAGAAGAATGTAAAAATTATGAAAAGAAAATTGACAGTTTAGGTGGAATAGATCTACAAATATTAGGAATTGGTACAAATGCCCATATAGGCTTTAATGAACCAGCTTCTAGATTAGATATCTATACCCACGTAACAGACTTAACAGAAGAAACGATAGACGCAAACTCCAGATTCTTTGAATCTAAAGAAGATGTGCCTACTAAGGCTGTATCAATGGGAATAGGCTCTATTTTTAAGGCTGAGGAGATAATTTTACTTGCTTCAGGCGAAAACAAGGCCAAGGCTATAAAAGCTCTTAAAAACGATTTTATAAATACTATGATACCAGCCAGCATGTTGAAACTGCATCCAAATGTTAAAATAATTGTAGATGAGGCAGCTGCTAGCTTACTTGACTAATTAAAGAAATAAAGGCTTCTTATGAGGCCTTTTTTTTATTTTAACAAGAGTAAAGATAAAAAAATAAAAACTGAGTCTGTCTTAGATGATTTTTTCTTTCTTGTCTTTTCTATAATCTATTTAATAAAAAAATAGTTGACAAGAAGCAAGAAAAAGTTAAAATTATGGCTATTATGTATTTTTATAAAAATTTTTCACTTACGCGCTGTATAATTATTCTAAATAATATATAGTCATGTAGTTGATAGATATTTAAGCAATAAAAAAACACCTTTTCGGTGTTTTCCTTTAATTTAATATCGCATAAATTGATCCACTTATGGCTGCCATAATCAATCCTGCTATAAGGTTACCTAGGGCTATTATAAGAAATGATTTCTTCTTGTCTAAATCTAAGAGAACAGAAACCAAACTGCCTGACCAAACTCCCGTTCCTGGTAAAGGAATGGCTACAAATATTAAGAGTCCCCAATAGCCGTATTTTTGGATTTGATCACTTTTAGCCAAGGTTTTTTCATTAATCTTTTTAATTAACCTTTCAAAAAATCCTATATGGCTCAATAACTTAAATACCCAATTGATCAATAGAATGATAAATATGGAAGGTACTATGCTACCCAGATAAGACAAGATGAAGGACTTCTTCATGCCCAATCCAAGAGAAACTCCTATGGGGATGGCCCCTCTCAACTCTACAATTGGTAACATGGATATTATTATCACTGCCAATTCTTTAGATAAGTGTGTCTTTAAAAAATTTATTATTTTACTCATTTTTCCACCTTTTTTATTTTTAAGCTTAAAAAACATTATAACATTTAAAAGACAAACTATACTATAAATTATCATTTTTATTTGATAAAATTAATAAAGGAGGTAATTATGTACAAAGATATACCAATTTTTTTACAAGACTTTTTAAAATATTTAAAAACAATCAAGGGCTTGTCTGATAATACTGTAAGAGAGTATTATTATGATTTAAGACTCTATTTAAAATATATCACCTATAGACTTCATCCTTTTGACTATTCAGAAGATGATATAGAAGAAATTGATATTAGAAAAATGAAGGTTAAGACCCTGGATAAAATAGGCCTTATAGATATACACAGCTATATTTCTTACAGAGATAATGACCTATTAAATAGCTCTACTACAAGGGCCAGAAAGATCTCCAGCTTAAAGACCTTCTACAAGTACCTAAATGGAACTGTTAATCTAATAGATAATGATCCGACTATAAACCTAGAAAGTCCTAAAATAAAAAAGAGAAACCCTGTTTATTTAACCTTGGCTGAATCTACAAAACTCTTACAAACCATAAGTGAAAATAAAAATGAATTCTTTAGAAAAAGAGATTTCGCCATAGTTCTAACCTTTTTAACCACTGGTTTGCGTTTATCAGAATTATCATCTATGAATTTAGATTCTATTAAAAATGGCCAATTTAATGTTATTGGTAAGGGAAATAAAGAAAGAATAGTCTATATGACTGATGCCTGTGAGTATGCAATTAGGGACTATATAAAAATAAGACCCAAGGTTGATAAGGAAGATGCCCTATTCTTAAGTTCCAGACATAATAGGATGAGCAATAGAGCCATACAGCATATGATAGAAAAATACATAACCCAGGCTGGTTTTGATCCCAAGCTCTACTCCACCCATAAATTAAGACACACAGCTGCCACTTTGATGTATAAGGAAGGTGTCGATATTAGGACCTTACAAAAAATACTAGGCCATACCTCAGTAGCCACAACTCAGATTTATACCCATGTGGATGACCAAGAGATGAAAAAGGCTATTTCATCCAATCCTCTATCCAATATAAATATCGATATAGATAAAAAAGAATAGGATTGGTAGCCATAAAACAAATAAAAAGGATAGAGTTATCTATAAACTCTATCCTTTCATATAATATAAGATATATTACTCTATTTGAGCATCTATCATCTTCACATTTCCATTTTTATCAACTTCATCTATGCCTTTTTCCAAGTTTTCTTCATTTTTCCATTCAATGATATATTTATTGTTTTTTATTTCTATAGAAGTTATTTCTACCTTTCCAATCTTTCCACTACGCTCTTCAATAACCAATCTTCCCGCTTCGTCTTTTGAAATTTTATTTTCAATTTGACTACAGGCTGCTAATAAAATCACACTAGTTATGATAGTAAAAATTAATAATAATCTTTTTTTCACATTATCCTCCTTTCTTAACATTTGTTAAAACGCTCTATATATCATCTCTAAAAAGCGCTATCACCTTTCCTAGGATAAGCAAATTATCAGGTACTATAATATCCATGTTGGAGTTTTCTGGCTTTAAATATATTTTATTCTTTTCTTTAAAAAATCTTTTAACAGTTGCCGAATCTTCTATTAGGGCAACCACTATATCACCATTTTGAGCATCATGTTGCTTTCTAACCAAAACCTTGTCTCCATCTAAAATACCAGCCTCAATCATTGATTCACCAGCTATGGTAAGAATAAATAGATCCCCCTTGTTTGAATAGTGGCTGGGCACTGGAAAGAAATAGTCCACATTTTCCATGGCCAATATTGGCTCCCCTGCTGCCACCTTACCTAAAACAGGTACATTTATGGAGTCTTCCATCATGTTTTCCAGGCCTTGGTCCTTTACAATTTCTATGGATCTACTCTTAGAGCTATTAGTTCTTATATAACCTTCACCCTCTAGTTTCTTTAAATCGCCATAGGCAGTAGATGTTGATTTTATATTAACTCCCTTACATATATCTCTTACAGATGGTGGGAAAGAATTTATTTCTATGTATTGCTTTATATATTCAAAAACTTTTTCCTGTCTCTTATTAATCATATTATATTATCCTCCAAAATAATTATAACATAATTTTCATAAAATAAAAACATATGTTCTTATTTCCCTTGACGAAGAACATATGTTCTGATAATATTATTTTACAAACATTTGTTCGAGGAGGAAATATGAAAACCAAAAGAAAATTTAAAATCGTCGATAAAAGGAAATTTAACAGATTTATTATAGTGAGTATTTTACTATTAACAATATTTATTTATGGAATTATGGCCCTAATGACAAAAAACAAGGTAAAAAGCATGGAAATCAAAAATGAGGACTACATAATAGTTTACTCTGGAGATACCCTATGGCATATAGCCCAAAAGTCATCCAGGAAGGAAGAAGACCTTAGAAAGGTAGTATATGGTATAAAAAAAGCAAATGGCCTTAGAAGCTCAAATATATACCCAGGCCAAGTTTTGTTCATCCCTAATAATTAGTACAAAAAAAAGGAGATTAGTCTCCTTTTGTTATGTACAGATTAATTCAATTTTTTTATTAACTCTATAATCTCTTTAACCTCTTCACTTTTAATGAAGTATATTATCTCTGTACCCCTTCTTTCAGAATCTAAGATATCTGCCTGTTTTAATATTCTTAAATGTTGTGAGACGCTAGATTGAGATATAGACATGCACTTTTGCATAGTTGATACATTTCTTCCTTCATCACTATCTATTAACCCCGAAACAATGCATAGTCTTGTAGGATGAGATAAGGCTTTAAAGATTTCAGAGTATTTATTTAAATAATCTTCCCTAACAAACTCCATATCTTTGTTTACCTCCATACACATTTACTATATAATAGAATAAGACATATTAGATAAATAGTCAATACATTAACAGGAGTATGTACATGTTTTATGAAAAACTGGACAAAGTACTAATATTAATTAGTAAAAATGCTGGTAAAGGTAAGTATGATAAATTATTAGAAGAATTTAATAAAGTTTATAAAAAGGAGCTTGAAAGAAATAAATTCTTAATAGTTATATCCTCAGATGAGTTTCCCATAGTAAAAATAGTTAAGAATTTCAAGCTTAAATACCCTAATTCAGCCATACTAGTAGTCGGTGGTGATGGAACATTTAACGAAGTTGCCAATGAGCTATATGGAAGCCAAGTCTATTTGGGACTAATTCCAAATGGTACAGCTAATGATTTGGCCAAGACTCTTTACGGTAAAAACAACAATGCATTAAATATAATTAATAAAAGTAAAAATCCAAAACCAGGTAAGATAGATTTAATAAGAATTAATCAAAATAAGTACTGTATAAATATCACTTCCTTTGGTTATGACACCATAGTTTTAAGTAAGGCTGGAGATATCTTACATAAACATCCCAGCTTTGGAAAAAGTGCCTATGGCCTAGCGGTAATGAAAACTATAAATAAGGTTCGTCCCAAGGAAATTGAATTTGAATTAGTTGATGAAAATGGAAAATTGGAAAAAGGCAAGGGAGAATTTATCATAACTGCTATTTGCAATGGTAAATTTTATGGAGATGGTTTTCAACCTTCCCCTGAAGCCCAAGTAAATGATGGAATCTTAAACCTTAATAGGCTAAAATACGTTCCCATGAGAAAATTAGTTCCCCTTATAAAAACCTATAAGAGTGGAAAACACACAGAGTTGGAGAACATATCCCTTAATAACAAGGTTACCAAGGGTAGATTTAAAAGCTTGGACAAGACTCCCCTATTGGGAAATATAGATGGAGAAGTCCAGGAATTTGATGAAATTGAATTTGAAGTCGTTCCCAAGGCTCTAAACTTTTTATATTTTTAACAAAATCCCAGTCAATGACTGGGATTCTTTATGTCTATAATAAATTTTTATCTCTTAAGTTTTTAATAGTTATCATACAGGCAAGTTTAGCTTGTTCATAAACTATACCACCTTGGTAATAGGCCACATAAGGCTCTCTTAAAGGACCATCAGCAGATATTTCAATAGATGAACCATCTACAAATCCTCCTGAAGCCATTATTACTTGATCTGTATAGCCTGGCATCTCCCATGGATAAGGAACAACATAAGCTCCTACTGTGGATGCTTCCTGGATACCTTGTACGAAATTAATAACCTTGTCTGGATCCTTAAATATTATTGCCTGAATAATATCACTTCTAGGATCATCAAACGTAGGAATAATCTCATAGCCTAGATTTGAATATACCTTGGCAAAAAGAAGGGCTGATTTAAGAGCCTCTATTGTTACATGCGGAGCAAAGTATAGGCCTTGTAGAGTAAGTCTTGTCGTGTCAAAGGTAAGTCCTGTTTCCTTACCTATACCTGGTGCATACAACTGATTGGATACCCTTTGTACAATTTCCTTACTGCCTACAATATAACCTCCTGATATGGCTATTCCACCACCTGGGTTTTTTATTAAGGAACCAACTACCACATCAGCGCCCACTTCACTAGGTTCTAATTTATCTGTAAACTCACCATAGCAATTGTCTACCATGACAATTATGTCCTTATTAATTGATTTAACCTTGTCTATGGCTTCTTTTATTTCTCCAATAGTAAGGGCCCTTCTAAGTCCATATCCTGTTGATCTTTGTATTAAAACAAGCTTTACCTTGTCATCAAGCTTAGCTTCTATACCATCCAAGTCTATTTTGTTATCGATTAAAGGCAGGTGGTCATAGGCTACTCCCCTCTCCATTAGGGTTCCCAAATCGTCTCCAGTAAGACCTATAACCTCTTGTAAGGTATCATAGGGATGGTCTGTTAAAGATACCATCTTATCCCCATGATATAAAAGACCGTACAAGGTAATAGCCAAGGCATGGGTTCCTGAGGAAATTGTTGGCCTAACTAGGGCGTCCTCTGTTTTAAATATGGTTGAGAATATTTTTTCTGTTTTATCCCTACCAACATCCCCATAACCATAGCCTGTAGTATATGTAAAATCGACCTGGGATAGTCTATTTTCTCTAAAAGCATTTATAACCTTTAATTGGTTATATTCCCTTATATCTTCCAATTGATAAAACTTTTCCCTAAGCTCCTTGTCATGTTCACTTACCATTTCAAATACTTCTTTATCTATTCCATAGTTCTCATTAAAAAAATCAAAATTCATTTAATCACCTTCCAAATCATTTAGTATATAGGTCATAATCTTTTCATCGCTGTCATATATACTCTTGTCTATCCATCTAACATATGGATTTCTTCTAAACCAGGTCAATTGCCTTTTTGCATACCTTCTACTATCTTTTTTTATTTCTTCCTTCATTGTTTCCAAGTCTATCTTACCTTCCAGGTAAGGAAGCACCTCTCTATAGCCTATAGCCTTCATAGATTGACTATTTTCGTCCAAGCCATACTTATCTATGACCTTTATTACCTCTTCCACCAGGCCTTCTTTACCCATCTCATCTACCCTTTTATTAATATTACTATAGAGAATCTCTCTATCATTATTAAACACATATAAATAAAAGTCATATTTTTCACTTAACTTATTTTCTTGCTTGGTCTCACTTAGTCTTTTTCCGCTGGTCTCATAGACTTCTATGGCCCTAATAATTTTTTTCTTATCCTTACCAGTTAAAGTCTTTCTAGTGACTGGATCAATCTCTTCTAATTTATCTAACAGATACTCCGGGCCCTTTTCCTCATAATCCTTTTCCAAGCTAGCTCTAAGTGCATAGTCTGGTTTACTGGATGCAAACTTAAAGTCATAAACTAGAGAGTCTATATAAAGACCTGTTCCACCAACTACAAGTGGAGTTTTACCCTTTTCTAAAATCTCATCGATTTTCTTATAGGCATCCTTTTGATAGTCCTGTACAGAATATTCTTCATTGGGATCTACTATATCCAAGAGATGGTGATTAATTTTTTCTTGGTCTGATCTGGATACCTTGTCCGTTCCTACATCCATGTCCCTATAAATCTGCATAGAATCCGCAGATACAATCTCTCCCTTTAGTTTTTCAGCCAAGGCCAAACTAAAGGATGTCTTGCCCACTCCAGTAGGCCCTGAAATAATAATTACTCTTTTCATATATCCATTCCTAAAAATATTTTTTCAAATTCTTCTTTTCCCACCTCTACCATAGTTCTCTTACCATGGGCAGAAGTTAAATAATTAGATGATTTTTTCAAGTCCACATATAAACTAAAGGCCTCTTCTTCCTCCATGTCCTTCATTTTTTTAGTAGACAGGGCTGAAGCTCTTTTTACCAGGCCCTCTTTTAGAGAAACTCCCTCGTCTTCAAGCTTATCTAGCATGTAGCTAAAGGACTTTTCATCCACTAGCCCATCTAAGCTATAGGGAAGTTCCCTTATGGCCACTGTCCTATCTCCAAAATCGTCTATGGAAAAACCCATGGCCTTAAAACTATCCAAGTTGTTAATAACTAAACCATAGTCGTGAATGGAAAGCCCTACTACCAAGGGACTTAAAAGTCTTTGACTGACCACCTTATCAGTTTCCAATTGCTCCATCATTTGATCATAAATTATTCTTTCCCTGGCAGCATTAATATTTACAATCAAAAGCTTGTCCTCTTTTGCTATTTCAAATAAAAGATACTTTTTAAACAAGGTGGACTTATAGATTAGTTTGCCTAAAATATCCTCTTCTTCTCTTACATAACTTTGTTGATCATATTCATCAGCCTCATCCAGGTCTATAAAATCCTCGTCCAAATCCACGCTATTATCTAGAAAAGAATTTTCTGGACTAAAATCTTCCATGGCTTCTGTTTTTTCTTCTTCTTCCAAATCAACCAGGTTAAAATCAATGTCTTCCAATTCCTTCATAAAGGACTTTTCCCTAGGCTTTTTTTCTAGCCCTTCCAGGGATTTTCTCTTATCCTCAGCAGGAGCATAGGCCTCTAGGATTCTCTTATAGGAATCCTCCGATTGTAAATCAAAAAGCTTGGGTATCTCCTCTTTAACCTCTTCTTTTTTATCTATACTAATAATATTTTGTGACTCTAAAAGCCTTTCATAGATGGCTGTTTTTAAGAGATCATTTAATTCATCAGAAAAAGTAAATTTTATCTTTTGCTTGTTGGGATGAATATTAATATCAATATTTTCTGGTGAGGTCTCTATAAATAATTGAAAGGCTGGAAATCTACCTGATGGTATCAGGGAATAATAGGCGGTCTCTATGGTCTTGGTCAGATCATCCTCCTCTATATACCTGCCGTTTACAAAGAAATACTGCATGGATCTATTTCCCTTGTAATATTTATTATTAGATATATAGCCCCTTACCTTATAGTTATCCGACTGACAGTCTAAATCCAAAGTATTTTTGCTATAGTCCATATTGAATAAAACGCTCAGGTTTTCCAGTAGGCTATTATTTTTATTGGTCCTAAAAACCTCCCTATTGTCCCTTATATAGATAAGGGATGTATCCGGATTACCTATGGCAAAGCTATACATTAATTGGGATATTTTATTGGCCTCAGCCTGGTCTGATTTAAGAAACTTCTCTCTTACAGGTAGGTTATAAAAAAGATCCCTAACCTCTATGCTAGTTCCCCTATTCATTGCAACCTTGCCCCTGTTAACCACCTTACTATCTTCATAGTCCAGACTGGTTCCCGACTTATCCTTGTCTGTCCTAGTTTTTATCTTGAGTTTGGACACAGCTATAATGCTTGCCAAGGCCTCTCCTCTAAAGCCCATGGATACAATCTTATAAAGATCATCAAAATCATCTATCTTAGATGTACTATGTCTTAAAAAAGCCTTTTCTATCTGGTCACTTTCTATTCCTTGTCCATCATCAGTTACTCTAATGTAGGACTTACCACCATTTTTTATTTCAACAATAATCTCACTGGCTCCAGCATCAATAGAGTTTTCCACCAACTCTTTTACTATGGAGGCAGGTCTTTCTACAACCTCACCAGCTGCTATTTTTTGAATGGTATCTTCACTTAATAGTTTAATCAACAATATCACCTAACCTATCCTTCATATCATATAGGAAATCATAGGCCTCCTTGGCTGTCATATGGTCAAGGTTTAAGCTTTTTATTTCCTCTAAAAAGGCATTTTTTTCAAAGTCCCTATAGTCTTCCACCAAGGGACTATCTGCTAATTTAGTCTTACTAAAGTCCATGTTATCAATGTTTTTTAAGATATAGTTGGCCCTTTTTATTATCTGATCTGGTATACCTGATAGCTTGGCAACCTCTATACCATAACTCTTATCCGCCCTACCCTTAAGAATCTTTCTTAAAAATACCAAGTTGCCCTGGGATTCATCTATATCAACCTTGAGATTTACTATATTTTCATAGTTTTCCTCAAGTAGGGTTAACTCGTGATAGTGGGTGGCAAAGAGGGTCTTGGCCCTAAGATTTTCACTGATGTATTCCACTATGGCATAGGCTATACTAAGGCCATCATTGGTGCTAGTTCCCCTGCCCACCTCGTCAAGTACTATAAAACTTTTGTCAGTTGCATTTTTTATTATATTGGACATTTCCTTCATTTCCACCATAAAGGTAGATTCACCCTTGGCAAGATTATCTGAAGCTCCTATCCTGGTAAATATAGCATCGCAAACACTTAAATTTGCACTTGTGGCAGGAACAAAAGATCCCATGTGGCCCATGATTATAATTAGGGCCACCTGCCTCATATAGGTGGATTTTCCAGCCATATTAGGACCGGTGATTATTTGAATTAAATTATCCTCTTGGCCTATTAAGCTATCATTGGGGATAAAATCAACTGCCTGAATGCTAGTCTCTATAACCGGATGTCTACCGTCCTTAATATCAATTATATTTTCATCATTAAAACTTGGTCTAACATAGTTATTATCTATGGCCACCTGGGCCAAGGTTAAAAGTCCATCCAAGTTGGCTATGGCATTACTGGTATTTTTTATCCTACTGGTATTTTCAGATATGGTACTTCTTATACCATTAAAAATTTCATATTCCAAATCAACAGTGTCTGCCTGACTTCCCAATATCATATCTGAGATTTCATTTAATCTATCTGTAATATATCTTTCTGAGTTTTTAAGAGTTTGCCTTCTAATATAATGATCCGGCGCACTTCCTATATTGGACTTGGTAAGTTCTATATAGTAGCCAGTATTTTTATTATAGGATACCTTCAGGTTTTTTATACCTGTTTCTCTCTTTTCTTCCTCTTCATATTCCAGTAAAAGTCTCTTACCCTCAATAGATTGGTATTTTAACTTATCTAGTTTTTCATCGAAGCCTTGTTTAATAAGGTCTCCTTCAGTTATAGTAGTAGGCGCATCTTCCACTATAGCCTGGTCTATAAGCTGGTATATATCCTCCAGTGAATCAAAGGATTCCAGGATAAGTTTTATTTCTTTTTTATCTATTTCTCTTAATATTTCTATTATTTTTGGTATGTTTTCTATGGAAGTTTTTAAGGCTAAAAGGTCTCTTGCATTGGCCCTACCATAGGCCACCTTACTAAGGATCCTCTCCAAATCATAGATGGTGGATAAAAGATCCAATAATTCCATTCTTTTTATGGTGTTTTCACTAAAATATTCAATTACATTTAACCTAAAGTCTATTTCATCTCTTTTTATTAGGGGAAACTCCAACCAGGAATTAATTTTTCTAGAACCCATGGCAGTCTTACTCTTATCTAAAACCGACAAAAGGGTATTCTTTCTAGACCCGTCATTTAGATTTCTGTGAAGCTCCAGGTTTTCCCTAGTATTGGCATCTATTTGTAAAAATCTATTGGCCTCTACATAATCAAGGCTTTCTATATGGGCTAACTTTTCCTCTTGGAAAAGATAGACATAGTCTAAAAGACTGGAAGTGGCCATACTGGCATAGATTTTTTTATCTATTAGCTTAAGACTTTTCCGATCCAAATAGCCTGATAAAAAGTCCAGGTTTTTACTGGCCTCATAGGTCCTAGGCTCAAAAACAGAAATAAAAATATTCTTGTTTTCCACATAGTTGTTAAAGTATTTATAGTCTAGCCTTTTATTTATAATAATCTCTCTGGGATTTATCTTTACTAGAAAGTCTAAAAGATCTCTTTTTGGGTCTATACTATTGGTTATCTCTGTGGTTTTTAGCTCCCCAGTTGTTATATCTATATAGGATATACCAAAGGAATTAGCCGTGTGAAAAATACTTGCTAAAAAATTATTGTCCTTTTTAGCCTCCATATCTAAATCTATAAGAGTACCTGGGGTTACCAGCCTGGTTATGGATCTTTTTACCAGGCCCTTGGCCAACTTGGGATCTTCTATTTGATCTACCACAGCAACCTTATATCCCTTGGATACTAATTTGTTAATATAGGGTTCTGATACATGGTGGGGTATACCACACATGGGGGCCTTATCTTCCAGGCCGCACTCCCTTCTGGTCAAGGCAATTTCCAATTCCCTTGATGCTGTTAGGGCATCATCAAAAAACATTTCGTAAAAATCTCCCAATCTAAAAAACAAGATAGCATCCTTATTTTCTTCCTTGATTCTCATATATTGCTGCATCATTGGGGTTAATTTTTCGATATCTATTTTACTCACACAAATCTCCTTCTAAGGTAAATGATGTACAACTTTTAATTTTAACATTTACCAGTTTACCGATGTACTTTTTGTCAGCCTTGACATGAACTAATTTGTTGGTCAAGGATCTTCCTGATAGTACCTCTTCATTATTCTTACTTACATTCTCCAATAAAACCTTTTGGACACTTCCTATTTCCTCTTGGTTTTTTTCCTTAAAAATAGGATAAATAACATCTAAAAGCTCATTGAATCTTCTAGACTTAACCTTTTCTTCCACCTGGTCCTCTCTCTTATCAGCAGGAGTACCTGGCCTTCTAGAGTAGATAAAGGTAAAGGCCGATTCAAATCTTGCCTCTTTACATAAACTTATGGTCTCTAGATGGTCTTCTTCAGTCTCTCCTGGAAAACCTACTATAAGGTCAGTACTAATGGCTATACCTGGAACTTCCTTTCTAAGCTTATCCAGTCTTTCCAAATAATCTTCTCTACTGTATCTTCTATTCATTTCCTTTAATACCTTGGTGCTTCCTGATTGAAGAGGTAGGTGGAAATGTTTTTCTATCATGGGAATGTCCCTCATGGCATAAATCAACTCATCTGATAGGTCCTTAGGATGAGAGGTTACAAATCTTAAGATTGTAAGGTCTGGAACCTGGTCTGCTATAGCATATAAGAGCTCTGGGAAACTTACCCCCAATTCCTTGCCATAGGAGTTCACGTTTTGTCCCAAGAGTGTCACCTCAATAAAGCCCCTGTCCACCAAGGTTTTTACCTCTTGAACAATCTCTTCTATTGGCCTGGACTTTTCCCTTCCTCTAGCATAAGGAACAACACAATAGGTGCAAAAATTATTGCAGCCTGTCATAATGTTTACATAGGCTGAAAAATCATTATTTCTTCTATAGCCTATGGTAGGATCATCTATATATTCGTCTATATCAACTACCAATCTTCCAGTGGTCTTACTCATATTAATAAGCTCTGGCAACTTATCTATATTAGATGTTCCAAATATAATATCCACATGGGGATATTTCTTCTCTATAACATGTCTTGCAGGGCCTGTCTGCATCATGCAGCCACAAACCGCTATCATAAGATCTGGGTTTTCTCTTTTTTGTTTCTTAGCTGCTCCCAGGTGTCCATATACCTTAAGTTCAGCATTTTCTCTAATTAAACATGTATTATAAACTAAAAAATCTGCCTTAGTTTGATCCTCAGTTTTTTCATAGCCCAAGGATTCTAAAATAAAGGCGATTCTCTCTGAATCGTGCTCATTCATCTGGCATCCGTATGTCATTATATGGTATTTCATCATAGCCCCCTAATAAAATATTCTACCTATAATAATATCACAAAAAGTATTTTCTATAAATAAAGCTCCCTTAGAAGCTCATCATTTAAAATAAAGAAAAAAGCACTAATGTGCTTTTAACCTATTCCTCCATAAACAATTCCTAAAATAAATATCACCAAGGCTATTGGTACATATAGATACCTACCCAAGGTAAAATAAATAGGTTTTACAGGCTTATTTCGTCCCTGATTCAATTCTTTTTCAAAATTTGATCTATCCCACATGTAAAACCAACTAAAGGCTCCTAGAAGGGCTGAAAAAGGAATTATATAAATGCTTATAACATCCATCCAACTTCCTACTACAGGCTCTCTCTCCAGAAAAACTCCAACTGCCAAGGTAATAAGACCTATTAAAAATAAGGACTTGGTCCTGGAAAGATTAAATCTATTCTTAACTGACTCTAAAACCACCTCATACATATTTTGTAGTGAACTAATAGCAGCAAAGACCACTGATAAAAAGAAGAAGATGGCTATCAATCTACCAAAGGGAATCTGAGCTAGAATTTTTGGCATGGTTATAAACATAAGGGGTGGTCCTGCACTGGGTTCGATACCAAAGGCAAAACTTGCTGGTATTACTACCAAGGCTGATAAAAGAGAAGCCATAGTATCAAACAAGGCCGTGTATCTGGCTACGGATAAAATATCTTCCTTCTTACTTAAATAGGTCCCGTATACAATCATTCCACTACCTGTTATAGATAGGGAGAAAAATGCTTGTCCCATGGCATTAACCCAGGTCATAGGTTTTAGTAAGTATGACCAGTCGGGAACAAATAAGTATCTATATCCTTCTTTGGCATTGGGTAAAAATGAAACCCTAATGGCTATTAAAAAGAAGAGAATAAAGAAGATTGGCATCATAAGCTTATTGGTTTTCTCTATGCTCTTGGCCCCTAAAAACAAGGTTAAAAGAGTTATTATAACTATGGCAAAATGCCAAATAAGAGATCCAAATTGACCAGTTGCCTGGTTAAAAAAGACTTGTGAATCCACCTTAAAAAGACTGCCTGTTAGGGCTGCAAAAAAGGTCCTTAAAACCCAACCAGCTATTATGGCATAGCCCGTTGCTATACCTAAAGAACCCAAAAGTGGAAGAAAACCTATCTTGGATCCAAATTTCTTTTTGCCCTTATCTTCAAAGGCCAATTCATAGGAACCAAGGGTTCCTGTCTGAGCAAAACGACCAATGGCAAATTCCGCACTTAGGCCCAGGTTGGAAAATACAATAATAAAAAATAAATATATTAAAAGAAAACTTGCCCCTCCATTTTGACCTACCCTATAGGGAAACATCCAAATATTTGCCATCCCAACTGCCGATCCCACTGATGCTAAAATAAAACCAACTTTCGACTGAAAGCTTTTTTCTTGATTTTTCATAAACCCTCCTAATAAAAAAAGCCCTATCATAAAAGGGCGTCTTAACGCGGTACCACCTTTTTTGATAAAGCTCATGTTGATATAAGTCACAACTCACTTAAAAGCTCCAACCTTGTAATTCCCATATAGTTTTTCATGTATATGGTACTGTAGGTCTTCCCAGCTTTTCTATTAATATAAATTATAGCAGATTAAGCTATAGTGTCAAACTTCTTTTTCTCTGGTCTATTTAAAACATAAATACCTATTATTACCAAGCTTAAACCTAAGACAAGGTTTATAGTCATGGCCTCTTTCAAAAAGATAGTACTCAAGATTGCTCCAAACATGGGAATAAATAACCTTAAAACGCTTATTTCCCCCGCCTTGTAGTTTTGTAGTAGTTGATACCATAAAACAAAGGCTAAAGCTGATAAAAATGCTGAATACAATAAAAGACCATAGGCCTTGGCCGTAAAGTTTAAGGATCCTGTCATCCCCCACCTACCAACTACTATAAGGATAATAGACCCTATAATCATTTGGGCTGATGTAAGTACAAAAGGACTCATATCCTTACCATACTTCTTAACGATGATGGTTCCCAAGGCTCCCAAGGTGGACGATATTAACATAAATACCTCTCCTTGTAGCTTAAAGCTTAAATCAAAGCCCTTGTCCAGATTGGCCACTAAGATACCAAAGAAACCAAAAATTAAGGCATAGATCTTGTTCTTGTTTATCTTGTCATCCTTAAAAGCAAAGTGCGAAAATATAACCACTAAAAAAGTAGATGCTGATTGCAAGATTGACGACTTTACTCCTGACGTATTAGCCACTGCTATATAGAAGAATAAATACTGTAGGGTAGTTTGTAGAAAACCAAGGAAAATCAAGAACTTCCAATCTATCTTTGATTTTTTTATTTCATCCCTTTTAAAGATTAGTGAATAAAAAAGAACTAAAAGTCCTGCTATTAAAAATCTTATTCCGGCAAAATACATCCTACTCATATTATCTTCTGGAAGCATATTTAACTCTTCATATGAAATTTTAAGGACTGGAAAAGCTGATCCCCACAATAACATACAGAATAGAGCTATCATATATGCATATCTTTTATTTTTTATTAAATTTTTCATATCCTCCCTACCTCCCGATTGTTAATTACATCATACCATAAGGAGATTTTTTTACAAAACATTTAAAATAAAAAAAGGAAGATAAATCTTCCCTTATTTTTATTAGTTATCTTGTTTTTCAACAGCTGATTCGATTAAAGAACCAATGTTAATTCCTATATCATTTGAAGCGTCAAATTCTTCTCTTTTTTCTTCAGCATATTCTACTTGATCTTCATCTTCGTCTTTAGCTGCATTTTCTCTTTTTTCGATTTCTTGGATAACTGCCTTATTTTCTTTTACAGTTTCAAGAGGTTCCATTAAAGCTCTCATGCTCAATGAAATTCTTTGATTTTCTTCATCGATTTCAAGAATTTTTACTTGTACTTCATCATCTAAGTTTAATTCATCTGATGGTTTTTCAACATGTACATTGCTTACTTGTGAAACGTGAACTAATCCTTCAACGCCTTCTTCAAGTCTTACAAAAGCACCAAAATCTAATAGATTTACAACAACACCATCAACCACATCTCCAACTTTATTGTTTTTAACAAAAACGTCAAATGGTTTTTCAGTTAATTGTTTTAAGCCTAAAGAAACTCTATTTCTTTCTCTATTAGCCTTTAATACTAAAGCTTCAACTTCTTGACCTATTTCTAATACATCTGATGGTTTATCTATTCTTTCCCAAGCGATATCTGAAACGTGAATTAAAGCATCCACTCCGCCTAAGTCAACAAAAGCACCAAAGTCTGTCATTCTTACTACCTTGCCAGTGATTTTTTCACCAACAATGATTTTTTCCCAAACATCATCTAATTTTTCTTCTTTAACGACTCTACTTGAAAGAACAACTCTCTTCTTCTTTTCATCTATACTAATTATTCTACAGTCAAGTGTTTGACCAACAAATTGTTTAAAGTTTTTCACATAGTAAGTTGTAATTTGAGAAGCTGGTATAAAACCACTAATTCCCATTACGCTAACTACTAATCCACCAGAGTTATCCCCTGTTACTTTAGCTTCAACTATTTCGTTATTTTCAAATGCTGCCATTAAGTTCTTCCAGTTTTTCAAACCTTGAACTCTTCTTGTTGATAAAGCAACGTTACCTTCTCCATCATCAAGTTTTATAACGAATACATCGATCTCTTCACCTTCTTCAAAAGCTTTAGTAGGATCAGCTGATTCTTCTTCTGACATTTCATCTAATTTGATGATACCATCTGCACGGTATTTAATGTCTACAAAAATTTCGTTATCCTTTACATTGATAACTGTTCCCTTCACAATATCCTTAGGGTAAATCCTAATCATACTGTCTTTTACCTGTTCCATAAATTCTTCACTGTTAAAATTGTCCATTCTATTGACGACCTCCTCTATTATCCAGCTTGGCGTAGAAGCTCCCGCTGTTATACCTATTGTATTATATTTTTTTATGCTTTGCAAAGGTAACTGGTCAATAGTTTCAATTTTATATGCCTTTTTACAATTATTTCTAGCTATTTGATACAGTTTATCTGTATTTGAACTATTTCTTCCTCCGATTACAATCATAACATCTACTTTTTTTGACAGTTCTAAACATTCCTGCTGTCTTACTTTAGTTGTATTACATATTGTATTATCAACCTTCACATTTACATTTTCATCTTTTATTATATCAGATATTTCAAAAAATTTCTCATAAATATTCGTAGTTTGACTAATTATATAAATATTATGTAACTTTTGGACTTTTTTAGCTTCCTCTTTAGTGGAAACTATCAAGGCCCTCCCATCAACCTGGCTATTTAAGGCCATAACCTCTGGGTGACAAGGATCTCCCACTATAACTATTTTATAGCCCATTTGGTCATAGTAACTAATTTTTTTATAAATTTCCAGGAGAACCGGGCAGGTTCCGTCTATATAATTATGCCCTAATTTAATTATTCTTTCTTTAGTTTCCCTTTCCAGTCCATGGGCCCTACCTATAATATTTGACTTTTCATTTAGGTTTTCCACTTGGTCCAAACTATCCAACTGGCCCAGCCCCTTATTTTTTACATAATCCACATACTGGCTATTGTGAATCAACTGACCATGAGCATAAACCCTGTCCAACTTATCCAAACTAGTCTCTGTTATTTTAGCTATGTTTCTTACTCCACCACAAAAACCGGCGCTCTTAGCCAAGATAATTTCCATTTTTACTCCTTATCGTAAATTGATTTATAAATATCCCTGGTTATTAAATCATAAACTTCCTTCTTGTCCACATCCTTATAGTCATCTATATAGATGGGCTCCTTATAAACCACCTTCATTTTTCTAAAAGGCTTATAGGTTCCAACTATCTCTACTGGTAAAACATCAGCCTGGCCCCTATAGGCCAAGTATCCTATACCTGTTTTCATATTGTCTTGGGAAATGGCCTTGACCCTGGTTCCCTCTGGGAAGATCCCTAAGACCTCTTCATTTTTCAAGACAGCCAAGGAGGATTTAATAGCCTTTAAATCACTCTTTTGTCTATCTACCGGTATAGCTCCCAACCTGGTTAAGAATCCTCCCACCAACTTGTTTTTAAAAAGTTCGACCTTGGCCATAAAAGAAATCTTTCTTTTAAAAGTCATGGCAATTAAAATCGGATCTAGGGCCGATATATGGTTGGAACAAAGGATTAATCTTTTATTTTCATCCAGGTCTGGCCTGTTGACAACTTCAAATCTAAAAATTAATTTGTTAATAGGCCATAAAATAACCTTCATCACACTATATAACATTATTTTCCTCTAACTTTTCTATCATAAGCTCTACAGTTTCTTCTATGCTATAGTCACTACTATCTATTAAAAGAGCATCTTCTGCCTGTCTTAGGGGAGATATCTCCCTATGACTGTCAAAAGCATCCCTTCTTTCTATGTCTTTTTTTATAGCTTCCAAGGACAGGGATGGATCATTTAACTGTTCATATCTTCTTCTAGCCCTCTCATCAACTGAGGCTGTTAAAAAGAATTTCACATCTGCATCCTTAAGGACTACAGTACCTATATCCCTACCATCTAAAATTATATTACCTTGACTGGCAATGGCCCTTTGTTGGTCAACTAAATTTTCTCTAATATCCTTATAACTGGAGATCAAAGATACATTTTTAGTCACTTGGTCACTTCTAATTTCCTTGTTCACTTTTTTACCATTTAAATAAAAGCCATCCTTGTCAATCTTAAGATTTATCTTGTCTATATGATTTCTAACCAAGTTTTCATCGCTTAGGTCCAAGTTTTCACTTAGATAATAATAAGTGAACATCCTATACATGGCGCCTGTATCCAGATAGGAAAAGTTTATTCTTTCTGCCAGTATTTTGGCTATGGTACTTTTCCCTGCTCCAGATGGACCATCTATAGCTATTGATTTATATTTTTTCATAGTTCTACCTCTCCTGCATTTAAACCAGCCAGATGGCCAGTTGAAAAGGCTATTTGTAGGTTATAGCCTCCTGTGAGTGCATCCACATCTATTAACTCTCCACAAAAATATAGGTTGGGGCAAAGTTTACTCTCCATGGTTGATGGATCTATCTGGTCCACATCAACCCCTCCTGATGTAACTATGGCATACTTTATTTCCTCCAGCCCTTGATAAGTTAGGCTAAAGTCTTTTATCTGTTCAGATAGGTTTCTCCTATCCTCTTTACTTATTTGATTGGCTTTCTTTTGTGGATCTAGACCAGCTCTTTCAAGGACAATGGGTATTAAGGCCCTAATTAAAAGTCCTTCTAGGATGGTTGTAATAGTCTTATTGGGATTCTTATCCAAGTCCCTTATAAGTCTATTGTCTAGTTTTTTATAGTCCAAGGCCGGCTTTAAATCCAGGCTTAATTTTATATCCTCTTTCTTGTATTTATTTATTTGAGAAGAGGCCCTAAGTACAGTTGGTCCACTTATCCCCCTATGGGTAAAAAGTAGTTCTCCAAATTCACTTATATTTCTATCCCCGGCCTTAATGTTTAACTGGATGTTAATTAAACTTATACCTGCCAAAGTGCTTATAAAATCATCACCTACTAGGATGGGACATAGGGCTGGTTTAGGCCTTACTATATTATGGCTTAGCTTTTTAGCAAAACCATAGCCATCACCAGTAGAACCTGTCATAGGATAGGACATGCCTCCTGTAGCTAATATTAGCTTGTCAAAGTCATATTTCTTCTTGTTGGCAATAACTTGAAAACCATTTTCAACCTTCTCTACAGAATCCACCTGACTATTTAATTTTAAGTCAATTTTTTCCTGACTAATCATTTGCTTAAGGTGTTTAATAACATCTGAAGACTTGTCCGACTGAGGAAATACCCTATCTCCCCTTTCCACCTTGGTTTTTAAACCACTATCGTTAAATAGTTTTACCAAGTTATAGTTGGAAAAGCTATACAGACTGCTATACAAAAACTTATGATTGGTAGGTATATGGTCAAAAAAGTCCCCTATATCCTTATCGTTAGTTATATTACACCTGCCCTTGCCAGTTATAAAAAGTTTTTTTCCTATTTTTTCATTTTTTTCAAATATTACTATATCCACATCTGAGCCTTGGCTAGCTGATATAGCTGCCATTAGACCACTTGGTCCTGCTCCTATTATTCCTATTTTCATCTATTTCACCTTTTCTATAACAACCACTTGAGGGGGCTTGTTAATTTGATTTATGTATCTAAAATTTAAAACACTATAGTCCTTTTGATCCAGCTCTTCCAGATAGGCCATGGTCCTGTCATATTCCTCTTGGCCTCCATCGTGACCTAGGTAAAAACTCATAACAACCAGTCCCCCGTCATTTAAGATTGATAAAAGGGCCTTCAGGCTGGCAAGAGTAGATTCGCCTTGGGTAATTATTTTCTTATCTCCACTTGGTAGATAGCCCAAATTATAGATGGCAAAGTCAACTGGTCCTTCAAGATAGTTTAGAATATTTTCATGGCCATCCTGGATTAGGCTATAGGCTTGTTTTTTTCCTTCCAACCTTTTTCTGGTCTTTTCCAAGGCCAGGGCTTGAATATCAAAGCCATATACATGGCCCTTATCCAATCTATCAAGTATTTTTATCAGGTCATTTCCCTTGCCCAAGGTCATATCCACACATATTTCATCACCTTCTAATTGATTAATAAAAAAACTGGATATATCCAGGGCATTTTTAAAACTCTTCATTATAATTTCCTCAAATAATCTAACTCTTTTTCATTTAAGCGCCTATAGCTTCCAACTTTTAAGTTACCCAAATTAATCTCTCCAACAGAAAGTCTTTCCAAGCCATCAACCCTATATCCTAGGGCTTGAAACATCCTTCTAATCTGTCTGTTTTTACCCTCAGCTATGGATATATATAGTTGAGCTTTTTCTTTGGTATACTCAAGTTTAGCTGGATTGGTTATATAGTCTCCTATATCTATACCCTGCTTAAATTTAACTTCATCTTTTCTATTAAAACCCTTGTCCAAATCCACCAAGTATCTTTTACAGACCTGACTACTAGGGTGCATTATCTTATTGTAAATATCTCCATCATTGGTAACTAGGATTAAACCACTACTATCCTTGTCTAAACGTCCAATGGAGAATAATTTGGTCTTTATATCTATTAAATCAAAAATAGTTTTTTCTGCATAAACATCTTCATTGGTACAGGTATAGCCAACTGGCTTATTTAACATTAAATAGTATTTTTCCTCAACAGGGCTTATGGGTCTATCCTTGTAGGTAACCTGATCTTTTTTCGGATCCACCCTGGTGGCCAAATCATAAACCACCTGACCATTTATCTTTATATGGCCATCCAAGACCAATTGCTCAGCCTTTCTTCTTGATGCTATACCTGACCTGGCTATAAACTTATTAATCCTCATAGTCACCATCCAATAAATGTTCGTCCAATTTATCAATGTCCTTTATCTGTGGTAATTGCTCCAAGCTTTCTATATTAAAGAAACGTAAGAATTCTAAAGTAGTTCCATATAAGATGGGTTTACCTATCTTATCCAATCTTCCAACTTCAGTAATAAGCCCTCTTTTTACTAGGGTATCAATGGAGGAGCTACTCTTAACACCTCTTATATTATCAACCTCTATACGAGTTACCGGCTGCTTGTAGGCTATAATAGACAGGGTTTCCATAGATGAGTTGGACAGCTCTCTTTTCTTATTGTCCTTAACTAGTTTTGATAAATACTTTCCATGTTCCAACCTGGTTGAAAATTGATAGTAATCATCATAGTCATTTAAGACAATTCCCCTTCTATAATGCTCTATTTCATCTTGTAATTCCTTTAATAGTCTCTTGGTAGTCACCTTATTTAAGTCTATAATCGAAGCTATCTCTCCCAGGTGAATGGGCTCAGCCCACACATAAAGGATGGCTTCTATTATAGATTTATATTCTCTATCATCCATCTACTGCCTCATTTAGCTTTATAATTATTTCTTCTTTTTCTTCATATATTCTTATTAATTCTTTTTTCGTCAATTCCAAGATGGATAGAAAAATTATTATGGCCTCAGACTTGGATTTGGCCTGGCCTATCCTCCTGGTCATATTAATCTTTTTTTCCTCTCTTATTTGTCTACTTATTCGACTGGTATACTTCTCCAGAGAAAACTCTTCTATATTTAGAATTTTGTCTACTATTTTATCCTCATCAAAGGACTCCTGCCTATCTATTAGGCCCGTTAAGAGCTTGGTAAGAAGAGACAGGTCTCCTACTATTAAATCCTGGTCCTTATCGCTTGTAAACTCATTTAAGTCCTCTTGAAGTTTATTGTAGATTAATAGTCCATCCTTTTCATAGTCCCTAAGTTTCTTGGATACTTCTTTAAACTTTTTATATTCTAAAAGTCTTGTTATTAACTCTTCCCTGGTCAATTCTTCCTCTTCATCCTCTTCTTCCAAGCTATCCTTGATAAGAGTTTTAGTTTTAATAGTCAAAAGTCTGGTGGCCATGGTTATAAAGTCACTTAAATCATCAGATCCTATATTTAACTGGGCCAGACTATCTATGTAGGAAGAGGTTATCTCGCTTATTTCAATATCGTAAATATCTATTTTAGACTTGCCTATCAGATTTAAGAGTAGATCAAAGGGTCCATAAAATTCTTTTGTCTTTATCTCTATCATCCAAATACTCCCATATAAAATTTAAGAATAGCATTTAGAATAATCTTTACTAAAGGATCCATAAATTTAGTTATTTGATTGGAGAAAAGTAAGATTAATAATAAAATATTAAAATATCTTTCATATTTGTAAATAAAATATTCAAACTTTATCGGTAAAAAAGAAGCCAACATTTTGGATCCATCCAAGGGAGGAATGGGTATTAGGTTAAATACTCCAAAAAACACTCCATATAGGGCTATATACCTTAAAAGCTCAAAAACAAAATCGTTTTGCGGGTTAATCCAAAATATTAGACCAATAGCCACAAAGGTAGATAAAAAGTTAACTGTTACCCCTGCTATTGACACTAAAAATAAGCCCAGTCTCCTGTGCTTAAAGTTTCTATCATCTATTGGCACAGGTTTTGCCCAGCCAAATTTAAATAAAATTAAAAAAATTAATCCTTTAGGGTCCAAATGGGCTAAAGGATTCAAAGTAAGTCTTCCATAATTCTTAGCCGTCTCATCCCCGTTCCATAAGGCCATATATCCATGGGCTAGTTCATGGGATATTATGGTGTAAAGAAGAGCTAGGGCTAGGGGGAAGAAATTCATTATCCTTTCCATCTACTTACCTAATCTCCTCATGGCAAATAAAATTCCTATAATTGTTTTAGCATCATAGATTTCAAAATTTTCTATCATATCATAGGCCTTTTTCAAGGGCATTCTCTCTACTTCTAAAAATTCTGTATCGTCCAAATCCAGTTTAGACTCTTCTAAATCTGTGGCTAGAAAGATAGATATTTTTTCATCTGTAAAACCTGGTGATGCATAGGCCTCAGATAATAATTCTATCTTATTAGGCTTATAGCCTATCTCTTCTTGTAGTTCTCTTATAGCCGTTTCTTGTATGTTTTCATTTATTTCCACTAAGCCTGCAGGTATTTCATAAATAAAATCTTCTATGGCCTTTCTATATTGTTTTACCAATATAATGTCTTCCCCTATCAAAGGAACCATGGCCACTCCTCTTGGGTGTTCAACTATTTCTCTTTTAGAATACATCTTATTGGGTAATTCAACATTATCCACCCTTAACTTTAGTATTCTTCCATCGTAAATAGTATCACTTTTTATGGTCTTTTCTTCATAGTATGACTTGTCCATAATAACCTCATAACTTTCTCGTTAAATCAAGCATCTCTCTGGCACTGGATATACTTAGTTCAGTTATATCCACTCCACTGATAAGTCTTGCAATTTCATGAACTCTCTCCTCTTGATCAATGGCCTTCATGCTGGTTAACGTTTTATTGTCTATAGTATTTTTTTCAATTAAATAGTGGCTATTGGCAAGGGCTGCTATCTGAGGAAGATGGGTTATTACAACCACCTGTCTTTTTTTAGAAATTTTTAAAAGTTTCTCCCCAACTATTTGCGCTGTCCTGCCACTTATACCAGTGTCTATCTCATCGAAGATGATTGTTTGTACATTGTCATAGTCAGCTAGTATTGCCTTTAATGCTAACATAAAACGAGAAATTTCTCCACCTGAGGCAACCTGACTAAGACTTTTTACATCCTGACCCTTATTGGTAGAAATCATAAAGTCTATTTGGTCTTTCCCATTTTCTGTAACCCTGTCCAGGTCTTGAAAAGCTATATAAAATTCTATGTTTTTTATATTCATTTCTGATAATTCAACTATAATCTGTTTTTCAAAGTCCTTGGCAATATTTTTTCTTATCTCAGTCAATTTTTCTGCCCTTGATAAGTTTTCTTCATTTAAGACCTTAAGCCTCTTATTTATTTCCCTTCTCTTCTCTTCGATATTATCCAATAGCTGGTATCTCATCTTTATTTTATCATAAAAAGAAAGGATTTCCTCCTCATCTCTACCATATTTCCTTTTAAGGTTTTGGAAACTTGAAAAGACTTCCTCTATGGCCCTTATCCTGGACTCATTTACCGAAATTGAATAATAGTAGGACTCAATGGACCTGTGAAAATCATCTAAAAGATCCTTTAGGTTGATAATCTCTTCTTCAAAAACCTTCAAGTCTTCATCAAACTCCACCACCTCAGCTATAAGACTTTCTATATTTGAGATGTCTTCCTTCAATGATTTTTTGCTATAGGAGCCTCCCCTAATAATATTTTGAATATTCATAATATTGGCCTGAATGGTAGCCGTATTAGATAGCTTCTTATACTCTTGGTTAAGTTCATCTTCCCTGTAATCATCAAAGTTAAAGTCTTCTATTTCATCCATTTGATAAACCAAGAGATCTTTTTCTCTAATTAACTCTTCATCAGTGATATTTAATTCTTCCGATAATTTTTTTAAGCCTTCGATTTCTTTAATATTAGATTTTATTTGGGACTTCAATTGATTTGTTTGTATTTTATTAAAACTATCTAGAATATCCAGATAGTTTGATTTGTTTAAGGCTATTAATTGTGAGTGTTGACCGTGAATGTCTATTAGGCTATCTGAGATACTCTGTAGGAGGGATAGGGTAACTATCCTATTGTTTATTCTCACAGTAGAGCTGGTCTTGGTAAATCTTCTGGTAATAATTAGAAGGTTATCCTCTATATCTATACCTTTGTCCTCAAATAGAAAAATCTGGGATTCTTCTATATAAAAAGAACCTTCTACTATAGAAAAATCACCAAATTTACCCATGAAATCCTTATTTACTCTCTCGCCTTTTAATAGGCTAATAGCGTTTATTATTATACTCTTACCAGATCCTGTTTCACCTGATAAGACATTAAATCCCTCTTTAAAATCTATATTAATCTCTTCTATTAAGGCAAAGTTTTTAATATAAATATTTGTTAGCATTTAGATTGTAATTTCCTTTATTTTTGACATTATTTCATCCAAGTCATAGCCTTCTTCTACTTCTATAAAAATAGTATCATGGCCTGTTATAATACCAGCGATTCCATCAATCTTAGCATTTGTTATGGTTAAACCACAAACTGTTGCTGTATAAGAGATGGTTTTTAAAATAATCATATCTCTATTTTTCTTAACTGATAAAACAGATGATCTAAATATTTTATTTAATCTTTCATTCAATGAATCATGAACTGTATCTAATACTGTATACTTATATACCCCTTCAGGAGTTTGGATTTTTGATACTCTTAATTCTTTAATGTCTCTTGAAATGGTAGCTTGGGTAGCTATTACTCCCTTTTCTCTTAGTAGGGATGATAATTCTTCTTGTGTTTCTATATCATAAGTTTCTATTAAATCTAAAATCAGTCTTTGTCTATCGTATTTTTTCATAGTTTCCTCCTATTTTTCTCTGTTTATTAATCTTAAGACTAAGGTTTTTAAAAAATTGTTTTCTTCGTACTGTTCTAATATGGATAAAGCCTTATCACTATAGTCATTAATAGCATCTTTCGTAGCTTCCAAGCTTGACAGAGTAATATAGGTTAACTTATTAATCTTCTTGTCTTCTTCATAGTCAAGTAAATCGTCTTGAAGTTGAAAGGCAAGTCCTAAGTTTTTTCCAAACTCATACATATTTTCTACGTCTTTCTTTTCTCCACCAGCTAAATATGCTGCTGATACGGTTGCCCCTATGATAAGTCCACAAGTCTTCTTAAGATACATCTCTTCTACTTGCTCCAAGGTTTTTGGTGCATTGGTCACATCCAAAACTTGTCCACCTATCATTCCATTTAAGCCTGCTTGGTTGGAAATGGATTTAGCCGCGCTTGCTCTTTGTTTCATTTGCTCATAGTCGCCTGATTTAGTTATCTCGTCATACATTATATCAAAAGCAGTGTTTAATAAGCTGTCACCTGCTAAAATAGCCATAGCCTCCCCATATTTCTTATGGGTTGTTAATAGTCCCCTTCTATAATCATCATCGTCCATGGATGGTAAATCATCATGTACTAGAGAATAATTATGTATCATCTCTAGGGCATAAGCATAGTTAAGAACAGTTTGATTATATTCTTTTCCAGCTATCATTTCATAAGTTTTTACTAGGACTAAGGGTCTAATCCTCTTGCCATTTTCTATAGAATAGTTTAAAATTTCGTTAAATTTTCCACTATTATAATACCCGGTAAAACCTGCATCAAACTCTTTTAATAATTCATTATACTCTTTAAACATTTACACTTCCTTATTCACTTCGCTTATTTCCAATTTAGCTTGGTTAATAATATTTATAAGTTTTTCATAAATATTTTGGCTTTCCTTATACAGTTCCAGAGATTTACTTAAAGATAAATCATCGTCTTCCAACTGTTGGGATATGTCTATATATTTTTCATAATAGTATTCAAAATTTTTATCTCTCATCTATCTTCTCCAATACCTCAATTAAATAGCTTGTCCCTTCTGATACCATTTGATACTTATTACCAATTTTCAGGTTATTCTTATCTATAATATTGTCTTTGTCGACTATGTAAAAAGAATTCTTGTCTTTTTTAGCATTGATTATATTTTCAATTTTTCTATTATAAGAAACTATGTCTTGATAATAACTATAAATCTTCCTATTAATGGACAATTCCATGTCCTTACTTAGGTTATCTATCTTATCCAAAGATGATTCAAGCCTTCTTTGAGGACTGTTTAATTCTAGTTTAGCCTTATAGCGCTCCAGATCTATTAAATATGAATCAAGTTTATTTTCCATGTAAATAGAGTTTCTATCTCTTAAATATTCCAAATTAGCTAGGGCATCCTGGTAGTCTTTAACTATTAATTCTGCCGCCTTAGTAGGTGTGGATACTGACTTATCTGCTACCATATCCGCCAAAGACAAATCAATTTCATGGCCTATGGCAGTCATTACAGCAATCTTAGAACTAAAGATTTTCTTGACCAAGTCTTCTTCATTGAATACAGCCAAATCTTCCTTAGATCCTCCCCCTCTAGTAATAACTATTAAGTCGTAGTCTCCCCTATTAAAGTAATCCAAACCAGCTACTATATCTTCTAGGGCATTTTTCCCCTGTACTCTGGTTGCATATAAGCTTATCTTGGCCAAATCATATTCTTCTAGCACATGGAGGAAGTCAAAAATAGCAGCCCCCTTGTCTGATGTAATAAGGCCTATATTTAAAGGATATTTTGGCAGAGGAAGTTTTCTTTCAAGATCAAAGTAGCCTTCCTCAGCCAATCTTTTTTTTAATTTTAATAAGTTTAAGTGTTCTTGTCCCTGGCCTGCCTCTTCCACTTGTCTGGCGATAATTTGATACTTACTCGCCCTGGTGAAGGTGTTAATATATCCTCTAATGACAACTTTATCACCAGTCTCAAACTCGTCCAACAAGTTATCAAAGTCAACAAGACTAATCAATTCATCTTCTTCTTTTAAATCACAATAATTATAGGTGGATTTCTTTAAGTTAGTTAATTCACCTATAACATATAAATCTTTTAAAATAGGGTTAGTGTTTAACTCCCTTTTGATATATTGATTTAATACCTTGACTCCAATTGGCTTTACCATGCTAGATTCCTTTACTTATTGAAGATAATACTCCATTGATAAACTTATAGGATTCTGCATTGGAAAATAGCTTGGCATTTTCAACAGCCTCATTTATGGCCACACTTGTTGGAACTGATTTTTGAATGACAAATTCATTTATAGCTACTCGTAAAATCGCCTTATCCATTAAAGGTATCCTTTTAATATTCCAATTATATAAGTTATCTGAGATTATCTGATCTATTTCTTCCATATTTTCAACTATGGATCGGACAGAGGATTGGATAAATGAAAATTCTTTTATCTCATGATTATCTAAAATTTCATCAATTTCTATCTTGTCTATGTCATAAAACTCTATTTGGTATATGACCTTTACAACCCACTGTCTTTGACTTGTTCTATCCATCTTAATCCTCTTAAACTCTTGATAGGTATTCATGAGTTCTAGTATCTATCTTTATAACATCACCAATGTTAATAAATAAAGGTACATTAAGGCTGGCACCTGTTTCTACTGTAGCAGGTTTTGTAGCTCCTGTTGCTGTATCTCCCTTAACTCCTGGTTCAGTTTCTGTAACTTCCAATTCAACAAAGTTAGGAGCTTCAACAGAGAAAGGATTGCCTTGGTAAAACTTAATTGTCGCATTATCATTTTCCCTAATATATTGGATTGCTTCTTCAACTGCTGATGCATCCAAAGGAATTTGATCGTAGGTTTCTGGATTCATAAAATAATATAATTCCCCATCATTATATAAATATTGCATTTGTCTTGTTTCTATATGAGCATCTTGGAACTTATCATTAGGGTTGAAAGTTATTTCCTTTTGTCCCCCACCCATTACTGATTTGATTTTTGTTCTTACAAAAGCTGCTCCCTTACCTGGTTTAACGTGTTGGAAATCCACTACTTGCCAAACGTCTCCTTCCCATTCGAAAGTAACGCCTTTTCTTAAGTCATTAGCTGAAATCATATTAACCTCCATTTATATATATTCATTTCATATTATAACAACAAAATTAATTAAGTACAAATTTATGTATTATTATTAATATATTTTATATTTTATGAGTTTTTAACCCATATAAATCCGTACTTAGTCGATTTTATTACTACTGTCTCTAATTAATATACCCTATTGGGCCTAGAAGTAAAGCATGGATAAATGTAAAAAGCAAATATATATATATTTGCCTCCATTCAGTTATTCATAAGTATTATAAACCTAAAACATTTATGTATTTTGTGATTTGCTTATTATACTCAATTTCAAAGTCCATGTTTTCCTTAGTTATCGGATGAATAAACTCTAATCTATAGGCTTGTAAAAGCTGATTGTTCAAATTAAACTTAGTCTTGACCTTATTGTATAAGGGATCTCCCAAAATAGGCCTATTAATAGAATTTAAGTGGACCCTAATTTGATGGGTCCTGCCTGTAAATAAATCAATATCTAGAAGACTATAGCCTTCAACTTGACTTATAACATCCAAACTGGTCTTTGCATACCTACCTGACTCATCTACCGTCATCAGCTTTCTATTTCTCATAGATCTGGCTATGGGTTTTTCTATGGTCATGGTTGGTTTATCAAAGTTTCCATTTACTATGGCAACATATTTCTTTTTAATGGTTCTATTTTGAAATTGATTTTTAAGTTTTTCGTGAACTTCATTGTTAAATGCTACTACCAATAGGCCTGATGTATCCATATCAAGTCTATGTACTATGCCTGGCCTTTCTTCTCCATTTAGATCTGATAGGCTATCAAAGTGGTATAATAAGGCATTTACCAAGGTATCTTGTCTAATTGTTTCGGTGGGATGAACTATCATTCCTACCGGCTTATTTATTATAGCTAAATATTCATCTTTATAAATAATATCCAATTGTATATTCTGAGCTAAAACAGGTAAAATGTCAAGCTTTTTTAAATTAATATCAATCTTATCGTTAATATTTACAAGATAATTTGCCTTTACTGGTCTATCATTTACCAAGATATCCTTTGATTTTATAAGTTTTGTCAATTTACTTCTAGAATATTCGCTTATTTCATCAGATAAGAATTTATCCAATCTGGTATTTTCACTATAATTTTCTTCATTTACTATTATTTGCATACTAACCCCTATTAATACTTGCCCAATCTATAGGTTCAATATTATTCTCTATTAAATACTCATTGGTCCTTGAAAAAGGACTGGTTCCAAAAAAGCCCCTGCTGGCAGAAAGTGGAGATGGATGGACTGATTCTATAACTAAATTATTATTTCTATCTATATTTTGCCCCTTCTTTCTAGCAAAATTCCCCCATAGAATATAAACTATATTTTTTTTTCTACTATTTAGCTCCTCTATAATCTTATCTGTAAATCTTTCCCAACCTATATTTTTATGACTATTTGGAGTCTTTTCCCTTACAGTTAAGGTTGAGTTAATTAAGAGAACTCCCTCCTTAGCCCAGTTGGTTAAATCACCATTTTTTTCAAGTTCAAGTCCCAAGTCAGCCTCCAACTCCTTATATATATTTCTTAAGGAAGGTGGAATTTTCACGCCCTTAGCCACTGAAAAGCTTAAACCTTGAGCCTGGTTGGGTCCATGATAAGGATCTTGACCAATGATTACCACCTTGACCTGATCAAAGTCTGTAAGTTCTAAAGCCTTAAATACATCCTCTCTTTTAGGATATATGGTATAGTCTTCATATTCTGTATTTAATATAGTACTTATATTTTTATAGTAGTCTTTTTCAAATTCTTCTTTTAAGACTTGGTCCCATTTATTCCCTATTTTCATCTTTCTTCCCTTCAAAAAACAACATATATACTACTAAAATAAAGCTTCCTATGGTAATAAATATATCTGCCACATTAAAAACTGGAAAGTTATAAATTCCATTTAATGGACTGAAGATAAAATCTACCACATAGCCCATTCTCAATCTATCTATAAAATTTCCTATGCCCCCTGATAATATTAGGGACAGGGAAAGCTTATAAACCCAGTTTAACTTATATTTTTTACTGGTTAAAATATATATTAGGCCAGCAAAAACAAGTAGGGTAAAGATGATAAAAAATATTCTCCTGCCTGACAAAAGTCCCCAAGCAGCCCCTCTATTTTCCACATAAGTAAAATAAAGCCAATTTTCAATTAGTTTTATTGACTTACCTGTATCTTTTAAGTTCTTAACCACCCAACTTTTACTGGCTTGATCTAAAATAATCCCTATTACTATTATTAATAAATACATTATTTTACTTCCTTTATCTCTAATCTTATTTTATCCTTCCTGGTCCTACCCAGAATATTTCCTATAATAAACCTACCATGTTTATGTATTGAAATTGTGTCTTTTGTGTCCAACTCCACACTAGGATTAGATTCCACTTGATGATTTACCTTGATTCTTTCCATTTGAATCATTTTTTTACTATTGGATCTGGACAAGTTTATAAGCCCAGCAACTACCACATCTAATCTTAAGGATGATACAATAATTTGACTTGTCTTATACTCAAGTTTTACCTCTTCTAAGAAAACATCATCCTTCAAGCTGGGTTTAACCCTATTTCTCCCTATGGAATCCAGGTTAAAAACAATGTAGTCTGCCATCTCACTGGTAACAGATATTTCTATATTATCATCTCCAAAGACTATATCACCTACAGTTTCCCTCTCTATTCCCAGCCCCATAAGAGCCCCCAAAACATTTTTGTGATCCATCTTATCATTTACTTTTCTTATTTGAACAGCTGCGAAATCCTGATAAATATAGGCCTCTAGCTCAAAGGGATCAGTAGAGAAGTAGACAGCATCTCTTTCAGAGTTGGTGTGAGATTCAAATACCTGATAATAAAGCTTGTATTTATTGGCCAAGGATATGACCATTTTCTTCTCATAGGGGGTTAAAAACTTTGTGTGTTCAACCAAGCCATAGTAAAGATTATTCATCATATTATCATATCTCTTATATAAGATTAAAGCATCGTCGTCCTTAATAAAATCCATATTCTTCCTTTCAAAAAATAAAGCTGTCTAATGACAGCTTATCTTATAATTGGTATAGTGCTCTATTTGCTATTTGTTCTTTTAGACTTCCATCTATTTCAACGTCCTTTGGAGCTAAAACATAAATATCCTTGGTAACGTTTTGTATGCTACCATCTAAAGAATAAACCCCTCCACTTACGAAATAAAATATTTGAGTTTTCTTATCTACCTCTAACATCTCTAGATTTAATACTACGGTTTTTCCTTCCATGATGTCATCAAGGATTACCTTACCATCTTCATAAGTTAAAGGTTCTCTGATCGATACTTTCATTTGTATATTTTTAGATCCTCTCAAACTAACCACATTATTTCTTTTGAAAGGTCTATCCTCCTTTCTATATTTATGTTCACTATCACTATCTTCTTTGTTTTCATCTATATCTTCACTTATATCATCACTGTTTGATGCCTGATCATTTTCCAAGTCATCATCGTAATAATCATCGTAAAAGTCATCTTCATAATACTCATCGTCTACGCCGATAACATCCTTAATCTTGCCCCAAAAAGACATATTAAACTCCCCCTTCTTTATATATGTATGAACCTATTCTTAAAATATTGGCCTTATTTTCTATGGCGATTTCAAAATCATTTGACATACCCATAGAAAGATATTGCATTTTAATATTATTATACATTATTTCCCTGTGTTTTTCGAATATATTTTTTGCACTTGCAAATACTTCTTCAATTAGCTGTTCATTTTCTGTGAAGGGAGCCATGGTCATAAAGCCCTTGACTTTTACATACTTACACTTCTCAACTTCAGCTATAAAATCATCCAAATCCTCCAAATAAATTCCCTTTTTACTGGCCTCTTTGGAAATATTTAATTGAATTAATGTATTAAAAACAAAATTTCTATTTTTCCCAACTCTTTCCATTTCCTTCAATAAGGATAATCTATCCAAGGAATGTATTAAATCCACATTTCCTACTAGGTATTTAACCTTATTGGTCTGTAGATTGCCAATCATATGATATTTTAAGCTGTCACCATAGTGTTCATGTCTTTCTAAAAGCTTGTCTACCCTATTTTCTCCTATATGATATATGCCAGCTTCTATACTTTCATCTATTAGATCATAGTCAACAAATTTGGTCACAGCCAAAATTATAGTATCTTCATTTTCTATTTTCGATTTAATATAGCCTATCCTATCTTTTACACTAATATAAATCACCTTCTTTTACCTTATCACTTTCTAAAATAACCTTATCAAAGTCTGTTAGGGACTTGAAATCAACCTTATTCTTTAATTGATACTGGCTAAAGATTCTATTAAAGTCTGGATCAACCAAAGCATTCTCACCATCTGTTTGAAGCTTCAAAACAGGCTTAAACCTAATCTTATCCTCATCCAAGACATATAGACCATCTAGGACATCCTTAGTCACCAAGGCCCTCTTAGGTATTTCATAAGCCTTATATTCATTTAATACCAAGGTTACCTTAAGATTTCTCATATTTTTTATCTCATCATAGGCATCTGTCATTTCCCATACCACTAGGGCATCATCATGAAGGCCTTCCTTAATGTGATGAATTTTTCCTGTTATTTCCTTATCTTCCAACATTCTTATCTTAATATCAGAATCAAATCTAATATCCAGGTCCAAATAGTTCTTTATATAGGTAGCCAAATAATATTTTCTATTATTGACATACTTTAAGCCCGCTATCTTATAGGGCTCTTTTTTAAAACTCATTTTGAAAAAATCCAAGGGTAGTTTGTCCACAGAATCAAAGTTATAGATACTCTCATAACCGTCAAGTTGTTTTAAGTAATAGCCTGGTAGATTACTTACCAGTTTACTTTGACCTACAAACTTTTCATATTCTTTCTTGGTTTCATTCATATATTTACTTTTCTCATTTAAACTATCCACGTAAGATAAATCAATCTCGGAGTAATTTTCATCCAAAATAGCTTCACTTATTCTCTCATAATCTTCAAAATAAAGCCCCCTATCCTTGGGAGACTTTATTTTCGATAAGTATTCAAGTGTGGTTTTAGCATTCTTTATAGCTTCTGAATTATTGGTATTTTCAATAACTTCACTTTCACCCAATCTATTGTTTTGCTCATTATTAACCTCTATACCTAAAAGATAGTCATAGGAGAATTCATCAAAAATAATAAAGGCATTCACATCCATGGTATTTTCATACTTTTGCATGGTTCCTATATTATATAGATTTTCCTGCTTTTTCTTTTTAATACTGGCAAAAATAATAGATGTTACTACTAGAACTAAAGCTATAAAAAATATAAAATATTTTTTAATTTTTTTACTATTCATATTTTTCCCTAAAAATCAAACTCTTCTTTTTCCGCCTTATTCATTAAATTATCAGCTGCAGTAGAAATGTCTTGTCCCTCATAAACAAGGGCATTGATTTCCTTGGTTATAGGCATGTATATTTCTTCTTTTTCACTCATCTCATAAAGAGCCTTGGCCGTAGTTATTCCCTCCACCACCATATTTATTTCACCTGATAAGTCTTCCAGGGTATGGCCCTTACCTATCAGCTCTCCTGCCAATCTATTTCTACTATGCCTACTGGTGGCTGTAACTATTAGATCCCCCAGCCCGGTTAGACCATAAAGGGTATTTCTCTTACCTCCCATGGCAACAGAAAATCTAACCATCTCATGGATACCCCTGGTCATTAAAGCTGCCTTAGGATTGTCTCCATAGCCTAAACCATCAATTATTCCAATACCTAGGGCTAAAACGTTCTTAACAGCAGATCCCAGCTCAACTCCTATCAGGTCATCATTGGTATAAATTCTCAATGAGTCACTCATAAATTCCTTTTGTATGGTTCTGGCTGCGTTTTCATCCAAGGATGAAGCAACTAGAGAGGTCGGCATATCTAGGATAACCTCCTCTGCATGGGATGGCCCTGAAAGGGCTACAAACCTGTTGGCAGGTAGGAACTCCTTAAATATTTCTGATATCCTTTTATAGGTCTTATTTTCCAGGCCCTTCGATAGGTTTACTATAATAGTATCCTCCTTAAAGTCCCTGGCATTCTTCTCCAAGACAGATCTTATCTGCTGGGTAGGAATAGCATTTATAACTATAGGCTGATTCAGAACCTCTAAGATATCTGCACTTGCTCTAATGTTTTCTGGTAGCTTTTTTCCCTTTAAATACTTTTTATTCTCATGCTTTTCATTTAGAAAGTTGGCGTCATCTTCATTTCTAATATAGATAATAATATCGTGTTTTCTTGATAAACTATAGGCCATAGCTGTTCCCCAGCTTCCGCCTCCAAGAATTCCTATTTTCATATTATTTTCCTTTCTTAGGTTTAAATTTATCCAAATCCAATCTACTTTCTGTGCCAGCCCTTAGACGTTTTATATTGTCCTTATGCTTATAGAAAATCAATAAACTGTTTATCAATGACATAATAATAAAATATGTATTGCCACTGTGTAGTAGTACTACTAAACTGGTAGCTAAAACTGAAATTATAAGAGATGTAAGAGATACTAGACGACCTAGAATATTAATGGAAATAAACAAAATAAATTGCACTAAGAATATTCTATAGTCTGTAAACAGGTAAACACCTGCTGTAGTAGCTACCCCCTTACCACCTTTAAACTTCAGTACCACAGGCCATACATGGCCTAAAACAACACTTACACCAGCTATGTAGGCGCCAAATTCAGGGTCTATTTTAGACCCTATAAAAGCCGCTAGCGTTCCCTTTAAGAAATCTATCAAGAAGGTCATAAGTGCATACTTAAAACCATAGTTTCTCAATACATTTGTTGTGCCTGCATTACCACTTCCCTTTTCCCTTATATCTTCATTGTAAAAAGCCTTACTTACCAAATATGAAGCGGATATGTTACCTATAAAATAGGTAATTAGGAAGATTAACACAAATTTCATAGCTTATACTCCTTGTTTCTGATTTCAAATACTAAAGGCACACCTTGGAAATTAAAGTTTTCACGTATCTTATTTTCAATATATCTTTGATAGGAAAAATGGAATAATTCCTTATCATTTACATGAAGTACAAACTTGGGTGGTCTAGTACTTACTTGACTCATATAATAAATTTTTAATCTTTGTCCCTTTTTAGTTGGTGGTGGATTTAATAACATGGCATCCCTAAGTAGATCATTTAAAACACCTGTCTTAATTCTAAAGCTATAGTTTTCATTAACTTGATCTATCAAATCAAATAGCTTGTCCACCCTTTGTCCCGTTTTAACAGAAATAAATACTATAGGTGCATAGATGGCAAATCCTAATTTATTTCTTACTTCTGTTTCAAATTCTCTAAAGGTATAGTTATCTTTCTTTATTAAGTCCCATTTATTTACAACTATAATTGAAGCTTTTCTCATATTATGAGCATAGCCAATTATCTTTGAATCTTGTTCTGTCACCCCTTCTGTGGCATCTATGAAGAAAAGACACATATCAGCTCTATCAACTGCGTTGTAGGTTCTTATAATAGAAAACTTCTCTATCCTATCATCCACTGATCTTTGCCTTCTTAGGCCGGC
>CALAZW010000085.1 GCA_937926545.1 uncultured Helcococcus sp. | reverse complement strand
TAAATCTCCTAAACCAAAGGCTTGCTCTGCTGATATAATTTGTACATCCTCGAAGCCAAGTGAATAGAACTCATAAACAGTATCTGGTGTATGTCTAGTATCTATCTTGTTTACTACAACTATAACATCCCTGCCAGACCTTCTAAGCTTGTTGGCTATTTCTTCGTCCAAACTTGTCATTCCATCCTTGCCGTCTACTAAAAATAAAATTAAATCAGATGACTCTATAGCTATGTCTGCCTGATATTCTATTTCTTTGGAAAATTTTCCATCCACATCCAAATCCAAGCCACCAGTATCTATAATTACAAAGTAATTATTTTGCCACTCAACTTCGCTATAAAGCCTGTCTCTAGTAACACCTGGTGTATCTTCGGTTATGGAGATTCTCTTTCCCACTAGTTTATTAAATAATGTGGACTTACCCACATTTGGTCTTCCTATAATACTTACAATAGGTCTTGCCATAAATCTCTCCCTCTAATAATTAAGGGGAAAACTATCTACTAGTAGTTTTACTTCCCTCTTAATCTCTTCTAATTCTTTATCATTTTTTAATCTAGCCCCTATAAGTTGGCCAATCTTTTTAAATTCTTCTTCCTTCATTCCCCTACTTGTCATAGCTGCACTACCCAGTCTAACACCAGAAGTTATAAAAGCTCCCATTTTTTCATTGGGAATAGTGTTCTTATTGGTAGTTATATTAACCTGATCCAGTAGTTCTTCTGCCTTTTTTCCTGTTATGCCTATACTTCCCACATCCATAATAACCATATGATTGTCAGTACCGTCTGATACCAACCTGATGCCCTCTTCCTTTAGACTTTCGCCCAAGGCCCTGGCATTTTTCACCACTTGTTCTTGGTAGTTCTTAAATTCCAAGCTGGATGCTTCTTTAAAAGCAACTGCTTTTGCAGCTATAACATGCTCTAAGGGTCCCCCTTGGAAACCTGGAAAGACAGCCTTGTCTATCTTTTTACCATATTCTTTCTTAGCCAGTATAAAGGCCCCTCTAGGACCTCTAAGAGTCTTGTGGCTGGTACTGGTAATAATATCCGCATAGGGACTAGGACTCATATGTAGTCCCGCTGCAACCAAGCCAGCTATATGGGCCATGTCTACCATAAGTAGGGCCCCTACCTCATCTGCTATCTGCCTAAATTTTGAAAAATCTATTTCTCTAGTGTAGGCTGATGCACCGGCAACTATAATTTTAGGTTTTATATCTTTAGCCAAAGCCAAAACCTTTTGATAATCTATTAATTCACTTTCCCCATCTACACCATAATGGTAGAAATCAAAATAACTACCAGAAATATTTACTGGTGATCCATGGGTTAAATGTCCCCCCTCTGATAGATTCATACCCAATACCTTGTCTCCTGGCTCTAAAAAGGCATAATATACTGCCATATTGGCATTTGAACCTGAATGGGGCTGAACATTGGCATAGTCCATCTGGTAAAGGTCCTTAAGTCTATCTATGGCTAATTGTTCTATCTTATCTATGACTTGACAACCTCCATAATACCTTCTAGATGGATATCCTTCAGCATATTTATTGGTCAATATGGAACCAGTAGCTTCTAAAACTGCCTTAGAGACAAAGTTTTCTGAAGCTATTAACTCTATATTGTTTTTCTGCCTATTCTTTTCTTCCTCTATCAAATTATAAATTTCCAAATCTTCAGCTTTTAGATTTTCCATTATCTCTCCTATAATTTATTGACTTTTACATATTGATTTGCATTAAATTTCTTGTCTATTTTAGATACTATAATCCAAGTTAATAGTAAAAATATTAAACCAACTCCAAAGTCCATCAAATCATTTACTTCACCAATATACTTTAATTGGTACAGGTGGGCAAGAACTACTCCCAATAATAGGCCTAGTAGGGGTAATATATACATTATTGCGGTTCCCTTTAGAACTTGACTTGCATCCATGTCAACCTCGATAATATCTCCAACCTTACCATTAATCGTATTATCCAAGTCCATGCTAACTAGCTTAGTCTCACATCCTCCACAGGTACTACAGTCCCCACAGGCTGAATTTCTCATAAGTAGGACTTCCATCTTGTCCTCATAAACTTTTTGAACTACACCCTTCTTTTTGATAAAATCAACTCCTTTTCAAAAAATCATTAAAGATCTCACTGGCCATTAGGTAACCCGATATGGGAGGCACATAGGACATGCTACCTGGGGTAGACTTACTGGCCCCCTGCCTTCTTTTGGATTTTACCAAAGGAACCTCAGTGGAACTTATAACATTTAATTTATTTACTCTTCTTTTTTTCAATTCCCTTCTCATCACCTTTGCCAAGGGATCATAATTGGTCTTATATAAATCCATAGGCTTAAGGTTGCTGGCATCAACCTTGTTACCTGTGCCCATTGATGAAAAAATCTTAATCTTGTTTTTATAGCAGTAGTCTATAAGACCTATCTTGGATGTTACCATGTCTATAGCATCTACAACATAGTCATAATCATCAAGGTCAAATAGGCAAATACTATCCATGTCTATCTTTTTTATATAGTAGTTTACCCTAAGGTCAGGATTTATAGATAAAAGCCTGTCCCTTTCAGCTAAAACCTTAAACATGCCCACATTGTCTCTAGTGGTAAATATCTGCCTGTTTAAGTTACTTATATCTATCCTGTCATAGTCTACTATAGTTATTTCCTTTAATCCCATTCTCACCAAGCCTTCAATGGCGGCGGATCCAACTCCACCGACACCGAAAACTATAATTTTCAAGTTTGAAAATTGGTCAAATAGGTCTTCACCTATTACCTGAATGGTCCTTTCAAATTGCCTAGTCATCATCTCTTAAATCTAGGTGCAATTCTTCCAATTGAACCTCACTTATATAAGTTGGAGCATGGGTAAGTGGACAGGTTGCTGATTGGGTCTTAGGAAAGGCTATTACGTCCTTAATGTTATTGGTGTTTAATAAGGTCATAACAAATCTATCTAAACCATAAGCAATTCCCCCATGTGGAGGTGTTCCATATTTCAAGGCTTCTATAAAGAAACCAAATTTATTTTCTATATCATCTTCTGTCAAATGAAGAGCCTTAAACATTCTATTTTGTAGGTCTGAGTCATTGATTCTTATAGATCCTCCACCTATTTCATCACCATTTATAACTATGTCATAGGCCTTAGCCCTAACTTGTTCAGGGTGACTTTCTAAAAGTTCAATATCTTCATCTACTGGATGAGTAAATGGATGGTGTTTTGCAACAAATCTTTCATCCTCTTCATCATATTCAAACATTGGGAAATCAACTATCCAAGTTATGGCATAATCATCATCTTTAAATTCAATGTTTTCTCCTGCCATGTGAACTCTTAGGCTGCCCATTTGATCAAGAACCTTATCTTCCCTACCCATCATAATAAGAACAAGGTCGTTGGTCTTAGCATCTAATTTTTCCTTAATTCCAGCCGTAAATTCATCTGTAAGGAATTTGTTAATACTGGAGTTAACCCCATCTTCTTCAAATTTCATCCAGATTAAACCACCTGCTCCAATACCTTTAACATACTTGGTCAACTTGTCTAGTTTTTTTCTAGAATACTTATCAGACAAGTCATTAAAGTTGATAGCCTTAATTAAATGACCTTCTGCCAAGGTTTTTTTAAATAAATCAAAGTCTAGGCTTCCAGCTAATTCACTTATATCATTTATTTCATATCCATATCTTAAGTCTGGCTTATCACTACCAAATCTATTCATGGCTTCTGTGTAAGTCATTCTCTTAAATGGTCTTTCCAGGTCTATGTTCTTAACCTTCTTGAATATATTAACCATCAATTCTTCGTTTATAGCTATTACATCATCTATATCAACAAAACTCATTTCAATATCTACTTGGGTAAATTCAGGTTGTCTATTTGCTCTTAAGTCTTCGTCTCTAAAGCATTTTACAACTTGATAGTATCTATCCATACCAGAAACCATAAGCATTTGCTTAAATAATTGTGGTGATTGTGGTAGGGCATAAAATAGATTTTTATTTACTCTTGATGGAACCACATAATCTCTAGCTCCTTCAGGAGTCGGCTTGGTTAAAAATGGAGTTTCAACCTCTAAGAAATCATTGTCATATAAAAAGTCTCTAAATACTTTTGTTATATCTGCTCTAACCCTTAGGTTTCTTTGCATCTTAGGTTTTCTTAAGTCCAGGTATCTATATTTTAATCTCATATCTTCAGACACATTATCGTCATCTTTTATGTAGATAGGAGGTGTATTAGCCTTATCTAAGATATTTAATTCACTGGCTATTACTTCAATATCTCCTGTTGCCACTTGGTCGTTTTTAGATTCTCTTTCTAAAACCTTTCCTCTAACAGCCAGAACATATTCAGATTTTATCTTTTTTGCCTCTTCATAAAGACCTTCATTGTCTTCTTTTTTAAATACTATTTGGCTAAAACCTGTATTGTCTCTTAAGTCCATAAAAACTAAGGGACCCAAGTCTCTAGTTTTTTGAACCCATCCCATAAGTACCACTTCTTCATCAATGTTTTTTGCTCTAAGATCCCCACACATGTGAGTTCTTCTCATATTTCCTAATTCTCCCATAACTCCTCCTACTATCTAATAAATGGATTATATTGTTTTTCATAAGAAACCCTAGTGTTTGGTCCATGACCTGGATAAATTAACATATCATCATCTAGAGTTAATAGTTTAGTCACAATTGTATTAATTAATAAATTATAATCTCCTGTTGGAAAATCTGTCCTGCCTATAGATTCTTTGAATATACTGTCCCCAGTAAATATCTTACCATCAATTACATAGGATACTCCCCCCATAGTGTGGCCAGGAGACCAAATATAATCAAACTTATTTTCAAAGTTTCCATCATCCTTTAAGAAAATATCTGCCTTTACAGTCAAATCTATTCCCTTAAACATTTTAGACAAATTCAGACTTGAATCCTCAAGCAATCCTTTTTCCTTTTCATGGGCTACTATCTTTAAGCCATACTTATCCCTTAATTCATTGGCATAGACTATGTGGTCATAGTGGCCATGGGTAAGCAAAAGGTAAGAAACATTTAATTTTTTTTTCTTAATAATCTTATCAAATTCCAATACCATGGACGGGGCATCTATTATATAGGCCTCTTTACTATCCTCATCATAAATTAAATAAGAATTAGTCCCATAGGTATTATAAAAATCTTTTACTACTCTCATATCTACCTCAATATATTTTACTAGAATCCAATTGTATTGTAACAGGTCCATCGTTAATTAGGCAGATATCCATATCCGCTCCAAACTCGCCTGTTTCTACACTAGGGATTTCTTTTTTTAGTTTCTCCACTGTCAACTGATAAAGTTCTTCTCCCTTAGGGTTTTTAGCCGCCTGCATAAAGTTAGGTCTTCTGCCCTTCCTAGCATCCCCATAAAGGGTAAATTGGGACACAACCAATATCTGTCCTCCAACATCCTTCAAGGACAGGTTCATTAGTCCCTTTTCATCTGTAAAAATCCTAAGATTAGAAGTCTTATTTACTATATAATCAACATCCTCTATTGTATCATATTCATGGACTCCTAAAAACAATAAAAGTCCATGATTTATTTTAGAATATTCCTTATCATCTATAATTACACTTGCTTGTTTTACTCTTTGAATTATCGCTCTCATACTACCTCAGTTTTTCACCCTATAAACATCTATAGTGCCCTTTATTTTTCTTATGGCTGCAAATAATTTATTAAGATCTTCCTTTTCTGTAATTTCAACTATAAGACCTATATTAAAGGTCAAGTCCTTGGTAGGTCTAGCATTCATACCTATTACATTTATACCTTCCTTGGATATGGTCTGGGTTAGGTCTGCTAAATATCCTGGACTATCTGTTGATAAAACATTAATTTTAACCTGGTACTTGGATTTTTCTGCCAGATCCCACTTAACAGCTATAAGCCTTTCCTTGTTCTCTATATTGGCCACATTTGGACAATCTATCCTATGGATGGTTATTCCCCTTCCCATAGTTATATAGCCTACTATCTTATCTCCTGGTACCGGATTACAACACTTGGCAAACTTAGATTCCAAGTTTGAAAGATCGTCTATAGATATATTATCTGTGTTTTCACTTTTCTTTTTAGTTTGGACTTCTTCATCTGATAAATCATCAAAGCTTAAGTCTTCCCTATATTTCTCCTCATATCTTTTTTCCAACTTAGGTAGGACCCCTTGAATATTTATGGTTCCATATCCTATGGCTGCATAAAGATCATCTATGCTTAAAAGATTATTTTTCTCTGAGATTTCTTCCAGCCAATCATCCACCAATATTTTACTGGAATCATAGCCCTTCTTTCTAACTTCCTTCTCCAGTAGTTCCCTTCCCTGAAGAATATTACTATCTTTTTGTTCCTTTTTAAAGTATTGTTTAATCTTAGACTTAGCCTGGGAAGAAACCACCACATTCAACCAGTCCTTACTAGGTCCTGTTGAGTTTTTAGAAGTTAAGATTTCAATAATCTCACCTGTTTGTAGCTTATAGGTAAGAGGCTTTAGCTTTCCATTTACCCTGGCTCCCACACACTTATTTCCTATATCAGTATGAACCCTATAGGCAAAGTCTATGGGGGTTGCTCCTTGAGGCAAGTCTATAACATCTCCCTTGGGAGAAAATACATAAACCTCGTCTGAGAAAAGGTCTCCCTTGAAAATATCCATAAATTCATAGGAATCCTTAGTGTTTTTTTCCCACTCCATAAGTTGTCTTATCCAGGTAAGTCTTTGATCAAAGTTTGTGGACTTGTTTTTACCTTCCTTATATTTCCAGTGGGCAGCAATACCATACTCAGCCGTTTTATGCATGTCATAAGTCCTTATTTGAACTTCAAATATTTGTCCTTTTTCACCTATAACTGTGGTGTGAAGGGATTGGTATAAGTTAGGCTTAGGCATGGCTATATAGTCCTTAAACCTTCCTGGTATAGGCTTCCATACAGTGTGAACCACTCCTAAAACAGCATAACAATCCTTTATATTGTCAACTAGAACCCTGATGGCTATAAGGTCAAATATTTCATCTATAGATGAGTTTTGTTTTTTCATCTTTTTGTAAATACTATAGATTCCCTTGGGCCTTCCAGTTATGGAATAGCTTATTTTTAAATCTGTAACCTCAGCTTCCAATTTACCTATTATCTTGTTTATTACTGCTTCTCTTTCAGACCTTTTTTGGTTAATACCATCTACTATTTCATAGTAGGATATGGGGTCTAGGTATCTTAGGCACAAGTCTTCCAATTCCCACTTTACAGTGTTGATTCCCAATCTATGGGCAAGGGGCACATAGATTTCCAGAGTTTCATTGGCCTTTTCCACCTGCTTGTTTCTTGTCATATATTCAAGGGTTCTCATATTGTGAAGCCTATCTGAAAGCTTGATAATAATTACCCTAATATCATTAGCCATGGCCAAGACCATTTTTCTAATGTTTTCTATTTGGTTTTCTTCTTTGCTCTTATACTTAATTTTCTTTAACTTGGTCACCCCATCTACCAATTGAGTTATTTCAGATCCAAACATCTCTTCCATCTCTTCATAACTAACCTTGGTATCTTCTAAGACATCGTGCATAAGTCCAGCACATATGGTCTCGTCATCCATATGAAGGTCTATTAGGATATTGGCAACTGCCACAGGGTGAACAAAGTAATCCTCACCTGAGTTTCTTTTTTGGCCCTCATGGGCCTGCTTGGTCAGGTTATAGGCCTTACTTATTATCTCCTCATCCGTATGGGGATTGTAGACCTTAATTTTTTTTATCATATCTTCAAGCATCTATTTCACATCCTATCTTATATCTTCAACCAATAACTGTAGATAAGTTTGATTGTTAAAATTATTTATCTGAGGATAGTAAATAATATCAACCTGCCTATTAACTAGTTGATCCAAATTGTCCTCAATATTTCCTAGCTTAAATTTATTGGTTAAAGCTTCTAATACATATTCGCTATCAAAGGATATACCTGTTAAATTTCTTTGGTCCTGATTAAAGATAAACCTAACCACATTCTTTTTCTTTCCTATTATGGAAATGTTTTTAATAGTTACCTGCTTGGAGGCAAACTTAGGTTTTTCAAATCCCTTACCAAAGGGTTTAAGGGCTTCTAGTTCTTCTATGACCTTGTTGTTTACATACCTTATAGGAAGATTAACATCTATATTTATCTCTGGTATAAAATCCTTTGCTTCTAGACTAGAATTCTCATTGGTCAGTCTAATAAAACTATCCAACTTGCTCTTTTCTATGGACAAACCACAGGCCATCTTATGACCTCCAAAGGAAATAAAAATATCTTTAAAGTCATTCAAATTATTAAACATATCATAGGCTTCAATACTTCTGCCTGAACCCTTTAATACGCCCTCTTGTCCTTGAGCATCTGTTAGTACAATGGTAGGCTTATGGAATTTATCTTTAATCCTACCTGCAACCAAGCCACAAATACTTTCATGGATACTTGGATTGTATACTATCATTATATCATTATTATACAAGTTCTTCTCATTAACTAGCTTAAGCGATGTTTCATAGCCTTCAAGAGTCATGTTTTTTCTTTCATTGTTCAAGTCTACAAGTTCTCTAGCATACTCACTTACCACATCCATATCGTCTTCTATAAAAAGTTCTACTCCCAATTTGGCAGTAAAAATTCTTCCTGTTGAGTTTATGGTTGGCCCTATGATAAAACCTATGGTATAAACATCAATTTCCCTATCCCAATTCATTTCGCTTAAAAGAGCCCTAAGGCCAGGGTTTCTAGTCTTGTTAAGTCTCTTTAGACCTTCCACTACTATAATTCTGTTTTCATCCTCTATATCCATCACATCGGCCACTGTGGCCAAGGCTGTAAATTCTAATAATTCATAGATTAATTCCTTGTCCATGCCCAGCTCTTCACCTAAATAACTATAAACCCCATCTACCAACTTATAGGCTACTGCTGCCCCACAAATCTTTTTAAAAGGATAGCCACAATCCTTCTGCATGGGATTTATAACTGCATCGGCTTGAGGAATTTTCTCCATACCATCTACCAAGGGCACTGTATGGTGGTCTGTAACAATCAGCTTAAGGTTTTTCTCCTTGGCATAGTCTATTACCTCAAAGGCAGAAATACCATTATCACAAGTTATTATTAAGGATATATCATCCTCTATGGCCCTATCTACAATTCCCTTGGATATTCCATATCCGTCTTCTACCCTATCTGGTATAGAATAACTAATGGCTTCATGAAAATATCCCAGCCCCTTTAAAAGGGTTACAGTTGCTGAAACCCCATCTTGATCATAGTCACCTACAATTCTTATTTTCTCCCCCATCATCATGGTCTCCACAATAAGCTCTACAGCCTTATCCATGTCTTTAAGAAGAAATGGATCGTAAAGATCCTTAATGCTAGGTCTTGTTATGGCCCTCAACTGACTATCTGATGTCATCTGCCTATTGGCAACAATTATTTTCTGCATCTTGCTTAGGCCATCATAGTCTTTTAACTTTTCATAATCTTCCTTGTTATTATATATATACCAGTTTTTCATAATACTCCTATTTATGTAAAAAATGAAAAGTGATATCACCTTTCATTTTCTAAAGTCCTAATCTTGTTTTTCTTGCTCTTCAACTTCATCATGATTTTCTTCATGACTTTGTGCTGGAGTAACCACATACATTAAAGCATCTCTTAGAAACTCTATTTGTGTGTTTTGTTCCCCTGTTTCTAAAACAAATGATACATCGTCTAACTTCACTATTCTTCCTCTAACGCCTGATCTGGTTACTATTTGGTCGCCTACTTTTAAAGCATCCATAGTTTCCTTCATTTTAGCTTGTTGTTTCTTTTGAGGTCTGATCATCATAAAGTACATAAGTACTATTACACCAACCATCATTAGTAGTGAGCTTAACATATTTCCTTTTGGCGCTTGTGCTGCCAAGTTAAATAAAGATAACATACTGCCTCCTAGTCTTCGTATCCGAATTTTTCATAGAATTCTTTCTTGTAGTCCAAGAATCTATCTTCAATGATGGATTCTCTAATATTTTCCATCATGTGAATTAAAAAGTGTAAGTTGTGAATTGTTAAAAGTCTAGCTCCTAATATTTCGTTAACATTAATCAAGTGTCTAATATAGGCCCTTGAATAGTTTCTACAAGTATAGCAATCACATTCATGGTCCAAGGCTGAAAAGTCCCTAGCATACTTGGCATTTCTAACCACAAGGTTTCCTCTTGATGTGATAGCAGTACCATTTCTAGCTATTCTTGTTGGTAAAACACAATCGGCCATGTCTATACCGGCCTCTACTGATTCAAATAAATAATCAGGAGTTCCTACTCCCATATTATACCTTGGTTTATCTTCAGGTAGCAAGGGGGTTGTAAATCTTAGAATATCTATCATTTCTTCTTTAGGTTCACCCACACTTAAACCACCGACAGCAAAGCCATCACAGTCTCTTTTTATTGTTTCCCTGGCACTAATTTCTCTTAGGTCCTTATACATTCCCCCTTGGACTATACCGAAAAGAGCTTGATCAGGATTGGTATGGGTATCTACGCACCTATCCAACCATCTAAGAGTTCTTTCCATGGACTGCTCAACATAGTCATGATCAGCAGGGTATCCAACGCATTCATCAAAGGCCATCATTATATCTGAACCCAGATTTTTTTGAATGTCTATGGACTTTTCTGGAGATATGAAGTGTTTAGAACCATCGATATGAGATCTAAACTCCACGCCTTCTTCACTTATTTTTCTTATTTTATTTAAGCTAAATACTTGGAATCCTCCACTATCGGTTAAAATTGGCCTATCCCAATTCATAAACTTATGAAGGCCACCAGCCTCTTTAATCAAGTCATCTCCTGGTTTTAAATAAAGGTGGTAGGTATTTCCCAAAATAATTTGTGCATTTATATCTTTTAACTCTTCTGGTGTCATGGTCTTAACAGTTGCCCTGGTTCCAACCGGCATAAAAACTGGTGTTTTAATATCTCCATGTGGTGTATGAATAATACCAGCCCTAGCTTCACATTCAGAAGATTTTTTTACTAATTCATATTTTAATCCCATAATTTCTCCTATTTAATTAACATAGCATCTCCGAAGCTAAAGAATCTATAGTCGTTTTTCTTGGCCTCTTCATATGCATTTAACATTATCGCCTTACTTGAAAGTGCACTTACCAACATTAATAAGGTTGATTTTGGTAAGTGAAAATTTGTAATTAAGGAATCAATAACCTTAAATTCAAATCCTGGATAGATAAATATTTCCGTCCAACCGGAGTACTCATCCAATTTACCCAACTTATCATAAACTGACTCTAGGGTCCTAACAGATGTGGTCCCAACTGCTATAACCTTCTTGCCATTTTTCTTAGTATCATTTATCAAGTCTGCAGTTTCCTTGTTTATCTGAATAAACTCTGAGTGCATCTTATGCTTGGTCACATCCTCTACCTTGACAGGTCTAAAAGTTCCCAGGCCAACATGCAAGGTTACATATGCTATATTTATACCCTTATCTTCTATTTCCTTTAACAATTCCTTACTGAAATGTAGGCCTGCCGTTGGAGCTGCCGCTGATCCATTGTGTTTAGCATAAACTGTTTGATATTGGCTCTTATCTTCCAACTTTTCAGTTATATAAGGAGGTAGGGGCATGGATCCCAATTGATCTAGTATTTCTTCAAAAATACCTTCATAGTAGAATTCTACCACCCTTTGACCATCCTCTAAAATATCAATAACTTCTGCCTCTAGAAGGTCTCCAAAGTAAACTCTGGTTCCCAACTTCATTTTTTTACCTGGCTTAACAAGACAATTCCATATATTTCCCCTGGTGTTTTTAAGGATAAGAACCTCAATAGACTCTTCCCTATCCTTTCTGTGACCAAATAATCTTGCTGGTAAAACCTTGGTATCATTTAAAACCAAGGTATCCCCAGGATTTAAATAATCTATTATATTATAAAATCTTTTACTTTCTAAGTCTCCATCCTCTTTATTAACTACCATAAGCTTGCAATTTTCTCTTTTGGATTCAGGATGTTGCGCTATAAATCTTTCGTCTAACTCATAATCAAATTCATTTGTGTTCATGTTTACTCTTCCCCGTATTTAATATCGTAGTGCTCATAGGCCTTCTTGGTAAGAATTCTCCCCCTTGGAGTCCTATTTAGAAAACCTATTTGTAGTAGGTAGGGCTCATAAACATCCTCTATGGTTACTGATTCTTCACCTGTAGAAGCTGCTATAGTATCCAGTCCCACTGGTCCTCCACCAAAGTTTTCTATCATGGTCATAACTATTTTTTTGTCCAATTGATCCAGGCCCATTTCATCTACTTCCAGTAGCTTTAAAGCCTTTTGGGTAGTGTCCATATCTATAGACCCATTTCCTAAAACTTGGGCATAGTCTCTGACCCTCTTTAATAGCCTATTGGCTATTCTAGGTGTTCCTCTAGATCTTTTTCCTATCTCTATGGCTGATTCTTCATCTATTTCCACATTTAGAATGCTGGCTGATCTTTTAATAATCTTGGCCAAATCCTCTGAAGAATAAAGCTCCAAGCCCATCAATACACCAAACCTATCTCTTAGAGGGGAACTTAACATTCCCGCCTTGGTAGTTGCTCCTATAAGGGTAAACTTTTCCAAGTCTATCCTTAGACTTTGGGCTGATGGTCCCTTACCCACAATAATATCTAGGGCAAAGTCTTCCATGGCCGGGTATAGGACTTCCTCTACTGACCTATTTATTCTATGTATTTCATCTATAAAAAGAACGTCATATTCCTGTAAATTAGTCAAAATACTGGCCAAGTCCCCTGGTCTTTCTATTGCCGGTCCAGATGTAACCTTTATATTAACACCCATTTCATTGGCTATAATATTGGCCAAGGTGGTCTTTCCCAAACCTGGTGGACCTTGTAAAAGCACGTGATCTAGGGCTTCGTTTCTCTTTTTAGCTGCCTCTATAAAAATATTCAATTTTTTCTTAGACAGGTCTTGACCTATATACTCATTTAGCCATCTAGGCCTAAGACTAAAATCATTATTTTCATCTTCATTTAAAGCTGAAGATCCCACTATTCTATTTTCCACTATATCTCATCCTATCCAATGTTTTTAAGGGCAAATTTAATAATGTCTTGTAGTTCCATATCTTCCAAGTCCACCTTGCCCAAGGCCTTACTTGCATCATTTCTAGTATAGCCCAAGTTAATAAGGGCATCTAGAGCGATCTTATAGTTGTCCATTCTCTCAACATCACTATTTTCTTCTTCTATTTCCTCTTGACTTATGTCCACATCTTTTATCTTGTCAGACAATTCTAGTATTATTCTACTGGCTGTCTTTTTACCCACTCCTGGCGCCTTTGACAGGGTCTTGATATCATTGTTTATAATGGCCAACTTAATGGTCAATACTGATAGGGTGGATAAGATAGATAGTCCATTTTTAGGACCTATTGAAGATACTGAAGTTAACATATAAAACATGTCCAGCTCTTCCTCAGAATAAAAACCATATAAAAACACTCCATCATCTCTTAAAATATATGCAGTGTGTACTTTATATGTTTCATTTATATTATATTTTGCTATAGTTCTAGCAGAGGCTTGAATCATATAACCTATTCCATTGTTTTCTAAAACAATAAAGTCCTCGCCTATAGTCTTTACATCACCTATTATATATGAATACAATTTTACACCTCTATTTCATTTTAAACATATCTTTAAATTTTATACTAAAGCAGTGGCAAATTGCTATGGCCAAGGCATCCGCAGCATCATCTGGTCTAGGAATTTCCTTTAGGCCTAAAATCCTATTAACAGCTTCTTGCATTTGCCTTTTATCGGCCCTACCATAGCCTGTTAGGGCTGTCTTTATTTGTAGGGGGGTATATTCATAAACATCCAAGCCCCTAACCTTAGCTGCTAAAATTTCAACTCCTCTAGCCTGACTTACATTTATAAAAGTCTTTGTGTTTTTTTGATGAAATAATTTCTCATAAACTACCTCATCAGGCTGATAGTCATCTATTATGTCCAACATTTGATCATATATTATTTTCAATCTATCATCTGTAGTTTGACTTACATGGGTTTGAATTACACCGTATTCCAAAAGTCTAAATTTATTGCCTATAAATTCAACGACTCCATAACCAACCAGGGCTATACCCGGGTCTATTCCTAAAATAATCATATATATCTTTTTAAAACAGCATCATTTATTGCATACCAATATTGATTCTTATAGGCTGTTTTTAAACTCCTATTAACATAATATAAAACCTTATTATAAATAAGCTCCAGCTCTTTAATAGTAAGGTTTTGTCCTTCCACTCTCAGCATACCCAGGTTAGAATAGTCAACTACTATTTGTTTATTTATGTAATAATTAACATTGAAAATTTTCTTCTTGCAATTTTTCTCTAAAAACAAGGTCACGTAATCTTCCATATTACAAATATCTTCATGGCTACAGATACACTTGTTTAAATCGTCCTTAAAGTTTTTCACCTCATGGCTTTTTGAATTGTGAAAAAGCACCTTTCTATCCATCAGTTCATTGGGATGAAAGTGATTTAAGGCAAGCCTTTCCAAGGAATCAATTTTTCTTGAATCATAATAGCCCTTCCTGTAGGCCTTGATTATAAAGGCTAGTTCTAGCCTGTTTAAGTCATCTCCTATTAGTCGAAGGATGGCATCTATTATAGCTTCCTTATCTTCTCTTTCACCTAGGCTTCTTCTCAGTCCAGTCGCAAGGGCTTTACCAACGCTATATTTAGGTATTAAATTGTCATAAAGATTTCTATTATCCAGCCAAGATAAAAGTATGAATATGGAGTTTGGATCATCATTATATAAAAACTGATATTCCAAGCTCTGTTCAAAATCTAAGCTTTTTTCACTCATTTTTAGCCTCCCTCGCAACAAATTTGTAATTAATATTATACTATAAATTTTTTCTTAATTCTATTAATGCCAGTAATTTATTACGGTCTTTTAGGTTTTTTTCCATCAAGAGTAAAACTTATTTAGTCTTCTACTCCCAGATTCCCCCTCAAGGCTCCAGTCATCAATTCGATTTATTAATATAATATTAGTTTCATATTTATGCTTTTTAAACTTGTTAATTATTATTAAAATTTATAAGTTGCCTAAAATAAGGCACTAAAGGTTAATTTTATCATATTATTAAAATAAGATAAACCCTTAAATGGGTTTATCTTATCAGATCCTTCACTTGATTTAAGGCCTGGTCCCAAAAAGGCCAGGAATGATCTCCATCCTCTATATATTTTACCTGGACAAGTTTGCCTGCTTCTTTTTCAAATTTTTCAATATTTTCATGGTCCACCACCAAGTCACTTCTACCTGTAATTATTTTTATATTCATATCTACCGACTTTCCCAATAATTTACCAGGGTGGTAGTCCATCCAAAGTTCCTGGTTAAAGCTACCATTTACCTTAAATAAATTCCACAGTTGATTTGGGGATTCTTTTCTACTTTCATACCACAAGGCTGGCGAGATAGCTAAGATTCCAGAAAATAAATCTGTATATTTCAATCCCAACCTAAGAGCTCCATGGCCTCCCATGGATATGCCAGCCAAATATCGATCTTTAGCCTGGAAGTTTTTGGCAAAAAGATTTTCTATTTGGGGGAAAAAATCTTTTATCAAGGCACTTTCCATTTTGTAGTGATCACTATCTATATAAAAACTATTAAAACCATCGACAAATACCATGATAGTATTGGGTATGTCATTATTTGCTAACCAAGAGTCCATCTTGGATTTGATATTTGTATGGTCTAAAATATTTTTATAATTCCCATAGGCCCCATGGAATAAGTAAATGATTTTTGCATTCTCATCTAAGTCCCTTGGCCTATACAGGGCAAAGTTCCAATCTATATTTAATTCTTTTGAATACAAACTGGAAAAAAACACCTGGGCCTGGTCACTTGATTGGTCCAAGGCTTCTATTAAATATATCTCACTCATAAAAGCTTTCCTTTGCTAATAAATAGGCTCCATATTCAGGCGGATTTTCAGACTTGGCCACTTGGAAGTTACTTCCTAAATGTTTTTTCAAAAGATCTATAAATACATTACCTGAATTAAAGGCTCCCCCTATTAGGGCCAATTTATTAGGCTTATCATCCTGGGCAAGAGCCTTAACCAAAAGACTTAGCTCCCAGCTTGCCTGGTCTAAAATTTCTAGACAAGCCCTATCTCCAGCCTGGGCTAGTTGGGCTACCAATCTAGAAAGCTCAGCTGTTTCTTTTCTATCCAAGTTAGAGCTTACTGAAATTAAGTCAAAGTCATTTTCCAGGCCATAATAGTCCTTAAGGGCCTGATAGAGTTCGGTCTTTTCCAGTCTTTTATCTGCTTGTTTGGTAAAGTATTCTAAAGCCTTCTTACCTATCCAATAGCCACTTCCCTCATCTCCTATTTTATAGCCCCAGCCTCCAGACCTAATATAGCCTTGATCAGTCTTTCTATAGGCAATAGATCCTGTTCCTGCTATTAAAATAATTCCGTCTTCCTGGGGAAAGGCAGCCTTTAAAGCTATTTCTACATCATTGGCTAGAACATACTTGTCAAAGTTTTGATCTATGGCTTCTTCTATGGTTTTCTTTATTTTCTCATCTCTTCCATAGCCTGCCATACCAAAGGATAAATAGTAGTCATCCAGCTTATTTCTTTTGGCTAGTTCTTCTATTCCCTCCCTTAAAATTCCAATCATCTTTTCTGGTCCAACTTGTAGGATATGGCAGGTGGATAACTTTAACTCATCTAAAAGCCTTTCATCTGGCCCATATAGGGCAAATTTAGTGCTAGTACCACCAGCGTCAATAGCTATTATTTTCATTTTTTCAACCTAAAACCAAATTTTTGCCAAGGTTTCATAGCATCTAAAATAAATACTTCATCCTCTACTATTCTTCCAACAACATTGGAAAGTCCTGAGTTTTCCATATCTCTAGTAGCTATTTGTAACTCTCCTGCATAGTGGCCATAGTCACTTGATTCTATGATAATATCCCCTCTTTTAATAGTCTTAGGAGCATTAAATACTGGGAAATCTTCTCCCTTATATTTTACTCTGGACATGGTTGATCTAATCATATAATCAGATACATCTCCCCTGTAAAAGTGAGGTTCTTCTATTACTATTTTTTTCATAAGCTCTGGTATGTCATCTCTTAACTCCACATCAAAAATAACCTTATCAAGAGGTAGATTGCTTAACTTATCCAACTCTTCATCTGATGGATAGCAGTTAGATATTAAAATATCGTCTACCAAGTCTAGGGCTATCATGTGTTTAACCTGAACATCTAAGGGTAGATTTCTATGCATTTCAAGGGTTGGAAGACCTTGAGTCACTGGCCAAGGACCAAAGGTATTGGCATTTTGACTGGTAACAAAGGCCGCTGTTCTCAACTTGTATTCATTAAACTTCTTTGATGTTCTTATAAAGAAATCAAGAGGTAGGGCTGAATAGTTGTGAGGATAAAAATTGTGACAGCCTATAAGATTATATTTATTTGGTCTATAGTCCATGATTGTATCAATTGTATGGGTATCCATACTCATATTGATTTCCACTTTTAAATCCTCTGGATTAAAGGTCATCATGGCTTCTTCCATACCAGTAAAACCTTGGTCTAGTCTGATGCCATCCGCCTCTATTTCTTTAAAAAATGAAAGGTCCTTATAGTCTATATCCAAGTCTTTAAATACTCTAGGATTAACATCTACTATTATTTCGTAGCCCAGGTCCTTGGCGAATCTATTTATTTCTAAAAAGTCTTTTTTAATTTGTTCCTTTCCATCTTCTGCTGATAAAAGATTGGAAAAAATTCTAGAAAAGCCAGCCTGGCTAGCTTTTTCTAGGTAGTTTTTCATATCAGCCACTGAAGATTTATCAGGATATATTGATATACCTAATCTTCTCATTTTTCTCTCCTAAAATTGTGGTAAATAATCCTTGTGTGCTTCTAATAATCTGTCAAATACTTCTATAGCTAGGGCTTCACTTGGAACAAGTGGGTTCATAGTTAAGGCTGCTATAGCCAAGTCCCTATTTCCTTCTACAGCTGCTTGAACAGTCATTTTTTCAAAGGCCTTAATATTAGTGATAGTTCCTAGGATAGAGTAAGGTGCATCTCCCACCTTAACTGGCTTAGGTCCTTCCTTAGTAATCTTAGCCGCACATTCTATAACTGCATCTTCTGGGAAGTTGCTTATAGTATCCTTATTTAATACGTTAACGTATTGGATATCTCCCCTATCATTGTAGATAGATTCTATTAGGGAACAAGCTGCATCACTATAGTAGGCTCCCCCTCTTTGTTCTAATTGTTTAGGCTTTACAGCTAGGTCTGGATCCTTGTAAAGGTCGAATAATTCTCTTTCTACTTCCTTAACATGCTCAGCCCTAACATCATGTTTCTTAAATTGATCTAATTGGTGGTCTAATTGGTCCTTTCTGAAGAAATAATATGAAAGGTAAGGGCATGGTATAGCATCCAATCCTCTTAAAACTTCATTGGAGAATCTATGTCCCATAATGTTTGTCATATTAACTAAATCTTCCATACTGGCTGTTTGGTAGATTTCTAATATTTCTTCTTTTCTTGATTGGCCATTAACAAATACATCTGTAGCAAAACAATGGTGATTTAGACCAACTAATTCCATGTCTAGGCTAGCCTCATCAACCTTCATAAGTCTAGAGAAACCTTTTTTCATCCCTACTGGTACATTACAAAGTCCTACTGCCTTTGGCCAGTTACCATAATTGATTACAGCTTCTGTTACCATGCTGGCTGGATTGGTAAAGTTAATTAACCAAGCATATGGACATAATTCTTTCATATCTTCAACTATATCAAGAATTACTGGTATGGTTCTTAAGGCTTTAAACATTCCTCCAGCCCCATTTGTTTCTTGGCCTATCATTCCTAGTTCCAAAGGTATTCTTTCGTCTTTTATTCTGGCATCTAATAAACCAACTCTCATTTGAGTTGTTACGAAATCTGCATCTTTTAAAGCTTCTCTTCTATCTAGGGTTAGGTAAACCTTCATGTCAACTCCTGCTTTTTCTACCATTCTCTTAGCAAGATTACCAACTATTTCAAGTTTTTCCCTACCTTCTTCAATATCAACCAACCATAACTCCTTGATTGGAAGACTGTCGTATCTTTTAATAAATCCTTCAACTAGCTCAGGAGTATAGGAACTACCCCCTCCTATTGTTACAACTTTTAAATTTTTCATCTTAACCTCCATAAAATAAAAGCTGCCCGAAGGCAGCTAAATATAATTATTCGTTATCAGCACTTTCTTCAGATAATAATTGATTATCATAGATTTTGAAGAATGGATAGTAAATCAATACAGATAATATAATTAATACTATATTAAGTATTGCTGCTCTTATGTCCCCTGTAGCGAAATACGCTCCAATTGGTCCAGGAAGAGTCCATGGTGCCAAGGTAACTACTCTACCAACTAATCCCAATTTAGTTGCAAACCAAGCAATTGTTGCTAGTATCATTGGTGTAATCATAAATGGAATCATTAACATTGGGTTTAATACAATTGGCGCACCAAATATCATTGGTTCGTTAATATTAAATATTGATGGAATTAGGGCTGTTTTTCCTAAGGCTTTTCCGTAAGCTGATTTAGCTCTAAAAGCAAATAATAAAGCAAGACCTATTGTTGCTCCTGACCCACCGATCATGATAAACCATTGGAAAAATGGTTCAGCACCAATATTTGGTATAGTTTCTCCAGCAATTTTAGCTGCTGTGTTTTCATCTAACAATACAACCCAGAAAGGTCTAGCTAAAGTACCAACGATTGACCAACCGTGAATACCAAATGACCAGAATAACATACCTAAGAATATTATTACTAATATTGATGGTAGAGTATCTGCTGCCTTAATTAAAGGAGCGATTAACTTATTCATTATTCCGTGAACATCAATTTCTAACCACATTGATATAGTTGCAAATACAAATATAACTATAGCAGTTGGGATTAATGATTCAAAAGATCTAGCTACTGAAGCTGGAACTTGTGGTGGCATTGAAATCTTGAATCCTTTAACTTGTGTCCATCTATAAATTTCTACTGCTATAAGTGCGGATAAAATCCCTACGAACATTCCTGCTGATCCAAGGTTTGCCATTGGCATTAACCATCCTGTTGGAACTGATGCTATATATTCAGTTAATTCTGGTGAAGTTTCAGCCAAGGCCTTAACTGCTTCGTTAGCTTCTGGTCCAACTTTTGGAATAATTGTTAACAGGTAAGCTAATTCAGCTATAATACCACCTGAAAGACCATCTAACTTATATGATCTAGCTAGGGAGTAACCTATTCCAAATACCGCATACAAGGTCATAATAAACATAGACATTCTATGTGGTAATAGTATCTTTCCTACGTTTGCCTTAATCCATTGGGATAATGCCCAACTTTCAGGCAATTGGTTTGGTAAGAAACCTACAACTAAGAACATGGAGCTTACGATAATTAATGGTAATGTTGCTATAATACCATCTCTAATAGCTCTCAAGTGTCTTTGTTCAGCAAGTTTCGCCATAGGTGTGGATAATTTCTCATCCATGAACTTTGCTATTTTCTCAAACATACTCTCCTCCTATAAAATTCTACTTGTTTGCTTCAAGTAAGTTTAATAATTGCTTATATAATTTAGGTCCTCCTAAAGGACTGTAAGCCATAGGTTCAATTAGTGTACAAGGTACACCTGCGTCGTCAGCTTGTTCTTTTAAGTAATCAAATCTGTGTCTGATTTGTGGTGCAACCATAGCTGCATCAAAACCACCTTTTACAGCTTCCTCAAATTCATTTGAGCCCACTGCTGTTACATCTATCTCTTGATCGTGTTTTTTTGCTTCCTTTTTCAATGCATCAACTGCAATTTGTGAAGACATTCCCATTGAACATACAAATAATACTTTCATTTCTTTCCTCCTAAATTAATTTATTTCCATAATATGCTAAGAATAGTACCAGGCCACTTAATATTGTAAAGATTGTAGCCAAAATGTAAAATTTCTTATCAACTTTTTTCTTATTCTCAAGAAAATAATCCCCTATAGGAATACTAAATCCAATCATTATTGAACCTAGTAAGACCACTAACCATCTAGGATCTGCCATTACTTTTCCAAATATGGCCGGTAGGAAAGCGGTTACAAGTGCGCTTAAGAAAAATAAGACCGCAGTCTTAAATCCTATTCGAGGCACATTGTACTTGGTTTCGTAAGGATTAATTTTAATTTTCTCCTCTTGAAGCTTTTTACCTTCACCTGGTTTTAATTCCCTGATTCTATTTTTATCGTTCTTATTTTTCTTTGACATCTTAATTCCTAATCTAATTTTCCATCAATTTTCTTGTGTAGGATAACCATTCTTTCTAATAGGGTTCTAGATTCCATAGCACTCATCAATTGGTCTTGTGCATGAACCATTAAAAGTGAGACTTCTGTTTTTTCCCCACCTGCTTCTTTTTGAATCAAGTTGGTTTGCACCTTGTGCGCTTTTAAGAAGGCTTGATCAGATTGCTTAAATAAACCATCTACCTTATCATATTCACCTTTTTCAGCTGCATATAAGGCTTCATAAGCATAACCCTTTCCTTCTCCTGCATAAGTTATTATTTCAAATATAATTTGTTCTAATTCTCCCATCATAACACCTCTTTTATTTTATAGCTTCTCTTAAATGACCTTCAGTTTCCTTAAGTCTTTTTTGACTTTCTTCAATGGATAGGCCACTTAATATTGAAAGTATTGCTAATTTCACACTACCTTCAGCCTCTTTAAGTTTTTCCTTGGCCAAGGGTCTTTCACACTCAGTAACTGTCATTACCATGTTTTCAGCCCTGGTTACCAATTTTTCATTAGTTTGCATCACATCAATCATCAGATTTTCATAAGCCTTACCTATTCCTACCATGCTACCTGTAGTTATCATGTTCAAAATCATCTTTTGAGCACTTCCAGCCTTAAGCCTAGTAGATCCGGTTAAAACTTCTGGTCCGACAACAGCCTCCATAACAATGTCAGCTTCCTTACCCACTAAAGAATTGGCATTACAGGCAACTGCTCCTGTAACACAGCCCTTAGATCTGGCATATCTTAGGCCTTCTATCACATAAGGAGTTCTTCCACTGGCAGCAATGCCAACTACAACATCCCTATCACTGATATTTAACCTATCCAGGTCTTCATCAGCCAAATGTTCAAAATCTTCAGCCCCTTCTACCGCCTTGACGAAGGCTTTTTCTCCACCTGCAATCAGGCCAACTACCATGTCTGGATTTGTTCCAAAGGTTGGTGGACACTCTACAGCATCTAAAACCCCTAGTCTTCCGCTGGTTCCTGCTCCCATGTAGATCAACCTACCGCCTTTTTTAAAGGCCTTGGTTACTTCATCAATCATCTTTGAGATTTCTGGCAAAATCTCTCTGATGGCGTAGATAACTTTTTCATCTTCTTCATTCATTGTACTGGCAATTTCTAAAGACGTCATCTGGTCCAGATTCATGGTCTTTTCATTCCTTTGTTCAGTAGTTAAATGATTAATTTTACTCAATTTTCTTCCTCCCCATATTTTTTTATATGAGTGATACTTATTCGTTTAACAGAATCATCATAATTATTATTAATGTAAGCGGTGTACAATATATCTACCACATTCATCTGAGAGATTCTTGAGGACATCGCTCCACTTCTAAAAAGATATTCCGTTGCCGCAACATTGAGAATAACATCGGCATACTTACTAATTGGTGAATTTTCAAAACCAGTAATAAGAATAATCTTTGCTCCATTTTGCTTTATAGTTTCAGCACATTTAATCATCTCTTCTGTCTTACCTGAATAGGAAAAAATTATCCCCAGGTCATCAGCCTTGGTGTTTTTTGCCATAATCAATTGGGTGTGCCAATCATCAAAGACATTACACTGCTTGTTTATCCTTAGAAATTTTAGGCTAGTGTCCTTGGCCACCAATAGGGAAGATCCCATTCCAAATAAATTAATATTTCTTGCATCTTCCATTAGCCTTACAGACTGTGCTACATATTCTTTATTTAACAATTTTTCCGTATTCTGTAAAGAAATAACATTTCTCATGGTGACTTTCTCTATTATGGTATCTAAATCATCACCTGGTTCAACGTCCTGAACCAACTGTTCCTTATTTTGATCCCTTATGGCCATGTCATAAATCAAGGCATTTTTTAGGTCTGAAAAACCATCATAACTTAGTTTTTTAGCCAGCCTTATTATGGTTGATGGCGAAGTATATGTCACATTTGCCAATTGTCTAATATTCATATTAATAGCTCGGTCTGAGTGGTTAATCAAATAATTGATTATATTTTGCTCAGCATCTGTTCCCGAGGGTAAATAAGAATATAATTTTACAAAAACATTATTCATATCTAATTCCTTTACATCAAGTTTTATCTCTCAAATAAATAATAAACCACCTAAACAAAGATATCAATGCAAGGTTGGAAAGATGAAACATTTTTTCACTACTTGCTATTTTTTCAGATGAAAACCTTATCCACCCAAGACTTTATGGTACAAAGTTTAAATTTTTTTAACATTTAATGAAACATCTATTTCAATAGACGTTTCATCCTCTAATTTTATACCCCTTTTACAGAAAAGTTCTCATATGGCTATATACTTTTTATACTTAATTAAAAAAGGTTGCATAGTAATTTTCTCTGCCAACTTGCCATCCAGATTTATCTTCCTAACTGTCTTTCTAGGTCTATTCACATCAAAAATATATTCTTTTTCCTTGTAGGTTAAATGTATGCTTTCATCAAAATCATTTAAGATAAATCGTGAATTCCCATAAAAATAGTTAATTATAAAAGTTTCTTCCTTATAGTCCCCCTTCATCCCTTCTATGGTTAATTTTATATTCCGATTATAGATTTCCAGGTTTTTGAATTTTTTAGTGTTGGCAAAATAATAGTCATTGATTAAGTCGCCATAAAGTACTACGTCATAATCCTTGCCATTGGTTGATACTATACAGCCCTCTTCCATATGGATAATCTCCCCTTCCATCTGGGATAGGATTGATGTTACAAAAAATATAGGGCTCCTAAAGCCTCTTTTATCAAATAATTCTGTCCTATAAATTATCCCACTATCTCTACTTATTATATGGTAGTCAATAAAGTCATACTTTCTTAGGTTTACAATATTGTCTAAATATAAATAAGATAGGGCAAGGTCCACATATAAAAAATCATAACCGCTTATATTAAATTCTGTTTCTATGGAGCATATGGAAAAGTTAGTGCCCTTTAGGCTTAAACTCTCCTTTATTTTTTTAGAGTAAGATATCTCCATATCATAGGAATTTCTAGATTCTTTTAAAAGAAAAGGATTTGATATATCTACTAAATAATTATTTTTAATAGAATAGTAAATGTTTTCAGGTTTTCTTCTTAGTTTTTTTAAGATATCCTTATTGAGGATTTCTTCCAATTGACTAAAGTTTAAGCCCTTAATATAAAGACTATAGTCCATCTCTTTAGAAAATCTTCTATCCAATAAGTCCAGTCTTAACCCATAATAGGTCTTTAAAAACTCGATGTCATAACCCTTCTTGAAAATTTTTGTAATATCTAATATCCAATCATAAGATTCAGCCTTAGTAAGTGATTGTAACTCGATTATTACCTCTATAAAGTCTTCTAATAAAATATTGTCTTTCTCCAATAGTTCCATATTTTCCTTATAGTCTTCCATGCTTCTTCCTTCTATATCCATAATAATTCCCAATCGAATATTATAGTCTGAGCTCAATTGAAGAAGCTGGGCAAGATCTTGCAGGGATATATATTTATTAAGGTCTACCAATAAAACTTGTTTGTCCTTAGTCAGCCTCATATCCAACTGAATATAGTTTATGCCTATGTTTTCTGCAACCTTTTTTATACCGCTTATATAGTCTTCCCCAAATTTATCCATGGAATGGACATCAATTCGCCTTTTATTGTCTATAAGCTTACACTTTTTTTCAATATCAAAGGACGTTTTAAGTTCACTAAGTTCATAAAGAGAATTATAGTCTATGGTGGAATACTTTAAAATGAACTCCTTGAAGCTCTTGTCCCTCAATAAATCCTCACTTTTCTTAGTCTCTTTAACATCAATTTTCTTTTTATAAACATAAGGGGTCATATCCAGATATCTAACAAAGTTATCATTTAAGCTTCTAGGTGACCTATAGTTTAATATATCTGAGATTTCCTCTATAGAGTAACTGGTTTTAGCCAATAGGTTACTGGCATAATAGACCTTGGCATAAATTTTATACTCACTAAAACTTAGACCTGTTATTTCCTTGAAATTTATTGAAAAACTTGATTCACTAACCATAAGATCACTACTTAATTCACTTACCGATATGTCCTGGCTTCTTTTTATTTTGTCATCACTTATGAGAATCGCCTTTTCCACCATATCCATCTTTTGTTTTTTATTTCTAATGATCTCATAGTCAATGAAGTTATCAGCCAGATACCTTAAAACTTCAATTGTTATTTTATTTATACTCTCCTTGCCTAATTTTTTATCAAGCATTGATATTTTAACCAAATCATTTATGAGTCTTAAAAATATTTCATGATCATCAAGATTACCCACTAAATTTATAAATCTGGTGGTTAAAATATTTTGGTAAACATCATTTATGTAATCTGCCCTTATTTTAACTATTATATTTAAGTTTTCTTGTGCATTTAAACAAAAAGAAGCCATATAGGCTTCTAAAGGATTTATTACTACCATGCCATTCTTGTCCACTTTATCTATCCTATCCTTATAAAATAAGGTAATAGGGTCCTTTAAGGGGATTATTAAAGTTATACCATTAAAACAATCCATGGTTAAATTGTTAATTTCTACTAAAGTAACATCTAAAATTCTTATCCTCCCATCCTAGCTAGTCTATTTTTAAAAGCTTATTAGAATAATTATACCCATTTATGCTATTCTCAACTGTTTAAAGAAAAATCGAAGATGAATGGTCTCAACCTTCTTCTAGGTTTTTTCCTTCTTCTTCGCTATCTTATATCTATTAATTTTTTATTTTCTAAACTTGGTTTTTCTTCAATTAAAGAAAGAATTCTCTCTCCTATAAAAACACTATATATACCATGGACTATACCTGCTGGCATATCTAAAAACACATGTTGTTTAACTAAAACTGTACTTAAGGCTATCATAACCGCCAAGGCTATAACTGGTAAACTAATTTTTTTACTTAGTTTGCTCCTAAATAAAATAAATATTAGAGTTGTCATATTACCCACGTGCAGTGATGGGAATCCTGAATAATGGTTGTCTACCGAATAAGTAAATTTTATCATTCTGGAGGCCAAGTCATCCCCTAAAAGTGAGACGTCTGCCCTAGGTACATCTGTTTGAAACAGATAGTAAATCACATAGGCGATCAATTGGCTAATTATTAAACTAACCACATAAACCTTTTGACTTTCTATGTCATAGGTAAATAGTACCAGGCCCATAATAAAAACTAAAGGCATAAACATGTGGTAGATATAGATCATCTGCTTAACAAGTGGAATCATATCATCAAAGGGTATCTTTAAAACTGTAACCACACCAAAGGGTCTATTCATAAGTCCAAAAGTAAGTCCTGAAAATAATATATGAAAAATTAACAGGTAAAAAAATATTTTATTTTTTCTATATTGATTAATAAATTTTTCTATCATCTTATATCTCCTTATCAGATAATATTCTATCACTTATTAATCAAAGCTTTTATAACTTATTTGTAATTATTCCACCTGATGGTTGGTCAAGCTAAGAAAATCAAACTTATCCCCATCATAGTCAAATTCTAAAACACAACAGTTTCCAAAATGTAGCTCTTTATGTTTAATATCCTTGTACTTTTTTAGGAAAAGATAAATTGCCGCCCCGTGACTTACCACCAATACATGCTCATGGTCTTTTCTATTCATAAGTTCTTTTATACTAGAATCAACTCTTTCTTGTACATCCCTATCGCTTTCCCCTCCAAAGTCCACAAAGAAATCCCCATAGGTTTGTCTTTTAGGATCCACTGGTGGTATTAGCTCCAGACTTTCTCCTTCATAAAGGCCAAACTCCCATTCCTTTAGGCCCTTTAACCTTTCATATGGTAGGTCTGTAATTATTTCCAGGGTATCTACAGCCCTTTCTTGGGTAGAAACATAGGCGTGGTCAAAGACAATATTTTTGTCTTCAAAATATTTTTTTGCTGCCAAGGCCTGTCTTTTACCTAAATCTGTAAGAGGTGAGTCACACCCTCCCTGTATAATTGCCCTTCTATTAAATAGGGTCTGTCCATGTCTTACTAAATATAATTTTTTCAAATATTCCTCCTTAAAATGAAATAATATCACTTAATTCCGGTGCCAATATAAATAACCTTTTTTGATAAAGATCAAAGGCCTTATAGTTGTCAATCATAGTATGCATTTGTTCTAGCTCATCAGTTATCATTCCATTGGCTCCAGTATTTATATATCTTTGTATACGACTAGTGTCGTTTAATGTCCATACGAACAATTCCTTCTCATGTATGAAAATGCTATCCAATACATTGCTGGTTATAAATGAATCCTCTATTGAATAAAAATCAAAGTTATCAGATGCCAGTTGACCTATGTTTAGACCTAGAATATAACCTACCTTAAGCTCAGGATAGGTCTCTTTTAACATCTTTGCCACTTCAAAATCAATAGATTGGAAAATCACATAATCCCTATAGTCATGGGAGTCTATAATATCCATCATACCATCTATAAAGGCCTTTCTATCATCAAATGGTCTTAGTTTAAGCTCTACTAAAAGAGGTTGTCTAATTTCCTTGGCCCTCTTAAGATAAGATTCAAAGTCCGGTATCCTTGAAATATCCCCCTTATGGCTTAGCTCAATATTATTTATTTCTTCCAGGTCATAGTCTCTTACCATACCCTTTTTATCTGTTAACCTATTTAACTTCCAATCATGAAAGACAACCAGTTTATGATCCTTGGTCATCTGTATGTCCATCTCCACATAGTCTGCATCTAACCTATTGGCCTCTTCCAAAGATTCTATGGTATTTTCTATAGAATATTTACAAGAGCCCCTATGGGCTATAACAGAAGGATCTCGATCCACAGTTAAAACCGGATCATTTAGTGTTGTGGTCATAGCATAAAGATAGATCATAACCAGGGTAAGACCCTTAAATAATATTTTTCTAGCTGGTAACATAAGCTCATCATTTTCACCTGGCCCATCATCCTTATAGCTTCTCAACCTATATTGAATCTTCCAAGCATATCTCAATATGGATATGTAGGTTATGCCCATCAAGGATAGGGTTGATAAGGATGTGACTATAGCTTCGTGTAATTCCATGGAAGAATCTAAATATTTTACAGGCTGGTAAAGTCCATAGGATATAAGTAGAGTAGCTCCCAAGGATAGTAGGTCTATAATAAACATTGATAAAATAATTTTAAAAGTGTTTTTTCTTGTTGATCTCCAACTTTTTTTCATGGCCTCAATGGGGCCAGTCTTATCTTCTTTAATAAAAATAATAAGAGTATCTATCAGCCTAATATTTAAAAAGTAAAGTAGAATTGAAAATACAAAATAAATATTTCTAGTTATACTTTTTTCATTAAAGGAATCTACCACAAAGTTTGGAATGGCCAAGTTTTTCAGGTTTAAAAACTCCAAGCCCAGATTGTGATTTTGCATTAATAAAAAAATCAAGGGAATAAATACCAAGGCCCTTGGATTTAATAACTTTAAAAAACTAGTTGTTAATTTTTTTATTATCTTAAAAATATTAATATTGCCATCCAAGATAGATATGATTAAGTTCAACTGGATTAGAACCAAAAGTATGTAAAGTAAAAGAACAACCAACAAAAGTAAAATAACCAGGGGATTTGTTATCAGTCTACTTATATTATTTTGGGTTATTGAAATCATATCCCCCTTTTCCAGGGCATATTTAAAAAGTGGACTTACTATATTGTACTTACTATAGGAAAAAATAAGAACCGATAAGATTGATATAAAAACAATATAGGTCCTGTTATTTCTTAAGTCCTTTAAACTATATTTTAATTTTTTTAACTCATTTTTCATAAAATCACCTAGCTACATTTTAGCACATAAAAGAAAAAAAGACTTTATTACAAAGTCTTTTTCCCCAGTCTAGCTATATCTTTTCTATAGGTTAAATTAGAACATTCTATTTTTTTTATATTTTCATATACCTTATTTCTGGCCTCTTCCAAGTTTTCTCCCAAGGCTAGTAGACTTAAAACCCTACCTCCATTTGTCTGTAAGGATTTTCCTTCAAGTCTGGTCCCATTATGATAAAGTATAAGATCTTGATCCAGCCTATCCAGCCCCTTAATCTCATAGCCTGACTCATAGGCTAGAGGATAACCCTTAGATGTTAAAATAACTCCTACAGCCTTCTTGCTGGACCAGGCCATTTTTACAGGTCTTTCTTCCAAGGAATCCATTATATTATCCAGTAAAGAAGACTCTAATCTTGGTAATAAAACCTCTGTTTCTGGGTCACCAAACCTGGTATTAAATTCTAAAACCTTTAATTTAGACCCATCAATTATATAGCCTATAAATAAGATACCACTATAGCCTAGGTCTCTATCCTCTAGGCCCTTTTCAATTCTTTTTATTATTTCATCCGATTGAAGCTGAAGCTTATCAGTCCAATAAGGGTTGGGAGATATACATCCTACCCCTCCCGTATTAGGTCCCCTATCGCCCTCTCCAATTTTTTTATAGTCCATGGCTGTGTCCATGGGATAAATCTTATTTCCAGATACAAAACACAAAAGAGATACTTCTGGGCCATCAATATAGTCTTCAACTATAATTTTACTGGCTTCGTCTCCAAACCTATCTTCTAAAAAAATCTCCTTAAGAGCCTCTTCTGCTTCATTAGGGTCCTTACAAATATAAACTCCCTTACCGGCACAAAGACCATCTGCCTTTATAACTTGAGGGTATCCATAAATACCCAGACAGGATCTGGCTTCGTCATAGTCATCAAATCTTTCATACCTGGCAGTCGGGATCCCATATTCTTCCATAAATTCCTTGGAGAAATCCTTACTTCCCTCTAAATAAGCTGACTTTTTATCCGGTCCAAAAATCTTAAGTCCTTTCTCTTTGAAAAAATCCACTATCCCTATATTTAAGGGTAGTTCAGGACCTACTATGGTTAAATCAATATGTTTTTCCAGGGCGAAATTTCTAAGGGCCTCTAAATCAGAAACATCAATATTTATAGATTTTATCTGTTCATGGCTAAAACCAACTTGTGGACTTATATATATGGTTTCTATCTTGTCTGATTTTAAAAGGGACTTGGCCAGGGCGTCCTCCCTACCACCATTACCTATAATTAATATATCCATTGCCACTCCTTAATGTTTAAAATGTCTAGTATTGGTAAACACTAGGGCTATACCATACTGGTCACATAAATCTATTACCTTCTTATCATGGATTGAACCTCCTGGAGATATGGCTGCCTTAATGTTATTTTTCTTTAATAACTCCACTGTATCTTCAAAGAAAAATCCATCAGATGCTAAAACTGAGTTTTCCAAAGAATATTCAGAGTGATCTATGGCTTTTTCCACTGCCCAAGATCTTCTAACTTCGCCAAATCCATAACCTAAAGTCCCCTCTTGTCTTACTATTACAACAGCATTTGAGTTTACATTCTTTACTGCCTTATAGCCAAAAACTAAATCCTTTAACTCTTCTTCTGTAGGCTTTCTCTTGGATACTACTTCTAGTTTCTCATATAATACCTGGTCTGTATCTTGAACCAATAGACCGTTTAAGCTATCTGTAAACTTATAGTCCTTAAACTCATATTGGTTTATGTTTTTACTTTCCAAAAGTCTAATATTTTTCTTTTTCTTTAAGATTGCCAAGGCCTCTTCATCGTATTCTGGAGCTATAACTATCTCCATAAACATGGAGTTTATAATTTCTGCAATATGAGGTGTTAACCTTCTATTAACTGCTATTATTCCTCCAAAGATAGAGATTTTATCACAATTATAGGCCTTGTCAAAGGCTTCATCTATGGTTTCGCCACTACCTATACCTGATGGATTGGTATGTTTAACACCTACAACTGTAGGTCTATCAAATTCTTTTAAGCATCTTATAGCCCCATATAAATCATTTATATTATTGTAGGATATTTCCTTGCCATGAAGTTGCTTAAAATCTAGCCTTTCTTTTCCCTTCATTAGCTTATCATCATAGAAATAAGCCCTTTGGTGAGGGTTTTCTCCATATCTTAATTTCTCATCCTTTTTAAATCCTAGAACCAACTTATCCAAATCCAAGATATCTTCACTGAAATATCTATAGATTAAGGAATCATAATAGGCTGTAGTATTAAAGGCCTTAACTGCCAAGTTTCTTCTATAGGTCATATCTAGTCTATCTTCTTCTAGTCTTTCAATAAGCTCCTTGTAGTCAGCCTTGTCTGTAACTATTAATACATCCTTAAAGTTTTTAGCTGCTGCTCTAATCATGGATGGTCCGCCTATGTCTATATTTTCAATCATGGTTTCTTCATCGGCTCCTCTTTCCAGCATTTCTTCAAAAGGATATAAATTATTAACCACCATGTCTATGCTAGGCATCTTAAATTGATCCACTATCTTTTGGTCTTCTTCCATGTCCCTTCTATAAAGAATACCTCCATGAATCAAGGGATTTAAGGTCTTAACCCTACCATCAAAGATCTCTGGAAACTCGGTTATATCACTTACCTCCCTAACCCTTATATTGTTTTCTAGTAAGAGTTTATAGCTTCCTCCTGTAGATATTAAATCCCATCCCATACCCACAAGACTTCTTGCTAAATCAACAATTCCTTCCTTATCAAATACTGAAATTAAAGCTGTTTTTTTCATTAAATACTCCTTATTGTAACCCTTTTATCATCTAGTATAAGTCTGTCTTCCACATATAATTTAACCGTTTTTACCAAAAGTCTATGCTCTACTTCTAGAACCCTGCTTTGAATTTCCTGAGGACTTTTTAGGTCGCTAATATCAATAGCCTCTTGTAAGATAATCGGCCCTGTATCCGTATTTTCATCTACAAAGTGACTGGTAGGTCCACTGACCTTACAGCCCTTCTTAAAAACCTCTTCATGAACTTTTAGCCCATAAAATCCCTTACCACCAAAGGCGGGTAGTAAAGAAGGGTGGATATTAATTATCTTAGACCTGTACTTGTTAACCAGGTCTTTATCTATCATTCTTAAGTATCCTGCCAAAACTATTAGGTCAATTTTTTCTTCCTCTAATAGGCTCATAAGTTGAATATCAAAATTCCCATAGGCCTTGTCTATATAATAGTTCTTTATCCCGTGCTTATCAGCTCGTTTTAGGCCATAGGCATCTTTTTTATTAGAGATAACAAGGCTTAAATTGGCCTTTATTTCTCCCTTTTCTACAGCGTCAATTATGGCCTGTAGATTACTGCCCGAACCTGATATTAAAACGGCAATATTTAATAATTGCATAAATCAACCTCTTTGTTGCCTTCTACAACCTGTCCTAAGATAAAGTAGGATTCTTCTAAACTATCCAAGATTTCCAAGGTTTTTTTCTCATCCTTAGGATCTATTACAAGCACCATACCTATTCCCATATTAAAGGTTGAATACATTTCCTTCTTGTCCAAATCCCCCCATTCTCCTATTAGATTAAAGACCTCTGGAACTTGATAATTGGATAAATCTATCCTGGCATTTTGGTTGTCCTTTAAAACTCTTGGTATATTTTCATAAAACCCGCCACCTGTTATGTGGGAAATAGCATGAATATCAACTTCATCTAAAAGTTTTAGAACTGTATTAACATATATTTTAGTTGGTTCTAAAAGTAAATCTCCCAGTTTCATGTCTAAAGACGGAAGCTTGTCATTTAAATCCATGTTTTTTATGTCAAATATTATTTTCCTTACCAGGGAGAAACCATTGGAGTGAAGGCCTGAAGAGGATAAACCTATAAGAATATCTCCTGGTTCAACCTTACTCCCATCTATAATCTTATCTTTTTCCACTATGCCAACTGCAAAGCCTGCCAAGTCATAATCATTTTCTTTATAGATACCTGGCATCTCGGCAGTTTCTCCTCCTATTAAGGCCATTTTTGACTGCCTACATCCATCACTTACTCCACTTACTATAGACTGGATTTTTTCAGGATAAATTTTTCCAGTGGCTATATAGTCAAGAAAGAAAAGAGGCCTTGCCCCTTGGCAAAGAATGTCATTCACACACATGGCAACAGCATCTATACCAATGGTGTCGTGCTTATCATATCTAAAGGCCAGATCAACCTTAGTTCCTACCCCATCTGTTCCGCTGACTAAAACTGGTTGTTTATAGTCTAGACCTGATAGATCATACATGCCACTAAAGCCACCTAGGCTGGAAAATACATTTTCATTGTAAGTCGACTTCACCAAGTCCTTGATAAGATTTACACTTTCATATCCCTTGGACTTATCTACACCTGCATCCTTATATGTTAATTTCATTACATCTCCTTTATTGGGTACTTGCCATCAAAGCAATGGGTACATATTCCTATATTAGAAAGATTCTTTTGTAGGCCATCTAGGCTTAAGAAGTAAAGACTATCCGCCTTTATCTCTTTTCTTATTTCTTCCACATCCATATCCCTAGCTATCAATTTACTACCGATAGGCATATCTAGAGATAGATTACAATAATTAATTACTTGAGGAGCTGAAATCCTAACATGAACTTCCTTGGCTCCAGCATTTTTTAACATCTCTACGGTTCTTTTTATAGTAACTCCCTTAATAATACTGTCATCCACCAAGATTACTCTTTTACCATCTAAAATTTCTCTTATGGGATTTAACTTAATATAGACATCTTTTTCCCTTTGAGAGTCTTTGGGATTAATAAAAGTCCTACCTATATATCTATTTTTAATAATTCCATCCTTATAAGGTATTTTGGAGGCTTCTGCATAACCTATAGCAGCAGTTAAACCTGAATCAGGCGCTCCTATAACAATATCTGCATCTGTTGGTTTTTCCTCATAAAGGGTCTTGCCTAGGTTATTTCTTAATTTATAAATTGACTTGTCCATCATATAGGAGTCTGGCCTGGAAATATAAATATATTCAAAGGCACAGGTCTTATGTTCAGGAAGTCCATAGTAAAAACTTCTTAAGGTGTTTTTTTCATATATTAAAATTTCACCTGGATTTATTTCTCTAATGGCTGTGGCAGAAAGGGAATCAAGGGCACAGCTTTCTGATGCAACTATTATCTTTTCCCTTTCATTGGATAGATTTAAAGGTTTTAGTCCCCACCTATCCCTAATAGCTATAAGCTTATTTTCATCCATATAAACCAAACTAAAGGCCCCCTTAAGACTATTTATATAAAGGGATAATTCTTCATCAGCTCCATTTAGTTTTTCTATTAGGACTTGAAAGTCAAAATCTTCATTTAATATATTTCCGTCTATGGCTATTAAACTATTACTTTTTTCATCATAGTAGGGTAGGCTAATCTTTTCCTTTTCATATTCTTCATAAAGGCCATACTTGACATGGGCCATACCCCTTCTACCATCTTGAGCAAATATCTCATTTTGGTCAAGGACATCCTTTATCTGACCTTGACCAGACCTTAAATAAAGATTATCTCCCATTATTGCCAGGCCAGCTTCCAATTGCCCCCTATGTTGAAGGGCATATAGGCCATAAAGCAAATATTTATTTACATCTTCCTTATCACTAGTAACTGCAATTATTCCACTCATACTTCACCTATAATTCTTCATTTTGTTGTCTTACCTTGTCCAACATCTCTTTTTTATGTTCTTCCAATCTTTTCTTTAATTCTTGATCTGATAGGGCCAATATTTGACTGGCTAAAATTGAGGCATTGGCACAACCATCAAGGGCAACTGTTGCAACAGGAACACCTGTAGGCATTTGAACAATAGATAATAAAGCATCCATTCCTGCAGTAGCCTGGGAAGAAATTGGAACTCCTATAACTGGAAGTGTAGTCAAACCAGCTATTACTCCTGGAAGGTGGGCTGCCTTACCGGCTATGGCTATACAAACCCCTATGGATCTTTCTTCAAAACCATCCACATAGGCAATTAAATCATCAAGGGCCCTATGGGCAGAAATTACCCTTACCTCATAGTCAACCTTAAAGTCCTCTAATTGACCTATGGCCTTTTTGGCCTTTTCATAATCTGATATACTTCCCATAATAATTGATACTTTCATACTTCCTCCTATTTGATCTTGTTCATAAATATATTAAAGTGTCTTGGTTGGCCCTTAATATCTATATTTTTATAAAGGCCTTCCCCCATCCTATCTATAAGTGAATGACTTCCAAATACTTGTTGATTCTTACTTGATATGGAGTCTATTATTGATGATTCTTCCAAATTTCCCTTGGTCTTTATTGAAATGATATTTACATGTTCTTCTAGTTTTTCCCAATCCTTAGCTACCAACCTAATATTTTTACCGCTTATAGGGGCACTATAGTATCTGTTGGCCTCATCAGTAAAATAAGACTCTTCTAGAACTAAGCCATCTATAAAATCAGATCTATAAGCTTTATTAGTATTTTCCACAAAATATAGCTGGTCTTCTATAGGTCCAAAAAGTCCCAAGTCTATTAGGCTTGAAAATCCAGCTCCCAGACCAAACACAAAACCCTTTCTAGCAAGAAGATTTTCTATAGCTTGGTAAACCCTATCTTCTGATAGAACCTTGGTCAAAGCTCCTGAAACATTTTTTATAGCTGCTCCATAGTATTCTCCATGGGCCAAAGCTAAAACATCTGTTTCACTAATCTTTCTTTCCAATTCACTTAGACTCTTTAAATAGTCTTTATGGGAGTTTGTCTTTATGACAAATTCTTCCACCTTAAATCCTTGGTCTAAAAAGCTATTGGCCAAATCCTCTTCCCCAACTGTTCCTTCTAAAATAGGGATTAAAACCTTCTTATTTACTAATTTAATCTTTTCCAAGTTTCTTTGGACAAACTTATATTCATAAGTACTATCTTCATCTTCCTTGTAAATACTATCCAGATTCAAATCTAAGGTTTCTCCTATAAGGATAAAGTCTGATGAAAGCTTATCCCTATCCTTTCTATCTATCTCAAAAATAATCATACCTGGACAATAAGCATGGTCCCAGTTTTCATAAATTTTATAGCCAATTTCATTTCCTCTGGCCATTTCTCTAAAAGTTTCCTCTAATCCTTCTTTTTTTACAGTTGATGCTGCCTTAACAATTCCCTCTTCCAAAAGATTTTCATAGGCTTTAATGGTTTCTTTATAGCTATCCTTTTCTACCAACTGTCCATCCAATCTAAGATTGGTCATATAAACTAAAGAATCTTTAGACTTAAATTCCCTAGATACCAAAGAGTCCATTCTAGTATGGGATACGGCAAAGGCTACTAAACTTGGAGGAACATCTATATCATTAAAACTTCCACTCATTGAATCCTTACCGCCAATAGCCGCCAAATCCAATTCATCCATGGCCCTAAAGGCACCTAACATGGCTGAAAATACTGTTCCAAATCTTTCAGGGTCATTTTTAGTTGTTGGAAAATACTCTTGTAAGGAAAGTCTAATATCATCTAATTTTGAACCCATAGCAACAGTCCTGGTAACAGCATCATAAACGGCTAAATAGGCTGCCATAAAAGGAGATTTTCTAGAGATTTCTGGGAAATATCCATGACACATTAGTGATACGGCATCTGTATTTCTAACTGGAAACTTGGCTGCCATTCCCAATTGTCTAGTTTCTTTCTTCCTACCACCATATTCCATTAAGACTGTATTTGAACCATTGGTTGAGTCGAAGTTTTTAGATAAATTACTTCTAGGGTCGTAGGAATAGGCCCTATCAATTTCTTCAAAATCAATGGTATCCACTTCTTTTACTAGCACATCTGTGAACTTTTTAGCTCCATTAGAGTCTAAAAAGTCTCTTTTAATATTTACGATTTCTCTGCCCTTATGCTTCATAATCAATCTATTTGAATCATTTACTGTGGCTACTAGAGACCATAAAAGATTCTCATCTTCAGCTAATTCTATAAAGGCATCCTTATCTCTAGGATCTATTACTACAGCCATTCTCTCTTGTGATTCTGATAGGGCTATCTCATATCCATTTAAGCCTTCATACTTTAAAAATACCTTGTCCAAGTTTATTTCCAGACCATCAGCTAATTCTCCTATGGCTACAGAAACACCACCAGCTCCAAAATCGTTACTTTTTTTAATCATCTTTTTAGCCTGAGGATTATCAAATAGTCTCATAATCTTTCTCTCTTCATAAGGATTTCCCCTTTGAACCTCAGCTCCAACCTTCTTTAGAGATTCTTTAGTTTGTACTGATGAGGATCCAACTGCTGCTCCCAGACCATCTCTGCCGGTTCTTGCTCCTAGAAGAATTATAAGGTCTCCTGGTTTTGGCTCTAATCTGGTCACATCTGACTTTTTACTAGCAGCTACCAAGGCACCCAGCTCCATTCTTTTTGCTTTGAATCCATCATCGTAATATTCCCTAGCATATCCAGCAGGTATACCTATCTGATTTGCATAATCGGAAAAACCAGCTAGGGCATCCTGACAAATAAGTCTTTGAGCCAGCTTGTTTTCCATCCTATCTTCATAGGCTTCCAAAGGATTACCAGCACCACTTATTCTCATAGATTGAAAGACCTTGGCTCTACCTGATAGTGGGTCTCTTATGGCTCCTCCCATACATGTATGAGCACCACCGTAAGGTTCTATCTCAGTTGGATGGTTGTGGGTTTCATTTTTAAACATATGAAGCCATCTTTCTCTTCTTCCATCTACTTCTATATCTATTTCAACTGAACAAGCATTTACTTCACTACTTTTTTCTATATTAGTTAGTTTGTTTTCCTTCACTAATTTTTTCATATTTATTGTTGCCAAATCCATTAGACTAATTGGCTTTTTCTTAGAACCATAAACTTCTTCTCTAACCTTTTTATAGGTCTTAAAAGTGTCTTCTATAAGATCGCTATTGGCCCCTTCTTCAATTTTTATATCTTTTAAATTAGTAGAAAAAGTTGTGTGCCTACAATGATCTGACCAGTATGTATCAATCATTTTTACTTCTATATAATTAGGCTCCCTGCCTTCAGCTATGAAGTAGTCTTGTAAAAACATTAGGTCATCCAAGTCCATGGCCAAGTTTTTAGACATTTTTTCCAGACCTTTTTCATCTAAACTATTGAAGCCTTCAATGGCCTCTTCTTCTCTAAGGTCTGACCTACCATAGTCAAAATTTGCTTCTATAAACTCTTCTTCTACCACATCGTTTATAAGGTAGGTCTTTATCTTTTCTAAATCATCCTCATCAATTTTTGTAAGCCTATAGCCAAGACTATAGATTATTTCATTGTCTATATTTAATATGTTTTTTATAAATCTATTGGTCTGGTCTTCAATTTGATTGTATTGGCCCCTATGGTCCAAGACCTCAACTGATAAAATATCCTTAGAAAAGTTTTCAACTAAAGCACCTGTTCTAAAGTCAAAAATTTCCTTGGCTATCCTATCCTTGTCCCTGTCATGTTTAAAATAGTAAATATGATAGATTTCCAAATCTTCAAAGTCTACTTTTAAAAAGTTTCTAATTTCATTTTCCAAATAAGCTTTACTTCCGTCGTATTGATCAAATTTTTTATATACTAACATTTTCTCTCCTCACATGAAAAAAAAGACCCGCCAGGATCTTTTAAAAATACTGGCCCTAAGATAAAATTAATTTTGATAGTTCTATTGGATCTACTTGCTTGGAATCCTTGAAGGCTCTCATATTACCTGCGGCTATTTCATCCATCAGCAATATATTACCATCCTGGTCTCTTCCAAATTCAAGTTTTATATCAATTAACTCTATATTCTTAGATGCTAGTATGTCAGTTATTAAATTGGATATTTCTATAGTAGAGTCTACCAGTTGCTCGTATTCCTTCTCATTTAGAATACCAAAACTGATTAAAGCTTCTTTTGTTATTAAAGGGTCATTTCTCTCGTCATCTTTTAAAGTGAATTCAACATAATCTTTTAGCGGCATCATTGGTTTTGCATAAAGCCCATATCTTTTTACAAAAGAACCATAGGCATAGTTTCTAAAAATAACCTCTAATCCCTTGCCAAAAGGTTTACAATTAACAACTTCCATTTCATTTTTGTCCTCAGAAAAACTAATAAAATGAGTCTTAATCTTGTTTTCTTCAATAATGTCAAAGAAGTATTTAGTCACCAATAAGTTATAGTGGCCCATTTGATCTATTTTTAAAGATACTTGATTGGCTCCAGGATTAAATACTCCGTCTTCCCCTGTAGCATCATCTTTAAATCTAAGTAACACATTGCCATTTTCCAGTCCATATACGTCTTTTGTCTTACCCTTGTAAATTAAATTCATTTTTTCTCCTTTAAAATAAAATAAGCTCAGAAAGATAGGCGGTGAAACCTACCCTTCTGGGCTTTTATCCCTTAGGTGTACTACTATTTCTAGTATTATATCGCTTGGTCCCTGAACTAGTCCGGATCCCTAGATATCTTTCACTCAATTATATTGAGATCTCACAATTCAATAATACTATATATTTATTATTTGTCAAATATTAATATTAATTATTATTCTATAAAAATATACTACATATTTATATAATTCATTTATTAATTTGTGATTTATGTATTATAATATAACTATCTTAATATTAGGAGGATGTAATGAAAAGAAAAAGAATTATAGCATTTTTAATGACTCTATCCTTACTTCTAGGCATAGTACCTGTTTCTTTAGCAGAAGAAGAAACAAATAATTATTACTATCTAGAAGAGACTAAACAAGTCTATAAGGAAAAGGATGAAAAATCGGAAGAAGTCTACCCACTGGAAAAATATTCAGTGGCTATAGGAAAAGAAAGCGACGGTTGGTTAGAAGTCAACCGAGGAAGCGGTTATCTAAAATTAGATGATAACTGTATCAAGATGGAGAAAACTAAGATTAAACTTATTAAGGACACTGATTTTATCATTGGTTCATCTAACTCAAATCTAAGTCTTGGTCAAGTGGAAAAGGGATATGAAACCATAGCCTATAGTCATGAAGATATGGACTGGTATTTTCTTACAAATTATACCATTGAAGACGTGGCTTTTTATGGATTTATAGCCAAGGATGCAACTGAAAAAATTAAAGAAGAAAAACCTGAAGAAAAACCAAGCGATTTTCTTACTATTAAAGGTTATATTAGTGCTCAAGACAAGCTTAATGTAAGGGATAATCCTAACAATGGTGAAATACTTGGAAAGCTTGATAGAAATACCTATATTGAAGGTAAGCTTCACGGCTCTTGGGTAGAAATTGAATATGACGGAAAAACAGGCTATATACACAGAGCCTATGTATCTGATGAAAAATTAGATGATACTATTAAGGGCTATGTAAGTGCTAAAAACAAACTTAATGTGAGAGATAATCCTGGCAAAGGGGAGATACTTGGAAAACTTGAGCGAAACACCTATGTTGAAGGTAAGCTTCGTGGATTTTGGATAGAAATTGAATATGAAGGTAAAACAGGCTATATACACAGGGCCTATGTATCTGATGAAAAACTAGACGATAGTTCAGATGATATTATTGAAGGCTATATTAATGCTAAAAATAAACTTAATGTGAGAGACAATCCTAATAATGGTGAAATCATTGGTTCTCTAGTTAGGGGAACTAAGATTAGCGGTACTAAAGAAGGAAATTGGATAAAAATAAACTTTGAAAACAAGGTTGGCTATATCCATTCATCTTTTGTCGTTGAGGAAAAACCAGCTGATGAAATCAAGGGTTTTATTACTGCCAGCGTAAATAAGAGAAAAGCAGCATCTTCAAGCTCTGTATCTTTAGGATATTTAGCTAGAGGTACCTATATAAAGGCAAGTCCTGTAGGAAATGGAACTTGGTTAAAGGTAAACTTAAATGGCGAAACCTTCTATATAGTAAAAAATTTTGTTAGTGAAACTCCTATAAAGGCCCACCTATTTACCAAAAATAATATTAATGTAAGAAAGGGACCTGGATTAAAATATGAAACTTATGGTCGTTTGGCCAAAGGAAGCTACCTAAATGGTGAATACGTAGAAGATGGAAGCTGGGTTAAGTTTTCCAATTACGGTAACACCGTATACGTTAACTCTAATCTAGTTGAAACAGTTGAAGCTAAAAAGACTGGATGGATTCAAAAGGGTTCTAATAACTATTATGCCTACAAGGGTGTCCCTGCCAGAGGATGGAAAACCATAGGATCAAATAAATACTATTTTGACCCTATGATGAGAAATCTTTATACAGGTCTTAAAAATACCGGTGAAGGTGTTTACTACTTTAATAAAAATGGAAGTTTGAGAACTGGATATATAACAGTACCAGGAACTACCTATAACCATAGCTATAACCTGGCTGGTCCAAGTAAATCTGAACTTCAAAATAAATGGCTTAAAGAAAATGAAAGACAGTTTCTAGGTCAAAAGGCTTTAAATATAGCCCTTGATGGATCTGGAACAAAATATACATGGTATGGAATCGACTTAAAAAGAGGAGTTTATTGCAGTGGTGTTCCATATGCGGCCTATAAACAAGTGGGTATAACCATACCTGGTCCAGAGTACGGTAACTTAACTGATGCAAAAAAGCATGGACAACAATCAGGAGATCCACAATATGGTTACGGTTCAGCTGGAGAGTATGGTTACTTGATGGCCAGCAGCCAATATACTAAGGGCCACCAACAAGTAGGATCAAGAATATACTTTAATGGAGACTTTAGTAAGTTAAAGGCTGGGGATATAATTTTCGCCAAAAATCCATCCCTATCTAACAATATTAAAGCAAGTCACTCTATGATTTATGCTGGTATGAACAACAATAGGCCTATGATTATACACTCAGGCTTTGTTCAAGGTAATATTTTAGATAATATTAGCATGGTAACCAGTGGTTGGGGCTATAGATTAATGCCTAATGCTCACAGACCATACAATTAAAGATTAAGGTCCATCTTTATGGACCTTTTTTAATGTTAGATTATAAGTAGGGATAAATATATTTTAATCATTATGGCTCTTTAAGGATGAAAAACTTTCCTGTTTAATATATAATATATAGATAGTAATTTACAAAGGAGTTTTTAATGAATAATACATTTATTCCAGTTATATTAGGAACTGATACCAATGTATATGGTGTCGCTTCCTCTTTTCATGAAGAATACAATATGTCCTCCATTGCCCTAGGCATGAGGCATCAAATATATACAAATAATTTAGACTTTTTAACAGTTTACACCTACGATAACTTTGATCATTTAGATGTGTTTATAAAGACCCTACAAGACTTTGCCAAAAAAGATGAGTTCAAGGATAAAAAGCTTTTACTTATACCTTGTAGTGACTACTATGCAAAGTTAGTTATCAACAGTAAGAAACATTTAGATAGCCACTATCTTATAAATACTATTGATGAGGACCTAAGAGTTAAGCTGGAAAACAAGATGGATTTTTATCAAACTTGTGAAAAATATGGCTTTCACTACCCTGATACCTTTATTATTTCCAAGGACAACTATGGGGACTTTAGCCTTCCATTTGACTATCCTGTTATAGCCAAGCCAAATGATAGTATAAAATACTTTAATGTAGATTTTGAAGGCTATAAGAAGGCCTATAAGGCCGATAATCAAAATCAACTAAAGGATATTCTTAAAAGGGTTTATACCAGTGGCTATGATGATTATTTTATAATCCAAGACTTTATACCAGGCGGAGTTGAAACCATGTATGTTGTTAATGCCTATTGTGATAGACAGTCTAGAGTCAGGATGACATCTGCTGCAAGAACCGCCCTTGATGAATGTCTTCCAAATGATATAGGTAACTACAATGCCTTAATCACTGGTGAGTATAAAAATCTTACTGATAGTGTAAGGGAATTTTTAGAAAAAATAGGATATAAAGGCTTTGCCAACTTTGATTTTAAATATGATAGCAGAGATCAGAAGTTTAAGGTTTTTGAAATAAACCTTAGACAGGGAAGGTCCTCCTACTATATGACAGCCGCAGGAAATAATTTTGTTAAGTTTATGGTAGATGACTTGGTTTTTAATAAAGAATATTCATATTATAATCACACAGATGAATTTTTATGGTATTATACAGCTAAGTCAGTCCTTAAAAAATATACTCCAGACCTTATGAAGGACAAGGTTAACTATCTTTTAAAAAATAATAAGGCCATGTTTAGTCTGGACTATTATGCAGATAAAAATATTAGGAGATATTTACTGGCCCTAAGAAGAAAATTATCTACAATTAAGTACTATCCTAAATATGTTAATAAAGGTGAATAAGATGAAAACTATAGGTATTATAGGCGGTATGGGGCCTCTTGCAACCATAGATATTTTTAATAAAATCGTTAGAAATACTCAGGTTGAAAAAGACCAAGACCATATTCCTATTCTAATAAATAATAATCCTCAAATACCAGATAGGACCAAGTCTATTTTGTCCCAGGGAATAAGTCCTGTTGATGAAATAATCAAGTCTGGAAAGAAGTTGGAAGCTATTGGAGCTGATTTTTTAATAATCCCCTGCAATACCTCCCACTACTATATACAAGAGATTGAAGAGGCTTTTAATATTCCTCTATTAAACATGATAGAACTTACAGTTAAGGAAGTTAAAAAAGAAAAGATAAAAAAAGTTGCGGTTTTAGGAACTGAGGGTACCTTAAGGACTAAAATTTATCAGGATAAACTAGATGAGTATAAAATTGAATATGTAGACATAAAAGAAGAGGATTATCCCCTACTAAGTTATGTCATCTATGATGTGGTAAAGGCTGGTAACTTTAGCGAAGATATTAAAGACTTCAAGAAACTATTAGATAGCTTAATGGAAGAAGGGGTTGAATCTTTGATTCTAGGTTGTACAGAACTACCAGTTTTATTTGAAAAGTATAAATTAAACTATAATTTTATAGACCCTACAGAGATTTTGGCTAGGGAAGCTATAAAATATGCATTAGAATAAAAGGAAGTGATATTATGGCTGGAATAGTCGGATATGTAAATAGTAAGACAGATAAGTTGGTTTTAGATAAGATGGCTGATACTATCAAACATAGAGGGCCTGACTATAGACTAAGCTATAGAGATGATAAGTTAAATTTAGCCTATAATGGCTTAAATATAGGTCATAAAGACGAAGGCCATGAGCTCTATGAAGATGAAGAGCTGGTAGTTTTAATTAACGGTTATCTTAATAATGAAGAGGAAATAAAAGAAATATTAGAAAACCACGGTAGCAATTATAAGACTAAGTCTAGTGGTGCAGAATTATTAGCACTTTTATACAAAAAAGAAAAAAGAAATCTTGCCTCCTTAATAAAAGGCTCCTATCTAATTCTTATTTGGGAAAAAGAGATTTCCAAACTTACAATAATAAGGGATATTTTTGGTGTCCAACCTATTTTTTACTATCAGACAAATGACGAATTAATCTTTGCGTCAGAAGCTAAGGCTTTATTGGAACATCCACACTTTATAAAAGAATTTAATAAAAAAGCCCTTAGACCCTACTTGGTATTTCAAGCTCCCTCACTTAAAGAATCCTTTTTTAAAGGCGTGTTTAAGTTAGATGAAGCCTCATTTTTGGAATATGAGAATAAAGAGCTTAAGGAAACCAGGTATTGGGATCTAAAGTTTGATACCATTGACAGACCTTTAGAAGAAATTGTTGAAGACATTGACAAGCAGGTTAAGTACTCTTTGGAGGAAAAGACCCAATTAAATCAAGAAATAGGCTCTTTTCTATCTGGAGGAGTAGACTCCAGTTATTTAGCCAGCCTATATAGGCCTAAGAAAACCTATACAGTAGGCTTTAGTGATAAGGATTTTTCAGAAATTGATAATGCCAAGGACCTATCAGATATTATAGGTTCTGAAAACATTAATAAATTTTTAGACCCTAAAATTTGTTTTGACAAACTAAATCACATGCAATATATGTTAGATGAACCATCATCAAATCCTTCTGTGGTTCCACTTTACTTTCTATCTGCCCTGGCAAAGGAAAGCGGTAATAATGTGGTCCTTTCTGGAGAAGGAGCTGATGAATTTTTTGGAGGTTATTTTGAATATGTGACTCCTAAAGAAATTCAAAAATATAATAGGCTTCCAAAGTTTTTAAGACGCTTTAATGGAGCTATTGCTGAAAAACTTCCAACAGGAGTTAAGGGAAGAAACTTTTTTACCAAGGGAGGACTACCTGTTGAAAAAGTATTTATCGGTCAGGCCAAGATTTTTAATGAGCATGAAGCCATCGAACTGGTAAAACCAGCCTATAAAAACTCTACAAGTATAAGGGAAATAACTGGTCCTATTTATGATAAGGTAAAAAAAGAAGATGATTTGACTAAAAAACAATTCTTAGACTTTCATCTTTGGATGATAAATGACATTATGCTTAAGGCTGATAGAATGTCCATGGCTAATTCCTTACAGATTATAACTCCTCTTCTAGATCAAGATTTATTAGATGTGGCTAGGACAATTCCTTCCCACTACAGGGTAAATGATCAAAAGACCAAGTATGCCTTTAGACTGGCAGCCAATAAGAGCCTACCTGATGATTGGGCTAAGAGAAAGAAACTAGGTTTTCCTGTTCCCATCAGATTATGGATCAGGGAAAAAGAATTTTATGAAGACATTAAAAAAACCTTTGAAAGTGATTATGCTGGAGAATTTTTTGACCAGGCTGAGATACTTAGACTCTTAAGTGAGCATTACAATAATCATAAAAATAACCAAAGAAAAATTTGGACAATTTATATGTTCCTACTTTGGTATGAGGAATATTTCATTAAAAGATAAGATAAAAGCCAAAAGGTAATCCCTTTTGGCTTCTCTTATATAAACTTATTTTGTTTTTCATCAAATAAAAAATCTGCATCCTTCATCTTTTGCTCTAAGTCTGATCTAACTATCCCATAAGAACTACATAGATCATCCAAACTATCATACATACCATCTCTCAATTTCATATTAATCATACTGTAGAGTAATTCTGGCATCATATTCAAATTAATCTCCATTTCCACTACTCCTTCTAGCCTCTTCCACATCTTGTAGGTGGTCTACTGCTATCATTATGGCCACTGCTATATCTTGGTAACTTTCATCATAAACCTTAATCTGAAAACTATCTCCCCAAGAAATAACCGCCTTTTTAATACTTGCTATCTTAGTAAATCCATCATATATATCAAAATTATAGTCAAAAACACTTCCCTTAAGAGAAAGGCTAAGTCCCTTACTTTTAATTGATATTTTTCTTCTAAATAAGGATAGTTTACTACTTAAATATATTTTTCTGCCATCGTCAAAGTATACTGTGAACTTTGGCAGTAGATTAAATATCTTTTTATCTATGGTAAATACTTTCTTTCCATTGGCATCTCTTACCCTTACTGTATTTCCTATAAGCTTAAAATCTTGATCAACATAATATTCTTTTTTTCCGTATTGGTTATAAATGCTATAGTGATCTCTAATCTTAAAAACCTTTTGTTTTATATATAGCTTTTTCATATCTCTTCCCTCCTGTCCTAGGTAGATTTTATCTAATGATAACAAAATTTACTGTCTAGTACAAATCTATAATGGCTATTTTACTTAACTATTTTGTTATATCATGTATAATATAGTTAATAAATAAACTAAGAAATGAGGTTCTTATGGAAAATGGAAATATAGATAGACTTATAATCACCCTGGCAATTTTATTTGCTGTGGCTTTCTTTGCCAGTAAAAAATTTGATACAAGGCTGGGTTATCTTGTATTAGTAATAGTACTTGCCTATGGTATGTTTGATAAACTAAGAAGGATTTTAAAATAATCATGTATTAAATGAAGATATTAACTCAATTATATTTTCACTTTTGGACAAGTTTTTCATTATCAAGTCATACTCATATTCCTTGCTAACATCCATTTTTATGGTTGTTTTACATACTCTCTTGCCCTCTATAATTTCAAGTTCATGTCGTAAAATTTGATAGCTTATTTTATGACTTTTAAATATGTAATCAATTTCATCTTTGATGAAATATTTATCCTCATATTTTATCAACAGTTTCTTAGGTATGGCTGTAAAGGTATAGTTCTTAAATAAGAATAAGACTGCAATTATCAATAAAAAAGCACATATACTTATTAAGTAATATCCCATGCCTATTGAAATCCCCATCATGGATACTGACCATATGGATGCTGCTGTTGTAAGGCCAGACACATTATTTTTTGTAACAATTATGGTTCCTGCACCAAGAAATCCTATACCACTGACCACTTGCGCTATTATTCTAGAGCTATCCACGCTAAGGGATGAACTATTCTCTGAGGCTATCATAAGCTCATATTGCAAAAGGGCTACTAGGGTTGAGGATACCCCTACCAAACTGTGGGTTTTTATTCCTGCATTACTTTGATTTTTTTCTCTTTCTATTCCTACTATCAGGGAAAACAAAAGACTAAATAATAATCTAAATAATATTGTTTCTAATTTCATACTACCTCCTTATTATCTTTATTTAATTCTATCATGTATAATAGGATAAAGTATAGAAGGGGGAAGCATTTTGGATAATAAAAGATTAGAAAAAGCAAATAAGGCCATTAGAATATCCATAATTTTAAATATTGGTCTTACTATTTTTAAGATTGTAGCTGGAGTTTTAGGCCAATCTAGCGCCATGATAGCTGATGGTTTTCACACTCTATCAGATATAATTTCTTCTATTGTAGTCTTCTTTGGCCTTAAAATAGCATCGAAAAAAGCTGATAAGAAACATCCTTATGGCCACGATAAATATGAGCTTATTTTTTCAAAGGTCCTAAGTAGCCTATTGATTATCACTGGCCTGGTAATAGGGTATGAATCCTTTAACAAATTAATAGCCAAGGATTTTTCTAAACCAGGATCTATTGCGATATTTGCAGCTGTTCTTTCTATTATAGTCAAAGAGATTATGTTTAGATTTACAATAAAGACCGCTAAGGAAATCAAGTCCCTATCTCTAGAGGCTGATGCCTGGCACCATAGGTCGGATGTATATTCTTCTATAGCAACATTTTTAGGAATTCTTGGAGCCAGATACGGCTATCCCATATTGGATCCTATTCTAGCCCTGGTGGTTGCTCTTTTAATAATTAAGGTAGGTCTTGATATTTATATGGAATCCGTCAGTGGTTTAGTCGATGAAGCTGCAGATAAGGAAATGATTGAAAATATTAAAGATTGTGTTTTATCAATAGAAGAAATTAAAGAATTTGAAGACTTAAAAACCAGAAAATTTGGCAGCAAGGTCTACATCGATATAGATATTAAGGTAGATGGCCAAATGACAGTTGAAGAAGGCCATGAAATAGCAAAAAAACTCCATGACAAGGTCGAAGAAAAATACTCAGATGTTAAACACATTATGGTTCACGTGGAACCTTATAAATAAGAAGAAGCTGGATATCCAGCTTCTTTATCTTTTTATTCTTCTATTTTTCTATCTCCCTTATCTTAACTTTTCTATCCTCTTTAATTGATAAACTCAAGGCATCAGCTGTTCTTATAACTGATCTTGCAGCACTTCCATTTAATAAAGGTATAAATTCTTCATTTGGGCTTTCACCTAAAATTATATTGTTGAAATATTCCATTTCATTTTCCATAATAGTCCATAACCAAGCTGGCACCTTACTTCCTGGTTTCCCATACATTACTGCCCCATCAACTTTTAGTCCATCAACTTCTATACCTGAATAAATAGCCCTTCTCTCAGCATCTTCCTCTTTGCTTTCATGCAATAGATAATCAAAGCACCTACCTTCTTCATCCCTATAGGTCATCTTGGCATCCTTCATATCCAGTCTTATTGCTCCCTTAGTTCCTTGAATTAACACATAGTGTTCTGGCCATCTAAAGGCTGACCCATACTCTAGAGTGGCAAAGGTATTATTGGCAAACTCTAAATTTATTAATAATAAATCATCTTCATCTCCAAAACCTTCCCCTTGATGGGCCACATTTCCGCCTACCATGGTAACAGTTTCTGGATCCCCCATAATAAATTGTATACAATCTAACTCATGTATATGATGGTAAAGGTGTCCGCCTGATTTTTCCCTAATTTTTTTCCAGCTTATTTCATTGGATTTTTCTTCCCAACCGTTTCTCTTGCCCTGACAATATAGAACATCCCCTATCTTGCCTTCCTTAATCATTTCCTTAGCATGCCTAACCCCTCTAAAAAAATTCATAACATGGCCGGCCATAAATATTACTCCATTGTCTTCACAAGCCTGAACCATTCTATCACAATCGCCATAGGATAGGGCTATAGGTTTTTCACAAAAAACATGAAGTTTATTTTCCGCTGCCCTTACCACAGGTTCTTTATGTAAATAGTTAGGAGAAGCTACTATAACAGCATCAAGGTCTCTTCTTGCATACAGACTTTCCAAGTTTTTTTCATTATCACAGGATAATTCTTGGGCGATCTTTTCCCCGTTATTTGGATCATAAACAGCTACAATCTTAGCCGCATCCATTTTATTAACTATTCTGGCCAACTCTGCTCCAAAGTATCCTACACCTACAACTGCATAATTTACTATTTTACTCATTCTTTCCTCCCACTGGTATTTTATAGACAATTTTTTTAACATGTTTTCCATCAGGTTTACTAATGCCTAACTTATGTGCTTCATCTACAAAGGTTACTAGAAAATAACCAGGCCTTAAGACTCCCTTAATTAAACCGTCTTCTTTATCTCCAAAAAACACGTCTTCATCATAGTTTTTTTCACTTATGTTTTCCAACTCTTCAGTTGAACAAAGCTCGAATTCTTCCTCACCTTCCAAAACAAGGTGAAGATCATAGTATTTCATATGATTTTCTAATCTTTTATCTTGACTCAATATTGTCTTAAATTCAAAAATATTCTTTTTAATATTTTCATCCACCAAGTCTCCTCTTAGATTATTTTTAATATCTAGTAAAACCCTAGCCAAATTCTCATCTCTTCCCATATATCTGCTTAAATTATCAATTTTATCGTAAATCATATTCCCTCCTGGATTTATTCTCCTTGCAAATTAAAAAATATGGAGTATCTCTCCATATTTTAACATATATTTTGGTTTTTAAAAACGTAATCCTATTTTATCTTATATTTAACCAGACCTTGCCCAGTTGAATAGATAAATAAGTCAGATCTTTTAAGTTCTGGCAAGATAAGGCTTGCCTCTTGTTCGGGATAAAGTCTTTTTACAAAACTACTGTCATCTTTTATCAAGGCTACAAATAAAATATAATTATCCTTGGTCATAGGATGATCTATTTCCAAATATATTCCACCATCTATTGTCCTATAGTCTATGTTAAAAGATGGTTTTTTAAGTTTTTCCTTGGATAAGTGCTTGGAACAACATATGGGGTCTACCAGGGATGTTGAAAATACAATGTTTTTACAGGATGGACAAATATAAAAATTAGATCTAGTCAGCTTACCTATATCATCTTCCTTTATAATAACCTTCCCATCTAGAATACTTTTAATATCTATGTCCAATTCTTCCGAAAGACTGGACCACAAGCTGGTGTCTGGACATCCCCTTCCATTTTCCCACTTGGATATGGTCTTGGGGGAAACATTTAGTTTATTTGCCTATTGAACTTGACTTAAGCCCTTCTCCTGTCTTAGTTTTCTAATTAAACTACCTACCTTAAGCGCATTCATTAATATATTAAATCCTCTAATATATAGCTAAGGGCTCTTAAACGGTCTCCTAATAATTCTCCCATATCTTTTAATTCCTGATCAAA
>CALAZW010000084.1 GCA_937926545.1 uncultured Helcococcus sp. | reverse complement strand
CCAAGCCTTCTTTTACCATGTTTTCATGGTCTAAAGAAATTACCTCAGCACTTATGGGTCCATCAATAATTTGGCATATTTCCTCAATTACTTCTTCAAAGACTCTCCCCTCTCTAGCTATTAAGCTAGGGTTGGTGGTCACCCCTTCTATAAGTCCCAAATCATTGGCTCTTCTTATTTCATCTATATTGGCTGTATCTAAAAAATATTTCATTTCCCCTCCTATTTACTTCTCAAGTGAAAGGCCCAACCGGCTATTTGCTCTTTAAAATAAATAGCTATTAGCTTATCTTCAGCATAGGCTTTGGTTTCATAATCAAAATCAAACCCTTTTCTTTCACAGTAGCTTATGGCCCTTGTAATATCATTGGTAGCTATAGCCACATGACCATGGTCTCCTAGAAAATCAAACTTCATGACTTCAAAGATATCACCAACAAAATAGGAGGCCTTGTTTTCAAACACATCTTTATCAAATAAGAAAGATAGAATTTCAACACTTTTCTTAGCTTCCTCATCATCCTTAGAATTAAGACCTAGATGAAGAAGTTCAAAACCATATTGTTTTTTTATAACTTCCTTTATATCTTTTCTAACCTGATCCCAGTCTTCTTTATTTACCTGGTCACTGGCACAAAGAAAGGATCCTCCTATGGCCAAAACATTATCTAGGGACAGGTAATCTAGCATATTGTCAGAGCTAATACCACCTGTTGGTATAAAGGTCATATCCTCAAAGGGTCCCTTTAATTGGCCAAGCATTTTAGCTCCTCCAGAAGCTTGAGCTGGGAAAAATTTACATGTCTTAAGACCAAATGACCTTACCCTTTCAACTTCACTAGCCGTTGCTACCCCTGGATAAATAGGAACTTCTTCTTCTAAACAATAGCTTATAAGGTCTTCATTTATACCAGGACTAACTATAAATTCAGCCCCATTTTCCAAGGCCTTCTTAGCCTCTTCAACTGTATGTACTGTGCCTGCTCCTAAAATAATTGTAGGAAACTCTTGACCTATCATCTTAATTATTTCTAGGGCCTGATTTGTTCTTAAGGCCACCTCCATGATAGGAACCTGTTCTTCTACCATTATTCGATCAAGTTGTCTAGCCTTATCCAAGTCATCTAAACTTACAAGTGGTAGTAGACCTACTTCTTTAATATTTTTTTCTATCTCTTTCATCTTTTTCCCTCTACTTGTTTTCTTCCATGAAAAGATTCAAGTCTTCCCTGCTAGGAAGGCCCTGGTTGTCACTTCTATGTTGAACTTGGATGGCTCCAATAGCATTGGCCCTTAAAAC
>CALAZW010000083.1 GCA_937926545.1 uncultured Helcococcus sp. | reverse complement strand
CCCCTTAGGAGGCCTTCTTATAAATCATTTTTTATTTTATAGATTCCATATAGTGAAACTATTAACATTAGAGCCCCACCTACAATGAAAACACCCTGTCCCATGGATCCTGTTTGTGGAAGCCTTAAGTTCTTAAAGACTATATCTTTGTTAAAAATATAACTATTCTTTGAAAAACTTATATCCAAACTATTTCTTCCCCCTTCCATTGTCCTATTAAAGCTTAGGCTATAGTTGGAGCTTTTATTTTTATCATAGTACAAATAGAAGTCTTTACTGTCCTTATAAGTAAGCTGACCCTCGCTATCACTTTTCAATAAAATATAGTAGGCATTGCCATCTTTAGATAAAATCCACTCCAAGTTATTGTAGTTTAATTTATCTTCTAAACTTCTTGTTATTTCTTCACCATTGGGTAGACTTCCATTATCTAAACTCCAAATAAGTTTTGCTTCTTCTCCAGCCAAAGGTCTTTTTTTCTCATTAAGATATAGCCTTACATTTATCCTTCCTTCCAGGGCAAAAAAATCATCATAGATATACTCTGGATTAGCCTTAGACAAACTGAACTCCTTATCTTCATTTTTAAGATAGCCTTCTTTTTTCTCCATAGATAATCTATAGTTTGTGCCTTCATCCAAGTCATAAATTAACCTATAAAGTCCAATTATATTAGGATCCCCAGTTAGCTTTTCATCTGTATAATAATATTTTCTCCCATCAAGCCTTATTGATGTCTTATAGTCATATCTATCTTTTTCTTTATCTATTCTTGTCCAAACCACCCTTATAGGAGTTGTCTTATCTCTATTATAGTCTACAAAAGAAACCTCATCTGGGTAGATCCCAGCATCGATTTTTGAGCCATCAGGTAGAACCTTTTCATTTTTACTATATAAGGTGAAATTCACACTTTCATCATCTTCTAAATTGGATTTTGTAAAATCAATATTTCCCTTTATATAAGTTTTAAGATAATTATTTACATTATCCATGTAACAACAGCTATATTCTATCTCATTGTCATGCCTTGAAAAAAAAGGCCTGTGATCTATTCTTGTTTTTGCCTCTAGTACAGCCGAATTATCATTTATCCATTTAATAAAGGAAAATGATTTTCCACTAATTTTAATCTCTTCCTTCTTAAGCTCCTGCATATTGTCTTGATTTCTCTTATAGTCATGGCCCATATCCCTCTCACTTAAGCTTATTTTTTCCTTGTTTGAAGGACACCAATAGTATCTAAAATGTATTCTTCCCTTCGTACACTGAACACAATCATATCTATAAAGATACTCTTCTTGACCATTGATAGGGGATTTTCTTTTTATAAAATAAGTTTGTTCTGGCCTTCCCATGTTTTCATACATATACCTATATTCTTGTCTAATTTCTCCTATATAGGCCAGCTGGACAGTTCCCTTATATGTTCTTGTATCTATCTCCTCTTTAGTCTGCTCAGTGTAGCTATGAATATTATATTCACCCTCTTGCCATTGTCTAGCTTCGTATAT
>CALAZW010000082.1 GCA_937926545.1 uncultured Helcococcus sp. | reverse complement strand
CATATATGGATTATTTTCTCGTTTCTGGTGTATTTATATCTTTTTATTCGCATATTTTTAGTATATTAGCTTAAAAATAGCCTGAATCTATCTTAATAAATTCAGGCTCTCACACTTAAACTAAGGTGTTTCTTGCTAGCATAAGTTTTATTCTATTTATTTGATTTACCTCACTGGCACCTGGGTCATAGTCTATGGGTACTATATTGGCTTGGGGATAGACTTCCTTGACCTTTTTTATAACTCCCTTACCTGTTATATGGTTGGGTAGGCAGCCAAAAGGCTGGATACAAACAATGTTTTCTACTCCCTGGTCTATCATTTCAGCCATTTCTCCTGTTAAAAGCCAGCCCTCACCATACTGGTTGCCCAGGGATACAAAATCACTGGCATAGTCTTCAATTTCTCCTATATGGGCAGGTACTTGATACCTAGCTGAGTCTTTTAAGAGATCTCTTACTATATCTCTATAGCTATCTATATACCAGATGGCTACAGCTCCTCCCCACGCAGGAAGACTCTCCTTGGATAAAAGGTCACACTTGTGCTTTTGGTTTCTACAACAGTACATGAAAAAATCAAGAAAATCTGATATGACCACTTCAGCCCCCTCTTCTTCCAAGTTTTTTTGTAGGTGGTTGTTGGCATCTGGAAGATATTTAACTAGGATTTCTCCCACAATACCCACTCTAGGTAGGTTCTTACTAAAATCTGCCTCTATATTTTCAAAATCTTCAATTATTTTTTCACAGGTAGATTTAAAGTTTTTCTTGCTAGAATCTAGGGCTTCTTTTTTACACCTAGCTATCCAATAAGCCTTGGTTTTATCCGTTTGACCTTCTACTTTCTCATAGGGTCTAGTCCTATTGGAAAGCCTCATAAGAAGATCTCCATAAAGACAGGCTATCATAAGTTTTTTCATCATAAGAGGGTTCAGGCTTATACCTGGATTTTCCTCTATCCCCTGCATGGAGAGAGCTATAAGGGGGATATGGTCATTTCCTGAGTCCTTAAGGGCCTTTCTTATAAAGCCAACATAGTTGGAAGCCCTGCAGGCTCCTCCCGTTTGGCTCATGACCAGGGCCAGCCTATCATTATCATACCTATTTGACTCTACAGCCTCAAGCATTTGGCCTATGGTTATAATTGAAGGATAACAGGCATCGTTATTTACATACTTAAGTCCAGAATTTATAACCTCCTGGTCCACCTGGGTTAAAAATTCCACCTTGTATCCATAGTCATATAAAATATCCTTCATGATTTCAAAGTGTTCTTCTAGCATTCTTGGAGATAAAATAGTATAGTCCTCTTTCATTTTTTTTGTAAAGGCTATCTTTTTATGGTCCACATCTAGCTTCTTTATAGGTCTATCTCCATCATCTAAAGCCTCTATAAGAGACCTTAGTCTTATCTTTACCGAGCCTAGATTGGATATTTCATCGATCTTAAGCAGGGTATAGATTTTCCCCTTGGACCTTAGTATATCAGCAACCTGGTCTGTAGTTACCGCATCCAAACCACAGCCAAAGGAATTCAATTGGACCAGTTCCAAGTTTTTACTTTCTCCTACTAATTCTGCTGCCCTATAAAGCCTGGAATGATAGACCCACTGGTCTAAAACACGAGTTTCCATACTTAGATCCCTATCCCAATCCAAAATGGAATCTTCTGATAAAACTCCCCAACCCAAGGACAAGATAAGCTCAGGTATGCCATGGTTTATTTCAGGGTCTATATGGTAGGGTCTTCCAGCTAGGACTATGGCCTTTTTATTGTTTTTTTCCAGGTAGGCCAAGACCCTGCTACCCTCTTTTTTCACATCATTTCTATAGTTTTCCAGTTCATCCCAGGCCAAATCAACTGCATTTTCTATCTCTTTTTTTGTCCTGGATAAAAAGTCCAACTCCTCTACCAATCTCTTTGCAAGTTTTTTCTTATGATCTAGAGAAATAAAAGGATTTACAAATTTTATGTCCTCTTTTTCCAGCCTGTCCACATTGTTTTTTATAACCTCTGGATAGCCTGTAACTACTGGACAATTAAGGTGGTTATCAGCCTTTTTATACTCTTTTTTTTCATAAAAAACTGAAGGATAAAAAATAAGATCTACCTTCTTATCTATAAGGTCCTCTATATGACCATGACTTAACTTGGCAGGATAGCAGGCAGTCTCACTACTAATAGAAGAAAGTCCTTTTTCATAGATATCTCTAGACGAATCATCTGATAAAACCACCCGATAGCCTAAACTAGTAAAAAATCTATGCCAGAAGGGATAATTTTCATACATATTTAAAACCCTAGGTATACCTATGGTTAAAGAAGAATCTTTTTCATCTAGACTCTCATAGTCAAACAACCTTTTATACTTGTAGGCATAAAGATTGGGAAGCTCTTCCTTTTTACTTAAATCAATGCCCGCCCCTCTTTCACACCTATTACCAGTGATAAATCTTTTACCGTCTGGAAAAATATTTATATTCAAACTACACTGATTGGAACATTTCCTGCAGTTGGTCTGTAGATGCCTGTAGGAAAAATCATCCAGTTCATCCTTGGATAAGATGGTTGAATAACCTGTGGACTTTTCCATGGCTATAAGGGCCATCCCCAAGGCGCCCATAAGACCTGCTATGGATGGTCTGGTGGGCCTTCTACCACTT
>CALAZW010000081.1 GCA_937926545.1 uncultured Helcococcus sp. | reverse complement strand
TCCTTATCCAAATCTTCTTTATCTTCCGGACTTTCAACTGAACTGTCTCCATCTAAATTTCCTGAGCCTTCTTCATTCTTGTCGTCCTTATCCAAATCTTCTTTATCTTCTGGATTTTCAACTGGAATTTCTATTTCTTCTCTTTCAATATTAAATTCAATTCTTAGGTTATACTCGTCATAATTAGCTGTAATCTTATATTCAAATATATCTTCTTCAGCTGTCTTTAGACTGTAGTTAATAAAATTACCATCTTTATTGTAGCTATCAACGAAACAATCACTTTTTTGCGCTCCTGGCTTAAGGCTAATTGACTTTACAAAGTTATTATTTTCATCGTAAATATAAACCTGACTGTAGGCTAATCTGTTACCAGTTAGATCCTTCATTCTAAATGTTATATTAGTTGTATCATTTCCCCTAATATTAAGAACAGCTCCTCTTGACAGATTATATAGTTGATAATCATCTATAGAGCCTTCTCCATCTAATACTCGGGAAGTTAATTTATAACGTGAATATGGATCCCTATAAACCCCCTTAATAAGGCCTGACCAATTATTTTCCTCGGACAAAATAATGCTATGACCACTATCTTCCTCATCTTCCATTATTTTAGTCTCTATTATAGGCCTGTTATGTTTACTAACATTATCCCATCTCACTCTTATTGGAACATCCAGGTATTCTTCTTGGGCTTGAATCTGACCTCCACCAAGGCCAATAAAAAAGGCTGAAACAGCCATAAAAAAAATTGCTATATTTCTTCTCATTAAGTCCCTCCATCTATTACTGAGAACTATTATATTAGAAGTAAGCAATTTTTTTAATAGCTATTCTTTTCTCTTAACTAGCATATTTTGATATATTTTTTATAATAACATTTGTTTATATAATAACTGTTATTATTTGCTGAAATCATGTTATTATTTTACAGTTTAATGTATTTCTTTAAAATAAAGTTAAAGGGTGAGTATTTTATCTCCTCTTCATAGTGGCCTGTCATTTCTATTAAGTCCATCTTAAAGCTAGGAGTTGAAATGGTTCTAAGATACCTTCTATCTCTGGCTGAAAGATACTTGTAGTTTTCCTTACTGCCTATACTACTTTCCACGCTCCCATGTTCAAATGATAACTTTTGAGTTATTAACTTATATTTCCCCTCCAAGCCATCAATTATTAACTGGATACTAGCCTGGTCATTTTTTAAGTCCATAAAGTTTTTTTGATTGGAATAGCAATAGTCACTGGTAAGCTCCCCATAAATAACCACATAAAGGTCGTTTTCATTTTTTATGGCCATATAGCTTCTATCTTCAGCTATCAACCTGCCCTTTACTTGACCTAGAAGGAAAAGTGACCAATAGAAAGGAGTAAAGAAACCGTAATCATCAATTACCCTGGGATAGTAATAGGATCCTTCCCTTCTTTTATCCACCACCTTGTATTCAGGTAGATAAATATTTTCTCCTTTTAAAAAGTACTTACTTTCCAATATTAAAGAAATCATTAAAAGATTTCTATATCTAATGTCCATATCACTTATGTCTATATGCTCAAAAAGTCCCCTTATATAAATGACCTTGATGGGGAAATTAATTTCTTTTATCAAATTAGATATGGATGAAAACACTGTTTTTTCATAGTCTTGGATCTCTGAAAAAATCTGGGTCAAATCCTTTTTTTCCTGATCTTTTCTATAGCCTAGGGATATAAAGTTGGGCTTAAAATCAGCCTTCTTATCCAAAAAGATTTTATTGGCTAAAAGTTTTATTCCTTCCAGCTTTCCCTCTTCCAAATCTCCGATTTCTATGCCCCAGTTATAGTCCTTACTTCCCACTTTTTCATCTAAAAGTCTTCTTTGTCGGTAGATATACTCCCTATAAAGTTCCAAGTCATCCCCATTTTCAATTTGGTCAAACAAGTTTTGTATGTCTATGGTATAGCCAAATTTTCTCATATTATTTGCTCCTATAATATTGGATATGGCCGTATAGAACCTGTCAAATTCACCAAGTTTTTCCTCCACCTGGTCTCTTTTCAAGTCAGGCCCCCCATTGTCCAAATAGAGAATGGCCTCTATATCATGTTCCACACACCTATCTAGAATTAGGTAAAGATCGTCTCTAGAGATTTTCTTACCAGTGTCCTTTAAGACAAAAATATCTCTGGCCTTATCGTATTTTATATTAATAATAATTTGATTGATTTTTATATTTTCAACAATCCTATCTATAGAATAGATATAGTCCCTTCCCAGAGAATTAAACTCCCTTATAAGGGCGAAATCTCTAAAGTAGTCATCATAAAAAACATCAGTTTGGCTATCTATCTTTATTTCAAATTTATCCTTGCCCATATAGGTCTTTAGGTAACTTTCAAATCCCTGGTCCTGGCTTTTAAATAATTCCAAATTCAACAAATTTTGATTTTGATGAAAATCATTTTCCTTGCTATAAGTGATCCTATACTGGGCCGGAGTCATGGCCAAGTACTTATTAAAGATTCTATTAAGAGACTTACTTGAATTAAAGTTTACCAGGTAGGAGATATCATCCAAATTCTTTGAAGTAGTTAATAGATAATCACATGCATAGTAGAGTTTCAATTGTTGAACAAATTCTGTAAATTGAATACCACAAAATTCATAAATCATTTTTGATATGTAGGACTCACTTAAGTGCAGCTTTTGTGATAGGCTGGCCAGATTTAGTTGATCAAAACTTATATGGTCATAATCCCTGGATAAAATCTCCAGATTAACCAGCTTATCATCCCTTAGCTTTTTATCGTATTCCCTATTTAGGTAATTGGACATGAGATTTTTTAATATATTATTAACCAGGCCCTGTCTTTTCTTTTCATTTTCATTATCTCTTGTAAACCTGTATAAATCCAAAATAGTATCTGTAAGTCTTTTGTTCACCAGGTTTTTATCTATATGGTTTATAAATCTTAAATTGGGCAAACTAGGGCTATAACTTTCCATATAGTCCCTTTTAATATCCAGGGCCAAGATTAGATTATCCAAGTCCCTACTATAAATAAATCTACTATCAAATCTATTTAGTACCAGAACTTCTCCTGGATTAAGAATAAGCTCTCTATCATTTATCCTATAAACCACCTGGCCCTTGATTAGATAGATAAGTTTTATACCTGGTTCATAACCATAGTCCAGGCCCTTTATATTTTTCAAACTAATATTATAAATCTCATCAATTCCCTCAAACTGCTTTATCATACCCTTCCCCCATCTTCTTTCTTGTATTATACACTATCTTAAGAGGGTAGACCCTTATTTTATCTTCTAATCCTTTCTCCAAAAAGTCTTCATTCCTTTTTTATCCTTTATATTAAAGTCTATTAATTTAGCTAGTAGTTCATAGTACAGTTCCTTGTCCCAGGGCATTCTTATTATTTGTTTACCGTGATCATAACCCCTTGTTTTTATTTCCTCAGAAAAAATATCAAGAGTCTTTTTTTCTGGCGCCAAGGCCAGATGGTTCTTGGATCTACTAATACCTATAATAAAGGTCCCCTCATGGGTAAACATAGGTTGATTCCAAGCCATCCTAAAGTCTAGTTCTGGGTATTTTTCTTCTATCCAGCTTAAAAGTTCTTCTATTCTCTTTCTTTCTTCTTCTTTTTCTACCTCTGATAAATAGTCCTCTAATGTTTTCATATATCCCCCTAGAAATTATATTTTAATATAAGTACCCATAAGAAAAAAAGCAAACCTAGGTTTGCTCTTCTTTTATTTCTTCATTTTATAATCCTTATAGCCCATAAGAACCACCCATATATAGGCCATGGTCTTAGGTATCATAAGAAGTCCTACTAAAGGATATTGGTCTGCCCATAGGACCACTGGAATGTAAAAGGCAAAGGATAGACTTATGGCCAACCACATATACTTGTAGGCTCTGTCCTTATTTTCCCCAGCCTTTTTATAAAATAAAACTATTAGAATTAATCCCATTAGGGCAAAAGGAATATTCCTATATATGGACCAGGCCATTGGTTGAACTGGATCCAGCCACCTATTTTGTGGAAATAGGCTTATCACTACTCTCAAGCCTGCCAAAAGATAAATGATTTTATCCATGCTTTTATCTTCAACCCCATATCTTCTCTTGTAAATCTTATATAGAATCAGGTAAAAACCAGTCATAGTTATGGAAGTAATGGCCTTGCCCATTCCTAGGCTGGTTCTATAAATTTCAAATCCGTTTTCTGTATTTAAGGCCATGATACGAGGAATCAGGTGAAAGCTATCTCCCACTCCCAAAACCACTGCCATAATCCCAAATAGTTTGGAATCACTTTTCTCATGGTCCAATTTAATTAAATACAGGCCCATAGATATGACAAAAATCAAGTAAAATACATCAAAACCCGTTTCCATTATTGCTCTCATTTTATAGACATCTCCTTAGAATATTATTTAAAAATCCCAGGTCTTTTTCATCATTGCCCATAGCAAGCATCATATTATCAAAGATAAATTTAGATAGATCTTCCAAACTAAAGGACTCATCAAAGTGGTCTCTTATATCTTCATCCTCACTTAGGATAAGTCTAATCATATTTTCTATTTCTTTTTTATAGGCTCCGCTTAGATTTACCACATGGGGATTTTCCATATGCATGCCTACCAAGTCCCTTATCCAATCGCTGTGAAACTTTTTAGATACCAGCCTAAAGTCCTTGTAAAGTTGGTTTAACTTGTCCTCATAGTTACCATCAAAGGTCTTACTCTTATCAGCCAACTGGTCTATGGCTTCTTCCCAATAATCTTTAACCAAGTAAAGGATGAGCTCATCCTTATTTCCCACTATATTATAGACAGACCCTATGGCTACCCCAGACTCTTTGGCTATTCTCCTTATATTTAAGTTGGATAGGCCTTCCTCGTGGGCTATGTTTTTTGCGATTTCTAAAATGTGACTTCTTTTATCTTTAATTTTATCTGCTTCTGTCAATTGTTTCCTCCTGGTTGAACACTGTTCAATATAATTATAATATCCCTGTCTACTTTGTCAATAGCTGGTTATTTTTTTCTATATATTCTAAGATTTTTCCTTATTTTTTTAATGGCCCAATCATAGTGGCTGGAAGTTGAGCTTATTATATAGGAGGCCAGGTTGGTGGTTCCCGTCCAACTATAATATTTTTTAGTGAAAAGCTCTTCTTCATTAAAGCCCTCTATTTTCTCCATAAGCTTTCTATGGTTTCTTCCTAAATTATCAAGGGAGTCTTCTAGACCTGTATCTTGATTTTCATTTTTTACCTCTATATTCATTTGAGGATAGGTCTTCCAATTGTATCCATCAGGCAAAAAATTTCTTTTTTCACCTGCTTGGTTGGCCCTTAACCATACCAATAAAAGATCCTGCCAATGTACAAGATGAACTATCACATCTCTAAGGTTCTTATCCCTATCATCATCTATAAAATTTTCTTTTTTCTCTTGGTCAGACATGGTTTATATAAGTCCTAAAAGTTTCTCATAGTTTAATTCAGAAAAATCTATTAATTCTTTTTTAGTCTTTGGCCTAGCCATATATTTTTCTCCTTATATTTTATCAAATATCTCTTTAACTTAATATTTTACTTTTCAGGTCTACTACCTATAGCTAAAACACATGCATATATATAAACCTTATAAAAGTATCTATTTTATATTATATTACCTTTCTTCTAATTTGCCCAGCTACTTGCTTATTTTATTGTAAATGACTAATTAAAATATATAGTTTTCTATAATTATAAAGCTTCCTTAGATAAGGGCTTTCCTTAGGAACTTTCTATTTCTTGACAGGCCACCCTCTATTTGATATTTTTATGTAGGACATTGTTTATTTGTCTACAAACTATAGGAATTTAGGAGGAAAAAATGAACAAAAAGAAATTATTATCAGTTCTTTTAGTTTTAGCTATGGTACTAAGTTTAGCTGCTTGCGGTGGCGCTAAAGAAGACGCTAGCAAGGGCGTTACTGGTACATATGAAGGTAAGGCTAAAGGACACAATGGAGATTTAGTTCTTGAAGTTTCATTCAAGGATAGTAAGATTGAAAAAATAGACGTTAAGGCTAGCGAAGAAAGTGAGGGAATAGGTGACAAGGCAATTGAAAAGTTGTCCAAGGAAGTTATAGATAAAAACACTGTAGCTGTTGACACTGTTGCTACTGCAACTGTTACTTCTGAAGCCTTCATAGAAGCTGTAAAAGACGCTATTAAAAATGCTGGCTTGAAAGAAGAAGACTTTGCCAAGGCTAATGAAGAAAACAAGGAAGATGACAAAACTTCTGAAGAAAAAGACTTAGAAGCTGACGTGGTTGTAGTTGGTGCTGGTGGAGCTGGAATGACAGCTGCTATAGAAGCAAATGATGCTGGTAAATCCGTTATTATTTTAGAAAAGGCTGACTTTACTGGTGGTAATACTACTAGGGCTACTGGTGGTATGAACGCTGCTAAAACAGAATATCAAGATAAAAATGAATTAGAAACTAACGACAAGGAAGCTATTGAAAATAAAATAAAAACTGCTAGAGAAGAATATCCTGAATTAAAGGAACTTGCTGACACAGTTGAAAAGCAATTTAAAGACTATGAAGCTAATCCTGAAGGATATTTTGATTCTAAAGAATTATTTATGCTAGATACTCTAGTTGGTGGTAAGAATGTAAATAACCATGAATTAGTTGAAACTTTGGTAGACAACAGTTCAGCTGCCATTGATTGGTTAAAATCTTACGGCATGGAATTAACAGATGTTGGTTCATTTGGTGGTGCATCAGTTAAGAGAATTCACAGACCTTTAGTTGATGGTCAAACTAAGGCTGTAGGTTCATATCTTGTACCAAAGATGACTGAAATCTTAGAAGAAAAGAAGGTTGACATCTTATTTGGTACAGCTGCTACTGAATTAATTGAAAAAGATGGCGCTATTGTTGGAGTAAAGGCTGGAGATATAACAGTTAATGCTAAATCAGTTGTTTTAGCTACTGGTGGTTTTGCTGCTAATTTAGAAAAAGTTGCTGAAATTAAACCTGAATTAAAAGGTTTCGTTACTACAAATGCTGCTACCCTAATGGGAGATGGTATTTGGATGGCTGAAAAAGTTGGAGCTGATGTGGTTGATATGGATCAAATCCAAATTCACCCTACAGTAGAACAAGAAACTTCTTCTCTTATAACTGAAGGTGTTAGAGGAGACGGTGCTATTTTAGTTAACCAAGATGGTAAAAGATTTATTGATGAAGTTGGAACAAGAGACGTTGTATCAGCTGCTGAAATTGAACAACCAGGTAGTTATGCCTACTTGATTTTCGACCAAGCAATGGTAGAAAAATCTGGTCCACTACAAGGCTATATTGAAAAAGGATTCACTAAACAAGGTGAAACTTATGAAGAATTAGCTAAGGAATTAGAAATAGATGAAAAAACTTTGGCTGAAACCATGGAAAACTGGAATAAGGCTGTTGTTTCTAAGAAGGATGAAGAATTTGGTCGTACAGCTTTTGCTGATGAATTAAAAACTGCTCCTTACTATGCAATCAAATTATCTCCTGGTGTTCACCACACTATGGGAGGATTAAAAATAAATAAGGACACTCAAGTACTTGATAAGGACGGAAATGCTATTCCTAATCTTTACGCTGCTGGTGAAATAACTGGTGGAGTACACGGTGCCAATAGACTTGGTGGTAATGCTGTAGCTGATATTATAATCTATGGTAGAATCGCTGGCCAAAATGCAGCTAAAAATGTAAAATAAGC
>CALAZW010000080.1 GCA_937926545.1 uncultured Helcococcus sp. | reverse complement strand
TATGGTCATTTAAAAAAGTTCTTTCATTTAATGTTCCAATTAAAATACAAGTCCTAGGAACATCTGTTGAAAATTTCTCATAAGGGATTCTTATTCTATCACTTAGTTTAGATAAAAATGATTTTGCTTCATTGGCTGATTTTGCATTTCTTAGGGCAACAAATTCTTCAATTTCTACAACAGTTTTCCCCATTAGATTCATAACAGCATCTTTACCTTGAATATTTTCAATGGTACAAAACCAATCATCTTTAATAGCTAAGTATCTAGCAAAGGTAGATTTTCCTATTCCTTGACCACCAACTAAGACCATCATCTCATCAAATTTAGACCCTGGTTCAAATACTCTTTTCACTAAACCTAAAATCATATGCTCCATGATCCAGGCATTAAGTTCTGTATCTTCAGCTCCTAGATAAGTTGGAAGAAGTTTTCGAATTGCATTTTTATCTCCCTTCCAATTAATATTTTTTAGATACTGTCTTGGTGGACTTATCTCATATTGATGGGCGACAAAACTAACTGCATCCCACATTTTATTGGCATTGTAGTTAAGTCCAAAATACTTTTCTATTTCAAGTCCTAATCTATTGTTAAGAGAATCATCCCATAGTCTAATTTGATTTTCTTTGATTTCCCTTTCTCCTATAATCCTACCTTGAAATTTAATCTCATTGGTAAATTTATCATAGAAGATTTGCCCCTCATAAATTTTCTTAGCCTTACAATATTTGGGATTAAGGAGTACTGTAACAATATTACCTGTAGTTTGTTTTACACTGCCCTTGACTGTTTTCTTTACATCTATTAAGGAGTAGGACTGATCTATCTCAGGAAAAACTAATTTAAAGTCTCTCATAAGCTTTAATCCTTTTCTTATACTCAAAATGCTTGCTCCAATCAAAGGCTAGAAAATTTCCAAGCCCTAAAACCTTCTCTATAGTCTTTTCGACATATTCAAGATACTTTCTATCATCTCTTCTTTTTTCCTTGCTTCCTAGTCGATTTAAGGGGGTCATTAAAAACAAGTCTTTCATCAAGCTAGGGTTTCCACCTGTATAGTTCCTGGCAAGTACTAAAAAGATAAAGTCATCTCGGCTATGGTCACCTGTTAGACTACTTCCTGAGATAAGCATACTTGCCTTTCTATTGGTTCTCTCCATAGTCTCTAGTATTTCATCTAGAGATAAATCATCAAGTCTAGAAAGTTCATTTAAAGGCTCATACCTATATTGTCTAATTTGTTTTAAGGTCGATGTTTTTTCCTGTGCCCATTTCTTATATAGCTTATTTAGTTCATCTTGCTTTTCTAAAAGCTCGCTACTTCTTGGGAAGAATCTTCCATCTCCTATATCGCCAGTTAAAGCTATATATCTATTATTTTTATAGAGCTCAATTCCTTCACTTGATAAATTAAGATTCTTTGAAATAGTCCCTTTGACAAAGATATGGATTCCCTTTCCTGATTGTGATAACTCCATATATGTTCCTATAAATTTTTCTATAATTTCCTTTGCCATAGGACTTAATTCTTCATCTTGAATTGCATGGTCTAAGTCAATACAAACAATCTTATCTTCCTCCACTAAAACAAAGCCTAAAGGCCTATTCTTAGTCTTAGCATCATTAAAATTTACCCAACGTTCTGGCATATTCCACCCATTAGCTTTTTCATCAATTAGGGAAAAAGGAAGTTTGGCCACCTTGCCATTTAAATTTTCCTTTCTCCAACCTACAAATCTTTTCAACTTTTTCATTTCTTCTGGTATATATTTATATTTATTCTCCATTTTTCTCCTCCTAGTCTGGAATTAACAAGACTCCTGTGGTAAAATGGATTTGTCTAGAATACATTCCCACAGGAGTGTTGCCTTTGGCCCTTGTGCTAAAGGCTTTTTTCTTTTTTTATTTCATAGTAAATTTCTATTAAGAATCTTAAGATCTCTTGATCTTCATCTTCTAATCTTCCATATTTCTTTACAAGCTTTGCTAGTCTAAATATCTCTAAGGAAAACTTATCTTCAAGTCTATAATCAGCTTTAATAGACACAGTAGGAGCAGTTAATGAACTTATAATATATTCTTGCTTAGTAAGTCCACTTATTTCTACTTTCCTATCTAATAATTTAGCTTCTTCCTCTGTTGCCCTAAAACTTATTATTTTATTTCTTTTTCTTTTATATAATTTCTTCGTTTTGTAAGTCATCTTCATCCTCCAGCAATTTCTCCCATTGATCATCTAGGTTTTCTTTTCTTATATTAGATAAGGAAATCGCCATATCATTTTGTTTACTTGGAAATAAGTGTGCATATCTATAGGTGATATCAATAGATTCATGTCCTAATCTATCAGCTATAGCTATGGCTGAATATCCTAATTCAATTAAGAGAGATACATGGGAATGTCTTAGATCATGAACTCTAATTCTCTTAACTCCAGCTTTTGTACTTCCCCTAGTCATTTCATGATGTAAATAGGACTTGGTAATTGGAAATAATAATTGATTATCCTTTAGCTTATATATTCCAGCCATATATTTTTTCATTTCTTCTGCTAAAAAGGCTGGCATAACAACTGTTCTAATACTTTTTTGAGTCTTAGGTTCTGTTATAACATTTCTACCACTAATTCTCTGTAGAGATTGATTTACTCTAATAGTATTATTAGTAAAATCAAATTTTTCCTTTGTTAAAGCCAATAATTCTCCTGTTCTTAATCCACACCAATATAAAATTTCAAAAGCATAGAATGATAAGGGTTTGTCCTTAACTTCTTCTATAAATTTATCATACTCACTTTCAGTCCAAAACTTCATCTCAGAAGCTTCCTTTT
>CALAZW010000079.1 GCA_937926545.1 uncultured Helcococcus sp. | reverse complement strand
TTATTCCCACTCAATAGTTGCTGGTGGCTTAGGGCTTATATCATAGACTACTCTGGATACTCCATCTACTTCTGTTATGATCATTTCAGCTAGGTTAACTAAAAAGTCATAGTCTAGATTGGATGGTTTTACTTCCATGGCGTCTGTTGTTTGTACAGCTCTTACAGCTATAACATTTTCATAGGCTCTCTTACCTTGTTTTATTCCCACTGATTTAACAGGTGTGAATACGGTAAAGTATTGCCATATTTCTCTATCTAGGCCAGCTTTTTTAACTTCTCTTCTTAGGACATAGTCACTGTCTCTAAGGATTCTAAGTTTTTCTCTGGTTATGTCTCCCATAACTCTTACTCCTAGTCCTGGTCCTGGGAATGGTTGTCTAAATACCATGTCTTCAGGTACTCCTAGAGTAAGACCTAATTGTCTAACTTCGTCTTTAAATAGCATGGATAAAGGTTCTACCAATTCTTTAAAGTCCACGTCTTCTGGAAGGCCTCCCACATTGTGGTGGGACTTTACTAGGTTGGCTCCAACTCCTGATTCTATAATGTCAGGGTAAATTGTACCTTGGGCTAAAAAGTCAACCTTGCCTAGTTTTTGTGATTCTTCTTCAAATACTCTGATGAATTCTTCACCGATGATCTTTCTCTTCTTTTCTGGATCATCTTCTCCTGCCAATTTATCTAGGAATCTATCTGTTGCATCTACTAACTTAACATTCAAGTTAAGATCCTTGTAGGTTTCCATAACTTCTTCCGGTTCATATTTTCTCATTAGACCGTGATTTACAAAAATACAGTATAGGTTATCGCCTATAGCTCTTTGGATTAGGGCTGCTGTTACTGAGGAGTCTACTCCTCCAGAAAGACCTAATACAACCTTCTTGTCTCCTACTTGTTTTTTGATTTCATCTATTAAGTATTCAGAATATATTTCCATATTCCAAGTCTTTTCTGCATTACATCTTTCGAATACAAAATTAGAAAGCACACTTTCCTCAAAATCAGAAACTGAAACATCTTCTGCTGTATTTTCACTTATGTAATGAACCTTATTTTCATCTAAATAAACTTGAATAAATGGTTTATTTAATGAGTTAATAAATTCAATTGCCTTCTTGTTTTCGTCAGTATTGTGTCTATCTTCTCCTGATAGAATAATACCGATAATTGATGGGTCATCTAACTTATCAAGACTTTTTATTGACAAGATTTCTGAGTATACTCCCATGTCTCTTATCTTTCTAGCAAGTGTTTGATTTTCATGTAGACCCAAATCTAAAACTATAATTTTCTTAAAGTCCATACACTTTCCCCTTTATAAAATATTTACCAAAAAAGGAAGCGAACTGCTTCCTTATAAATTACTTATTATTTACAGCTTCTTTTAATGATTTACCTGCTTTAAATACTGGTGCAGTTGATGCTGGTATTTGAATTACTTCTTCAGGATTTCTTGGGTTTCTTCCTTCTCTAGCTTTTCTGTCTCTAGTTTCGAAAGTTCCGAATCCTACTAATTGTACTTTTTCTCTACTTACTAATGTTTCTTCAACAGTCTTTAAGAAAGCATCTAAAGCTTTTGTTGAGTCCGCTTTACTTAAACCACTCTTTTCTGCCATACTAGCAATTAATTCTGATTTGTTCATAAATTCCTCCTAAAATTGTCAGTCCTTTTTAAACTGTATTTTAATTATAACATAAAAGTCGATAGTTTCAACCTTTTATCGCTATTTTCCTAAAAAATTACTCGTCTTTTTTATCTTTTTCTTCAGTTTTTTCTTCTTCTTTATCTTCTTTTGTTTCTTCTTGGTTTTCCTTGTTCTCTTCCAACTCAGGATCCTTGTTTTCTTCTATCTCTTTACCGTTGAAATCATAGTTGGTAACCTTAACTTCTTCCATTAAACCTTGCATGTATTCTTCATACTTTTGTTGGTTTAAGATCTTATTTACATCTTCTTTGAAATCTTCCAATTGGTCATGTTTTTCAGTAACAACAATTACATGGTAACCAAACTTAGTTTTAACAGGTTCTGATACCTTGTCTTTTTCCAACTTGAAGGCAGCGTCAACAAAATCCTTGTCAAATAAAGCCTTTTGAACCTTACCTAAATCTCCACCTTGAGCCTTGGCAGCTTCATCTATAGACATGTCATTTGAAACATCTTCAAACTTTTCACCCTTGTTTAATCTTTCTATGGCCTTATTAGCCTCTTCCTCAGTATTAACCAAGATATGTTTTGCGTTTACATAAGCAAAAGTATCCTTGTTTTCTTCAAAGTATTTAGCTATATCTTCATCTGAAGCCTTGTTGTTTTCATTGAACCATTCCAAGTGTTTTTTATAGTTAACATTGGATTTAATAGATTGTTCGAAAACTTCTTTTTCAACTCTTAACTTATTTAAATATGTTAAGTATTCTACTTCTCCACCAACACTTTCAATAGTTTCCGCTATTGCATCTTGGTAGTCCTTGTCTTCCACCTTAACTTCATTTTTCTTTAAGTCTTCTGAAATAATGTAGTCTTGTAGAATCATTCCCTTAACTTGTTGGTCTAAACCATTTTGTAAAGCTAAAAATGATTTATATAAATCAAATTGTTTGTCAAATTCTTCATTTGTCACTACTTTTTCATCATACTTAATAAATGGCTTAGTGTTAGCCTTACTTCCTGCTGCACATCCACTTAAGGCCATGGCAAATACCATAAGTAGTGCGGTTAATCTTTTACCTTTTTTCATTTATTTCCTCCGTTTTTATCCTGTCTATTATTCTAAATATATTCAGAGCTTCATCAACTTTATTATCACCAGCACCTATGATTATCTTTGGCTCATTGGTAAAGTCAAATTTCATATGACCTCTATAACTTTTCGAAAGTTCTTCCAAATTATTAATATTAAAATCAACTAAGTCATTATACCTAAATTCGATAGTTTCTTCAAGTTCCACCATTTCATAAAAATTATTTTTGGCCATAAGGGCCTTAATTAGAGAAAGAGATATAATATTTTCAACAGACTTTGGAAGGTCTCCAAACCTATCTATTAACTCTTCTATAACCTGATGGTATTCTTGGTCACTTTCTATTAGGGATATTTTCTTGTAAATATTTATTTTTTCATTTTGATCCTTAATATAATTATCTGGTATGAAGGCATTAATATCAATGTCAACCTTGACCTCAATATCCTTTTTGACTTCAATCCCCTTCAATTTGTTAATGGTCTTCTCCAACATCCTAACATATAGATCATAACCTATAGATTCAATGTGGCCGTGTTGACTTTCCCCTAGAAGGTTTCCTGCCCCCCTAAGTTCCAAGTCCCTCATGGCTATCTTATAGCCAGAGCCTAATTCACTAAAGTCCTTGATGGCCTTAAGCCTCTTCTCCGCTATTTCAGTTATAACCTTATTTTCCTCATAGGTAAAGTAGGCATAGGAAGTCCTATTTGACCTACCTATACGTCCCTTTAATTGATAAAGTTGAGATAATCCCATCTGGTCAGCATTATATATAATCATTGTGTTAACATTTTGTATATTCATCCCAGTCTCTATAATACTTGTACTTAACAGAATATCATATTCCTTGTTGACAAATGAATCCAAGGTATTTTCCAACTGCCTTGTGCTCATCTTACCATGGGCTACAACCACTCTCGCCTCTGGAACCAGCTTCTCTAAATGTTCCTTAATTATATTTATACCATAAACTCTATTATAGACAAAATAAATTTGTCCATCCCTTCTAAGTTCCCTTAGGATAGCATCCCTTATTATTGACGGGTTATACTCTATTACATAGGTATTGGTTGGAAGTCTACTCTCAGGAGCCTCATTTAAAAGACTCATCTCCCTTATGCCTGATAAAGACATTTGTAGGGTCCTGGGAATGGGAGTTGCCGATAGGGTTAAAACATCCACATTGGCCTTTAACTCTTTGATTTTTTCCTTGTCCTTAACACCAAACCTTTGCTCCTCATCTACTATTAAAAGTCCCAAATCCTTAAACCTAACATCCTGGGATAAAAGACTGTGGGTTCCCACTATAAAGTCTATATAACCCTTTTTTAAATTCTCCTTGACCAACTTGGCCTTGGCAGGAGTCTTAAACCTGGATAAGTAATCTATGGTAACAGGAAAGTTCTTAAACCTTTCCACCATAGTATTATAGTGCTGCTTGACCAAAATTGTAGTTGGGGCCAGCATGGCCACCTGCTTACCATCCAAGATGGCCTTAAAGGCCGCCCTTAGGGCAACCTCAGTCTTACCATAGCCCACATCTCCACATAAGAGCCTGTCCATGGGCCTATCACTTTCCATATCTCTTTTTATTTCATCTATGGACTTAAGCTGGGACATGGTCTCCTCATAAATAAAGGAATCCTCAAACTCCCTTTGCCAAGGACTATCTGGCGAAAAAGAAAATCCCTTGATCTTAGACCTGGTAGCATAAAGCTCCACTATGTTTTGAGCTATTTCATCTATGGACTTTTGAGCCCTTTGCTTGGTCTTGGTCCAGTCCACACTATTTAACTTGGAAAGCTTGGGAGATTTTTCCTCAGTTCCTATATACTTGGATATAAGATCCATTTCACTGGTGGGTATAAAAAGCTTGTCCCCATTTTTATAGAAAATCTCCAAAAAGTCCTTTCTAGAACTTTGGATCTCCAAATTCTTAATTCCCACATACTGGCCCACACCATAATTCTCGTGGACCACATAATCTCCCGGTTCCAAGTCTGTATAGTTTATTAAATCCCTCTTATTAAGAAGCTTTTTCTGCTTCTTGGATTTCACCTTCTCATTTCCATAAATTTCATTGTGGGAAATGAAAATAACCTTACTTGAAGGATAAATAAAACCCTGCTTTAGTCCTTCACTTAAGATAATAATTTCTCTTTCTTCCAGCCTGTAATCCAAAGACTCAGGAATTGCTACCACCAAATCACTTTCCAATAATTTGGACTGTAGATTCTTGGCCTTGTCCAGACCATCAGCTCCTATAATTATCTTATAGCCCTCATCCCTATACCTACTTAAACCATCTATAAAGTCATCCCACTTGTAATTATACTTTTCTGTCTCTATGGTCTTAATTTCAACCAAGGCATCAGGGGATAAAAGTCTCATCCTCTTCATAAGAGCTGTAACATTGATAGACTTAAAGCCTTCCAGCCTTTTTAAGATTTGATCAAAACCCAAATAAGTTTTTTCATGGGCAGAAAACATGGAATAGTTTTCCAACTCATAGGAAAGAGCCTGCCTATAGACACTCTCCCTGTCCATATTCTCCTCATAGAGCCTGGATAAGTCATCATAGACAAGGATACTATCCTCTGGCATATAATCCATGAAATAGGCGCAACTTGACTCTTCTATAAAGGGATAAAGAAGATCCACATTGGCTATATCCATAGAATTTTCCAAGGCTTCCACTATGGGTAGAAACTTATCGCTTATCCTGTCCCTATCTTGATCATTTTTACTAAACTTAAGCATCTTATCCAGATTAGCCTGGATTTTTCCAGCTATCTCAAGCTTAGTCTCCCCATCTAAAATAAGTTCCTTGGCTGGTCCTATCAAGAGCCTATCAATTTGTCCTATGGACCTTTGATCTAAAATATCAAATTTTCTTATGGAGTCCACCTCCACATCAAAAAGCTCGATTCTAGTTGGATAGTCATCCACCAGTTGGAAAATATCTATTATGGCTCCCTTTATGGCAAACTGCCCCTTACTTTGGACAGAGTTTACCCTTTCATAACCCATATAGCTTAGCTTTTCAGCCAAGCTAGTGGTATCAATTTCTGACTCCAGATTTACTTCTATTAAATAGTCCTCAAAGTCATTTTTGGTCATAAGCTTTCTATTTAAGGCCTCAATGGTGGTTACCACCACCTTCTTCTCACCTTCCAATAGACTGGTTAAAACCCTTAGTCTTTGGGATCTTCTAGTTAAGTCCAGGTCTACAAAGTCCTGAAAATTAACGTCTAACTCAGGAAATAATTCCAGCTTGTCCCCCAACATACTGGAGGCTGCCTCATAAACATCCTGGGCTTTTTTAGCATTTTCCAATATGACAAAAACAGGTCGTTTTGTATTCTCATAAAGAGAATACAAAAAATGACCTGTGGATTCATTTACCATACCATAAAGGTAAATACTATTAATACTTGAATCATCTATTGCCTTATATAATTCAATATATTCTTTAAAATTATCTATACTTGCCAAATAATTCATATCTATCCTAATAAATTAACAGAATTAACTTCATTCATAGCCTTATCCACACCATCTTCTATGATGTACATAACAGCCTCACTTGCCAAATCTATTTCCTTTTCGACAACATCTGCATCCTTCTTAGGGAAGGTTGATAAGACAAAATCCGCTAAATCCATATAGTCTGGCTTTTTGCCAACTGATATTTTCACTCTTGGAAAATCCTTGGTTCCTATAGAACTCACAATGGATTTCAAACCATTATGACTTCCTGCACTACCCTTGGATTTTACCCTTACTGTTCCAAATTCTATATCTATATCATCTGTTATTACTATTAAATCACTTGCTTCTACGCCAAAAAATTTATAGATTTGTCTAACACAATCGCCTGAATTATTCATATAGGTCTGTGGTTTGACTAGGACTATCTTTTCCCCCCTATGGTTACCTTCACCATATAGGCCATTCCACTTTCCCTTATTTACCTTGATGTTTAACTGTTCAGCCAACCTATCAATAGTTCTAAAACCTACATTATGTCTTGTTTTTTCATACTTTTGTCCTGGATTACCAAGACCTACTACTATAAACATTATTTATTAAACAATCCACTTACAGAACAATTTCTGTTGATTCTTCTGATAGCTTCAGCCAATAAACATGAGATAGACATAACTTTTATTTTAGGTGTTAATTTTTCTTCTGGTAAATAGATTGAATCTGTTATAACACAAGCTTCAACCTTAGAATTTTCTATTTTTTGAACTGCGTCCTTACTGAATACTCCATGAGTTGCTGTGATAAATACTTTCTTAGCTCCTCTTTCAACTAAAACGTTGGCAGCATTTGTAATGGTACCTGCTGTATCTATCATGTCGTCTATGATAATACAATTTTTACCAGCAAATTCTCCAATTACATTCAATACTTCTGATTCGTTTGGTCTAGGTCTATTCTTTTCTATAATTGCGATTGGTAAATCTAAAATGTCAGCTAGTTTTCTAGCCCTTGTCACTCCACCTAGGTCAGGTGAAACTACAACCCATTCTTCTGGATTGTCATGAACCATTCCTTGGAAATATCTCGCAAGAAGCGGTCCTGCTGCAAAATGATCTAAAGGTATATCAAAATATCCTTGTATTTGCGCTGCGTGTAAATCTACAGTGATAACCCTGTCAGCTCCAGCTGTTGTTATTAAATCAGCAACTAACTTGGCTGTGATTGGTTCTCTTCCTCTACTCTTTCTATCTTGTCTTGCATAACCATAATATGGAACGATGAAATTAATTGTATGAGCTGAAGCTCTTTTTAAAGCATCAATTACAATTAAGGCCTCCATAAGACTTTCGTTGGCTGGGCTTGATGTTGGTTGGATAAAATAAACATCTTGTCCCCTTACTGTTTCCTCAACCCTAACACCTATTTCACCATCTGCGAAGTGGTTGATTGTAATTTCTCCTAATTCAACGTCCAAATGTTTGCAAATCTTTTCTGCTAGCTCCCTGTTACTTGTACCTGAAAAAATTTTCATTCCCCTAGTAGCACTTGTAGTTTCCACACTAATCCTCCAATAATTACTTGTTTTTTTCTTTTTCTTTTTTTCTTTCAACGTAGCCTGCAATATTTTTTTGTCTGGCTCTTTCTACAGCCAAAGCCCCCGCTTCAACATCTCTTGTGATAGTTGAACCAGCAGCCACATAAGCTTCCCTATCAATATGCACTGGCGCTACAATATTGGCATTTGACCCAACAAAGGCTCCATCTTCTACCTTAGATCTAAATTTGTTCTTTCCATCATAATTAACAAATATGACACCACATCCAACATTTATCTTTGATCCTAAATCAGCATCTCCAACATATGCCAAATGTCCTGCCTTGGTGTAATCTCCTAGTGAAGCATTCTTTATCTCCACAAAATTACCAATATGTACCTGTCTACCTAATTTAGAATTTGGTCTTATATGAGCAAAAGGTCCTATATCAGTATAATCTCCAACCGAAGATTTTTCAACAAAAGATGATTTTATTATAACTTCATCTCCCAAAATGCTATCCTCCACCTGTGAATTAGCACCTATCAGGCAATCCCTACCTATTTCTGTCTTACCCAGAATACGAACATTTGCTTCAATCTTTGTATCCTGACCTATAACAACTCCCTTTTCTATGGTAATAGATGATGGATTTTCTAAGATTACCCCTTCTTCCATATACCTGGTATTTATTCTCTTTCTCATTATCTCTTCTGCTTCAGCCAATTGAACCTTAGAGTTTATTCCATAAACCTCTTCCAGGTCCTTAAGCTTAAAGGTATCAATTTGACCTTCTTCCTGCCTTAAAATAGAAAATACATCTGTCACATATAACTCCCCTTGGGAATTATCCATATCCAACTTCTTTAAGGCATCCTTTAACCTGCCACCATTAAATACATAAATGCCTGAGTTAAATTCCTTGATCTTTTTTTCTTCCTCTGTACAATCCCTGTCCTCTACTATCCTTAAGAATTTACCCTCTTCATCCTTTAAGATCCTTCCATAGCCACTAGGATCATCTATATCTGCTGTTAAAACAGTAGCATCATTTCCAGACTTATTGTGAAAATCCATCAAGTCCTTTAGGGTCTCTGGCCTTATCAAGGGAACATCACCAGATAGAATGGCTATCGAATCCCCATCTTCTATCAAATCAACTGCCTGCATAACTGCATAGCCTGTTCCATAAGGAAAATCCTTACCTATATTTTGCCTTCTATAGATAAGACTATCACCAAAATATTCTTTGACAACGTCTTCATTCTTACCCACTATTACAATATTTTCATCTATGCCTGCTTCAACAGATGCTTCTAATACATATTCAAGTAAACTTTTATTTACTATTTTATGCATTACCTTTGAAATCCTAGATTTCATACGAGTTCCTTCACCTGCTGCTAGTATTATAGCTTTATCCATGATTCACCTCTATATATTTTTTATCCAAACTTATTATACTATTATATATATCTTATGACAAATCAGGCAAATCTCAAACTTGCTATTTCAAGCCATTACTATTTTATTAAAACCGGTTTTATGATATACTTAAAAAAGTCAAATAGGAGGTATTATGTTTACATTTAATTTAGATGATCATAAATATAAAAAGTTACACTTCTTAGGAATTGGTGGCGTAAGCATGTCAGGTATAGCCTTACTTATGGCTAAAAATGGCTTTCAAGTATCCGGTTCCGATAGAAGCGATAGGGATAATTTACAAATATTAAGAGACAATGGAATAGAAATATATATAGGACAAAAAAAAGATAACATTAAGGACCAGGATCTCTTTATCTATACTGATGCTATACTACCTGATAACGAGGAATACATAGCAGCTGTTGATACTGGTAAGGAAGTGGTTAGCAGGGGAGTCTTTCTAGGAGCCCTTATGAGAAACTATGAAAAATCAATTGCAGTTTCTGGCTCCCATGGAAAATCCACCACCACATCTATGATTTCAAAAATGTTAGTTGAATCACCAGAGGACCCTACTATCTTATTAGGTGGTTTCTTTGATGATATAAAGGGAAATGTTTTGGCTGGATCTAGGGACTTTTTACTTACAGAAGCCTGTGAGTTTAAGGGAAATATTCTCCACTACTACCCTTCAACTGCAGTTATCTTAAATATAAGTGAAGATCACCTGGACTACTATAGGGACTTGGATCATATCATTGAAACCTTTGAAGGCTATATGGACCACCTGGATGAAAACTCCAAGGTTATCCTTAATATAGATGATGAAAATACCCATAGTCTTTTAGACCATATAAAGGGTGAAGCCATCACTTTCTCTACCAAGGATGAAAAGGCAGACTACTATGCTCATAATATCTCCTACTCAGAAGAAGGCTATCCTTCCTTTGATTTAAGATTTAAGGATGGAACCATCGAACATTATGACCTGGGCTTTATGGGAGGTTATAATATTTACAATGCCATGGCTGCCATAGCTGCCAGCTATGAAAATGGTATAGAACTTGCACCAATTCATAGGGCTCTAAACCTTTATAAGCCTCTACACAGAAGAATGGAAGTAATAGGTCACTATCATGATGCAACAATCATGACAGACTATGCCCACCATCCAATTGAGTTACAGGCCACTTTAGAACCATTAAATGAGCATAAGAAAAATAGACTAGTATGTGTGTTCCAACCTCATACCTTCTCTAGAACCAAGGCTCTTTTAAATGAATTTGCTGATAGTTTTTACGCTTGTGATGAAGTTATAGTAACTGATATCTTTCCTGCCAGGGAAAAGTTTGACCCTACTATACACTCAAAAGACCTGGTAGACCTACTAAAGAAAAACAAGGTTAATGCCAGATATATAGCAGACTTTGATGGAGCAAAAGAATATATACAAGAAACAATAGAAAAGGATGATTTATGCTTGACAACAGGTTGTGGTGACCCTGATGTGCTAGCTAAAATGATAGTGGAATAAGCCCTAGGCTTATTCCATCTTTATTTTAAAACTAAACCTTTTTTCATCACCCGGTCTTAGGACCAAGTATCCCCTATCCTCTATAAAGGTATCCCCCCTATAACTAGGTTCTATACATACATAATCTCCTTTTAGATCTGTCCAGATGGCAAAGAGATTTAGATTACTATTTTCCACACTAAACTTCCTATCATTAATTTCAAAATTTCTCACATTATCTATATAAAGAGTCTTTTCCAAAATATCAAAAGGATAGGCCTGACCATTTATTACCAACTGATCATCCTTTTTCATTTGATAATAGGGATGAAAACCTGGAGCTATCTTAAGATTTCCTGAGGAAGTATTTTTCAAACTTACTATGGCCTCAAAACAATTTTCTCCCAAGACATATTCTAAGATTGATTCAAGTCCCTTCCAATCTCCTTCTTCTTGTAAATGGCCCAGCTTAATATACCTGTCATTGGTAAAAATAAGCTCCCAAGCCACATCCCTGCCATAGCCGTGTTGTTTTAATTTATAGGCCCCTGATGGACCAAATTGGGGAAGGCAAACATGACAGCCCCCTCTATTTTTTTCCAGATTGTGATAATTTATCTTTCTTTTTTCAAAAAATATATCCCCATCGCCGGATTTGAAGCTTACAATATAAGCTCCTTGAGGATCTATTTCCATGGATAAATTTCCATTCTTTAATATATGATTCATTTTTTTCTCCTTTTTATTGATATAATTATTATAACAAGAAAACGCCTTCCTTGACCAATAATTACTAATATTCTTAACTAATTATTACTATTTTGATAGAATAATAAATTATAATAATTATATGATATACTCAAAATAACATGATTACAAAGGAGTTTTTATGAAAATTGCATTATTCACTGAAACATATTTGCCATTTATTAATGGGGTTGTTACACATGTACATATGTTAAAGCAAACCTTTGAAGAAATGGGACATGAGGTACTGGTAGTAACTGTCGGAGCAGAAAAACAAGATGAGATTATATACGAAGACGGCGTTATTTATGTGCCAGGAATCTACTTAAAAAAAATATATGGCTATAGGGTGGCAACTCCTATAGATTTTAAAAGAAAAGAATTAGTTCTGGATTTTGAACCGGATATTATTCATATCCACAATGAATTTGGCATAGCAGAAACAGGTATTAGGGCAGCTAAAAAATTAAATGTTCCCCTTATCTACACCCTTCATACAGAGTATGATGAGTTTCTTTTCTATGTGAGCCTTTATGGTTTAAAAAATATAACCCAAAGCCTTTCCCTAAAGTACTTCAAACACTTTAGTGATGCTGCAGATGTGATCTTAAGTCCATCTCCCAAGGCTAAGAACTATATTAAAAAACAAGGAGTCGATAAGGAAGTAATAGTTATCGACAATACTGTTGACGTTGAAAAATATAAGAAAACTGAAGAAAAAGAAGCCTTTAGAAAAGAATTTAGAGAAAAATATAAACTAACTGACCAGACCAAGGCCTTTGTTTTTGTTGGAAGAATTGGCGATGAAAAAAATATTATGGAACTTATAGATAACTTTACTGCCTGTGACTTTCCTAGAGAAAAAGCAGTTTTATTTATCATAGGCAAGGGACCACAAGAAGAAGAATTAAAAGAAAAGATTAAAAATAATAATATGGAAGATAGAATCATCCTCTTTGGAGCCCTACCTAATACAGAAATAGCCAAGCATCTTTATGCCATGGACTATTATACCACTGGATCAGTATCTGAAATGCACTCCATTTCCATGCTAGAAGCCATGGCAACAGGCCTACCAGCCCTTATAAAACTAGATCCCCCTAACAAGGATCAGATTAAACCAGGTATCAATGGCTACCAATGGAAGGACCAGGATGAATTTAAAGAAATTTTTAACCAGGTTCTAAACTATAGTCCTGAAGAACATAGGAAGTTTAAGGAAGCTGTATTAAAATATTCAGCTGAAAATGATCGCTTTTCTCAAGCTGAAAAATTAATTGATATTTACCAAAAGGCCATTGATGACAAAAAAAATAATACAAACAAGTAAAACTGTCTTTTAGGCAGTTTTTTTATTTTATCTAAAAATACTAGCCTTAATATTCTTGACAATTCATAATGATTAGTTTATCCTAGTAAAGATGTAAAAATTTATGGAGGTATAATATGACAAACGAGAACGGAAAAAGAATTTATCAAGTTGATGAAAAAGTGCCAAAAAGTTTACTAATCCCTCTAGCTCTTCAACACACATTTGCGATGTTTGGGGCTTCTGTTTTAGTTCCTATTTTATTTGGAATTAATCCTGGTATAGTACTTCTTATGAACGGTATTGGTACCCTATTATTTATTTTAATTACAAAAAAGAAAGCACCCGCTTATTTGGGTTCAAGCTTTGCATTCCTAGCACCTGGTACAGCAATAATAGCCTCTCAAGGTTTTGAATATGCTCAAGGTGCTTTTGTTATAGTTGGAGCCTTGGGATGTGCCCTAGCCTTCATTATATATAAATTTGGAACTGAGTGGATTGACATTGTCCTACCGCCAGCTGCTATGGGAGCTGTTGTTGCCCTTATAGGATTTGAATTGGCTGCAAATACAGTTAATGGTGGTGCCATTGGAGCCAACCTTATGACTGATACGGCTACTAAACAAGACCTTATAGTCTTTCTTGTTACCCTATCTGTAGCAGTACTTGGCTCAGTTATGTTTAAGGGTTTTCTATCAACCATACCTATTCTAATAGCAATCGTTTCAGGCTATCTAGTTTCAGTTATGTTTAATATGGTTGATTTTACCCCAATAAAAGAAGCCAGTTTAATAACAATACCAAATTTCCAAGCGCCTAAGTTCTCTTTACAGGCCATACTTACCATGCTACCGGTAATTTTAGTAATTACTTCAGAGCATATAAGTCACCAAGTAGTTACAAGTAATATTATCGGAAAAGACCTTATGAAGGATCCTGGTCTTCACAGATCAATCTTTGCAGATAACTTTTCAACAGCCCTATCAGGTATGATTGGTGGAGTTCCAACAACTACCTATGGAGAAAACATTGGAGTTATGGCTATAACAGGAGTTTACTCAGTAAATGTAATTGCTGGAGCTGCTATTATATCAATTATTATGGCCTTCTTTGGTCCTTTAGCTGCCTTTATCAGTACCATTCCAGGTAACGTTATAGGTGGAGTAACCTTTCTTCTATATGGAATGATAGGTTCTTCTGGAATTAGATTATTGGTTGACCAAAAAGTAGACTATTCCAAGTCTTCCAACCTTATCCTAACATCTATAGTCTTTATAACAGGACTTAGTGGAGTTAGTGTAACCCTTGGAGGCATCCAATTTTCAGGTATGGTTCTATCATCAGTTGTTGCCATACTTATAAGCTTACTTTTCTATATAATTAGAAGACTCGGCTGGATGAACGAATAATTACAAAATACTATATAGGCCCTAGGGCCTATATTTTTTAAGCTTTTTCAACTAGTTCTCCAACTTATGCTATAATTTAGCTAGGAGGATAATATGGACGATAAAACAAATGAAATAATGGATAAGATGACCAAGGTTTGTACCTGTAAATCCATTAGCAAGTATAAGATAAAGAAATTAATTAACGAAGGTTATGATGATCTATCCTCTATTCAAGAGCAAACAGGCGCTGGTACTGGAGCCTGTAAAGGTAGATATTGTACAGAAAGAATATTAGAATTAATAGATAAACACTGGTCCTTGGACTAAAATCTAAGTTGATAAAACAAAAGTCAGATCACTAGGATCTGACTTTTTTCTTTATGCTCTAATTATTTTTCTTTTACTTATAGCTGGCCCTTATGCCACCTATTAACTTAGGCCTTACATAGGCTGCTGTTAAATGAGCGCTTCCTATCTTGGAAATACCTAGCCTTAAAGGTACTGCAACTGCATCCAAATGCATACCTATTAGGGTGTCTCCTATATCAAGGCCTGCCCTAGCCCTTATATTTTCTACTAAAACTGGATCCTTCATATTTTCATAGGTTGCTGTTGCGAAAGAACCACCTGCATCCGGTCTAGGTAGAGCATTTACAATGACTAAATTATATTTCTTAGCAACTTCTTTTTCCACAACAAGGGCCCTATTCAAATGCTCACAACATTGAGCCGCCAAATAGATACCATCTTTACTTAACTCTTCCTGGGCTCCAAGAAATACTTCTCTTCCCAAATCTGGAACAAAAGCACTTCCTATTTTCTTATCAACTATTTCACTGGTGGAGCATCCTATCACAAATATGTCTTCACTTTCTAATAAGGAATTTGCCACAACTTCTCTTACTGCTTCTTGAACTTGTTCTTTAATATTCATAATCTCTCCTTAAATTTTAGAAATCGAATTAATAATAGCCACTATAAAGCCGGCCACTATTATCCAGGTTGACTTTAACTTTATATATTCCTTAAAATAAATCTTTTCATAGGCGATCTTTTTTTCCCTTAAAATTTTACCTGCATCTGTATAATTTATAAAATAAATGATTGCTATAATAGCTAAAACAGTAAAAATTAAAAGCTCCATTAAGAGAACCTTTTGTAGGTCTCCATCGTTTTTTAGAAAGCCATAAATAAATTCATTGTAAAGAGTTCCATAAAGATTGTTTAACATATGTAAAATAACCACTGGTCTAACAGAGCCAGTAATTATATAGACTAGGGAAAATAATATTCCCAGACTAAAGCCCAGAGCAAACTGGGGTAGGTTCTCATGCATAATCCCAAAAAATAGGGAGGATACTATAATCCCAAAAAATGTTCCATAATTATTTAGGTTACTAAAAAAATAATCCCTATAAATTAACTCCTCTACCAAGGGGGCCACCAAGATGGAATAAAAAAGCCTTACCATATAGTCTGAATTCCCCATATTAACCGAGGAGCTAACAATAATACTATAGCCAATCTTATTCATATTAGTCTCTATACCCATGGAAAAATAATAGGACAAATTATTTAAGAAAATCATAATAAAGAAGGCAAAAAGATAGGATTTAAAATCCAGTCCTTTTCCTTCTTCTATAGTCCTAATATAGTCCTTCTTATCTGTAATATATATGGGTATAAAACTGGTAATGGAAGCCAAAATAGTCAGTACAAATTTGGAATCCATATTTAACCTGCTAAAAAAATAATATAGAAACTTAAAGGCCAGGGAATAGGTCAAAATAACTATTATAAAAAGTATATTTATATCTTCCAGATTTTTCTTGTTTTTTCTATACATATCAATCTCCTGCTACCTTGGGTAGGTTCCAGCCTCTCTTGGCAGCTGCCATCCTGATGGTAAAAATAACCAGGGCTGACAAAATCATGGCCAATTGATCTGATATAAAATACCTTAAGACCACATCCAACATGGCTCCAATAATAGCTGCACTGGCATAGACATTCCTATCTAGAATATAGGGTACATTTCCCGTAAGAATATCTCTCATCATTCCCCCACCTACTCCAGATATTAAGCCTACAAAAACATAAAGAGTTGTGCTGTAATCCTTGGATATATCATAGGCTATGTTCATCCCTACAACAGTAAAGACAGCCAGTCCCATGGCATCGAAAAGCAAAAGCCCCCTGTCCACAGTCTTAGTAACATTATGCTCTAGGATTTTCTTATTATAGTAAAGAACCCCAAAGGTTATTACTGAAACAACTATGGCCACATGTATATATAAAGGATTGGCAAAGGCATTAGGAGGAGTAATTCCCAGGATTAAATCCCTTATAACTCCCCCTCCAGTCGATGTTATTACTGCCAAAATAATAACGCCCAGTAGGTCCATATTTGCCTTCATTGCCTCCATTGACCCTGATATGGCAAATACTATAATCCCAATAAATTCTAAAATAAATATCCACTTATCCATCTTATCCACTCTAGTATAATCATAAATTTTTATTACATAATTTACATAAAAGTATACTAGTCATTTATAATCTTAGTCAAGTCCTTGTCATCAAATATATATTTAGTATTACAAAAATGGCAAACTACTTCGGCCTGACCATCCTCTTCTAATATCTCTTTTATATCTTCCTTAGGAACAGAAATCAAGGCTTGTTCTATCCTCTCTCTAGAACAATTACACTTGTAAACCACATCTTGACTGCCTAGGATGGTTAAGTTCAAACCAGAAAAATATTCATTTAATATGTCTTCTGGACTCATATTCTCTTCTATTAATTCAGAAATAGGCTTTAATCTTCCTATCATTTCCTCCAACTTAATTATTTCTTCTTCTGGGGTATCTGGCAATACTTGTACAAAAAGTCCTCCGGATGCTAGAACCGATAGGTCCCTATCAACTAAAACTCCCAAACTAACAACTGTTGGAGTTTGTTCTGAAAAATAAAAATAAGCTGCAAAGTCTTCAGCTATCTCTCCACTAACTATTTCTGAATGGCCTGAGTAAGGATTTTTAAGACCATAATCCTTAATTATAGCTATCTCTCCCTCTCTTCCCACATAACTTGCCACATCCAACTTACCTGTAGCTTCATTGCTGGGAACATCTACTTCTGGTCTATCGGCTGTTACCCTAACATGGCCCTTGCTATCTGCAACTGCAACCAATAGTCCTCCTGGACCATTTCCATTTACCTTTAGGGTTACTTGATCATTTTCTCCCTTTAGATCAGCCCCCATCATAACTGCCATGGTTGATAATCTTCCCATAGCTGATGTTGCTGTAGCTGAACTTTCATGTATATTTCTAATCTCATTGGCCAAATCTGTTGTCTTGGCAACAAAGAATCTAAAATAGCCCATCTCATCTGTCGCTCTAATAATATAATCTTTCATACTACCACCTCTCATAAAGATAAGCCCCTAGGGGCTTATTATTTTATAGCTGAAAATAATATTCTTTGGGTCTTGTCGGTTACTTCTCCCTTACTATCCTCATCTATGTATTCTATTTTTTCAAAGCCCACTTCAGTTAATAAAGATTCTATATATTCTATTGAATAGTATCTTTCAACTTGGCTTTCCCTAATTCTCTCGTACTTGTTATCCTTATTTCTCACAAAAAAGTTTAAATAAAAATGGATTAAATCTCCCTCCATCTTATTCTCCCAGGTGTAAAAAATATTCTCATACTCATAAACATAGGTATTGTCAGCCAGTAGGACTTTTAACTTGTTATAGGAATTAAGGTCAAAGATAAAGACTCCACCTGGCCTTAGGCCCCTATAAACATTTTCAAACATTTTCTTAAGCTCCTTTTCATCTGTAAAATAATTTATCACATCCAAAAGACTTATTATAACATCATAGTTACTGTTAAAATCAAAATGTTTTATATCTGCATAGATTAAATTAACCCGGTCCTTGTCCACCAATTTGGGAAAGGCCATATTTAACATTTCCATAGAATTGTCAAAGGCTAAAATCTCATAACCATAGCTGGCAAGCTCTTTGGTTAAATTACCTGTTCCACAGCCCATCTCTAAAATATAGGGATCTTCAAGCCCCCTAGCCTCAATAATAGTCTTTATATTATCAGCATAGGATGGGTAGTCAATATCAAAGGTTAATCTATCATATATCTCACTAAATTTATTATACATCTTAGTCCTCGAAGGTAAATATATAAGGAATATTTCTATAGTAGTCCCCATAGTTTAGACCATAGCCTACTATAAAGACGTCTTCAATAGTTTCACCTACAAAGTCAGGTTCTATAGCCACATTTCTACGAGAAGGTTTATCTAACATAACACAGGTCTTAATTGACTTAGGATTTTTTGTAGCCAAGTAGTCTACAATATTTTTCATAGTAAAGCCTGAATCACATATGTCATCAACTATCAATACATTTTGTCCTTCAATATCAAATCTAACATCGTGGATAATTTCCACAACTCCATTTGAACTTTCCCTATCCTCATAACTGGATGTTGTCATAAAATCTACCACAACTGGAATGTCAATGGCCCTTACCAGGTCAGCTGTAAACATAAAGCTTCCCCTTAATAAGGATATAACAACTATTGGTTCATCATAGTCTTTACTAATTTCTTTTCCCAATCTTTCAACAGCCTCTTTAATGGCTAGTTCATCAAATAAAACCTTTTGTTTTTTATCGATCATCTTCAACCTCTCTTTTGTGGATTCTAGTGTTATTTTCTATGTTTTTTAATATTCTTAATATTTTATTTAAAGTAAGTTGGATAGTAATAAGTATTATAAAAAATATTATTACTATCACATCTTTATATTCAATCATATATTATTTTAATTTTCCCTTTATATCTTCTATACTTTCTCTTATCTCTTCCAGCATATTTTGATATTTAACCAACTTGTCCTTTTCAGCCATAACTAGTTTTTCTGGAGCCTTAGATACAAACTTTTCATTGGATAATTTTCCTTCAGCTCTTTTTATTTCAGATAGAACTTTCTTTTCTTCACCCTTTAATCTTTCAACTTCCTTTTCATAGTCAACTAAGCCATCTAGGGATATATATATCTTATACCCATCCATAACTATAGTAACTGAATTATCCATATCCTTGTCTTCATCTAAGATTATCACTTCTTTTGCTGAAGCTAGGGACATAAAGTTATAGTCTAATTTTTTGATCATTGAAGTCAAGTCCTTGTCTTCTGAATAGAAGTATAAATCTGACTTTTTAGATGCTGGTATTTTTAACTCAGCCCTTTGGTTTCTAATGGCTGATATGGCATCTACTATGATTCCCACTGATTCCTCTTCCCAGCTATAGCTTAGGTCTTCATTAAATACTGGGTAGTCTGCAACTATAATCTTTTCTTCCTTTTCAGGTAGTAGACTATAAATTTCCTCAGTTATAAATGGCATAAATGGATGTAGTAGTCTAAGTATATTATCCAAAGAATATACTAAGGTTGAAAGGGCTGCATACTTTCTGTCCTCATCTTCACCGTATAATCTAGGTTTTACAAACTCTATATACCAATCGCAGAATTCAAACCATATAAAGTCATATAGGGCTGAAGCTGCCAAACCAATTTCATACTTGTCCAAGTTCTTATCAACAGTCTTGGCAAGGGTATTGATTCTTGAAATAACCCACTTATCTTCAATTTCCAACTTGGCATCTTCTATACTATAATTAGCATTTTCATCCATATTCATAAAGATAAATCTAGATGCATTCCATAGCTTATTGGCAAAGTTTCTATTGGCCTCAACTCTTTTTTCTGTATATCTCATGTCATTACCTGGAGAGTTTCCTGTTATCAAGGTAAATCTCAAGGCATCTGCTCCATATTTGTCAATTACTTCTAATGGATCCACCCCATTGTTTAAAGACTTACTCATCTTTCTTCCTTCTTCATCCCTGATTAAACCAGTGAAATAAACATGGTGGAAAGGTAGTTCACCCATATTGTGTAGGGAGGAAAATACCATTCTTATTACCCAGAAGAAGATAATGTCATAGCCTGTAACTAAAACATCTGTAGGGAAGAAATAATCCAAGTCTTCTGTCTTATGTGGCCAACCCAAGGTTGAGAATGGCCATAGGGCTGATGAAAACCAAGTATCTAGAGTATCTGGATCTTGGGTGAAACTTTCACAACCACAGTCAGGACAAACATCTGGCCTATCCTTGGCAACCATTACCTTGTGACACTCATCACAATAGTAAACTGGGATTCTATGGCCCCACCAAAGTTGTCTGGATATACACCAGTCTCTAATATTGTCCAACCAGTTTAGATATATTTTACCAAACCTATCTGGTATTAAGCTTAAGTCTCCATTTAAGTAGGCTTCCTTGGCTGGTTTTGCCAAGTCTTCCATCTTTACAAACCACTGTTTGGAAATTAAAGGTTCTATAACAGTAGAACATCTTTCACAATGGCCTACAGCATGGAAGTGATCTTCTATCTTAACTAAAAGACCGGCTTCTTCCAAGTCCTTAACCATTTCTTTTCTAGCCTCATACCTATCCATACCTGAGTATTTTCCATAGCCTGGTGATATACTAGCATCTTCTTCAATGACAATACATTGGCCCAAGTCGTGTCTTTGTCCAACTTCAAAGTCATTAGGATCATGGGATGGAGTTATCTTTACACAACCTGTACCAAATTCCATATCCACATAATCATCTGCTATAAGTGGTATTTCTCTATTTACTAATGGAAGAATAAGGGTCTTACCTATCTTGTCTTCATACCTTTCATCGGCAGGATCTACTGCTACAGCCAAGTCTCCCAACATGGTTTCAGGTCTGGTTGTAGCGATTACTATGTAGTCATCACTATCCTTGAAATTATATTTTATATGCCATAATTTTCCGTTTTCATCTTCGTGTTCAACTTCAGCATCGGAAATTGCTGTATTACATGATGGACACCAGTTTACTATCCTATTTCCTTGGTAGATTAAATCTTCATTATACATCTTGATAAAGACTTCTTCTACAGCATCTGATAGGTTGTCATCTAAGGTAAAACTATCCCTGGTCCAGTCACAAGAAACACCTAACTTTCTTAATTGTCTCTTAATGTTTCCACCATACTTTTCAGTCCAAGCCCAGGCTTCTTCTAAAAATCCGTCCCTGCCTAACTCTTCCTTGGATTTACCATCTTGCTTGATTTTTTCCACAACCTTGGCCTCTGTAGATATGCTGGCATGGTCAGTTCCTGGAACCCATAGAGCTGAGTAGCCACTCATTCTCTTCCATCTTATAAGGATATCTTGTAGAGTATTGTTCATGGCATGGCCCAAGTGTAGGTTACCAGTAACATTTGGTGGTGGCATTACAATAGTAAAAGGTTCCTTGTTTTCATCTATCTCTGGGGTAAAATACCCATTTTCTTCCCAATCTTTGTAGATTCTATCTTCAAAGTTCTTGGGATCATAATTTTTTTCCAAATTTTTCATTATATTCCCTCCATTAAAAAAGGTTCGCCAGTTGGCGAATCTCCAGGCTTATCTTATATATTGTAATAATTATATTATTTTATAGTTTAATAGTCAAGAAATCCCCAAGGTATCGTTATTTAATTGTTTATACCCATATATAATAGGTAAAATTACCCGAAAACTATACCATTATTATTATTATTTGGTATAATAGATACGATAATGGTAACACATCATAATTAATCATATGGAGATAGGAATGAAAAATACTCAAATAGCAATTGTTTCCCAATATTCTTCAGATTTAATCACAAGAATTTTAGTTGATAAGCTAATTCCTTATGGTTGCGCTGAAGATTTAAAAATCTATAGAAGTATCGAGTCGACAGAGGCCTTGGAAGATGCCCTAGTAAGCATTGCAAATGACTCTTTAGACCCTACAGTCTTTTATATCTTCGAAGATGAAAGACTTATGGATTTCATAATAACTTATGGCAAAAAACATAAGATCCACTGTTATGATATCTTAAATACTACTTCGAAATTTATAGGCAGTTTAATCGAAGAGCTGAATGCTGGTACATTTGATAACCACCATATTATGCCTTATAATGTTAGAAGTGAATACTTACTATTTGCCAGGGAAAACGATGACGGAAAAAATATTAATAGTCTCAAGGAAGCCGATATAATAATTATTGGTATTTCAAGGACCACTAAAACACCCTTATCTATCTATTTATCCAACTTAGAATATAAGGTTGTCAATATACCTTTGGTCCCTGAAGTAAGAGTTCCTGATGAACTATATCAAATTCCTAAATCTAAAATTGTTGGTTTGACCATGGATCCTAATAGACTGGTTCTACTAAGGCAGGAAAGACTTAAATCCTTAGGACTTCCAGCAGATGCTGAGTACGGCACCAAGAAGAGGATTCTTAAGGAAATTGAGTATTCCAACCAAATTATGAATGAAATTGGATGTGCTATTATCGACGTTTCTTCACTTCCAATTGAAGAAACAGCCGATATTATCATAAGTCAGCTTAATAAATAGCTGGAAAATACGAAAGGGGTAAAATGCCGATGGAAAGAAAATACGTTTACGGTTTTGATGAAGGTAACAAGGATATGAAAAACATTCTAGGTGGTAAGGGAGCAAACCTTGCTGAAATGACTAACCTAGGAATCAATGTACCTTATGGTTTTACAGTAACAACAGAAGCTTGTAACAGATACTATGATGAAGGGGAACAACTTTGGGATGACCTTATCAAGGAAATTGATGAACACATTAGAGTGACTGAAGACAAATTAGGAAAGAAATTTGGGGATGACACAAACCCATTACTTTTCTCAGTTCGTTCAGGAGCTGTTGTATCAATGCCAGGAATGATGGATACAATCTTAAACCTTGGTTTAAATGATGTTGCTGTTAAGGCTGTTGCTAAAAACACTGGCAACGAAAGATTTGCTTATGACTCATACAGAAGATTTATCCAAATGTTCGCTGACGTTGCTATGGGAGTACCTAAATCAAAATTCGACGCAGTATTAGATGGAAAAAAAGAAGCAGTTGGTGCTAAATTAGACACTGATTTAACTGCTGATGACTTAAAAGAAGTTGTTGAAGGATTCAAGAAAGTATACAAGGACAACTTGGGAGAAGACTTCCCACAAAATCCTCATGAACAATTAGAAAAAGCTGTAGAAGCTGTTTTCGCTTCATGGAACAACGAAAGAGCTATCCTATATAGAAGAATGAACGACATAGCTCATGATCTAGGAACAGCTGTTAACGTTCAATCAATGGTATTCGGTAACATGGGAGAAACATCAGGTACAGGAGTTGCTTTCTCAAGAGACCCAGCAACTGGTGAAAACAAGTTATATGGTGAATACTTAATGAACGCACAAGGTGAAGACGTTGTTGCTGGTATCAGAACTCCAGAACACATTTCACACTTACACGATATTATGCCAGAACTTTATGATGAATTCGCAGCGACTGCAGAAACTCTAGAGAAACACTATAGAGACATGCAAGACTTAGAGTTCACTATAGAAAATGGTAAATTATTTATTCTTCAAACAAGAAATGGTAAGAGAACTGCAGGAGCTGCAGTAAACATTGCTGTTGATCTAGTAGAAGAAGGATTAAGAACAAAAGAAGAAGCTTTATTAATGGTTGAGCCAAACGCTTTAGACCAATTACTTCACCCAACATTTAGTACAGAAGCCTTAAAAACTGCTGAAGTATCAGCTAAAGGTTTAGCAGCATCTCCAGGTGCAGCAGCTGGTTACATTGCCTTTAGTGCAAAAGAAGCAGCAGAAAGACATGCAGGCGGAGAAGATGTTATCTTAGCTAGAGTTGAAACTTCACCAGAAGACTTAGAAGGTATGGTTTCTGCTAAGGGTATCTTAACTGCACGTGGTGGTATGACTTCTCACGCAGCTGTAGTTGCTCGTGGTATGGGTAAATGTTGTGTATCAGGTGCTCACGATATTATTATCGATGAAAACTCAAGAACCTTAACTATGAATGGTAAAACTTATACTGATAAAGACATTATTTCTTTAGATGGTTCAACAGGTAATATCTACGCTGGTGAATTAGAAACTGAAGAAGCTTCTGTATCAGGTAACTTTGCTAAATTCATGGGATGGGCTGATGAAGTAAGAAGATTAAAAGTTAGAACAAATGCTGACACTCCAAAAGATGCTGCACAAGCTGTTGAATTAGGAGCTGAAGGTATCGGTCTTTGCCGTACTGAACACATGTTCTTCGCTAGCGACAGAATCACTTCTGTAAGAGAAATGATCCTTTCAAAAACAGTTGAACAAAGAGAAAAAGCATTGGCTAAGATTGAACCAATCCAAGAAGAAGACTTCTATGAAATATATAAAACTATGGGAGAACTTCCAGTAACTGTTCGTCTATTGGATCCACCTCTTCACGAATTCGTTCCTCATACAGATGAAGAAATTCAAGCTGTATCAGATCAAATGGGCGTATCTGTAGAAGATCTTAAGAACGTTATTGAATCATTAAAAGAAGTTAACCCTATGTTAGGACACAGAGGATTAAGACTTGCTGTAACTTATCCAGAAATTTACAGAATGCAAGTAAGAGCTATCATTAAGGCTGCTTTAAGATTACAAGCTGAAGGCGTTAATATAGTTCCAGAAATCATGATTCCATTAGCTGGAGATCCTAAGGAATTAGGATATGTTAAGGGCGAAGTTGTAGAAGAAATTGAAGCATTATTAAAAGAAAGAAATGCTGAATTAACTTACCTTGTAGGTACTATGATTGAAATACCTAGAGCTACTTTATTAGCTGACGAAATTGCTGAAGAAGCTGAATTCTTTAGTTTTGGTACAAACGACTTAACACAAATGACTTATGGTTTCTCAAGAGATGACGCTGGTAAATTCTTAAGCGAATACTTAGAAAAAGGAATCTTTGAAAAAGATCCATTCCAAGTATTAGACCAAAAGGGTGTTGGACAATTAATGAAAAATGCCGTTAAATTAGGTAAATCTGCAAGAGAAGATATCCATTTAGGTATCTGTGGGGAACACGGTGGAGAACCAAATACAGTAGAATTCTGTGATGAAATAGGATTAGACTATGTTTCATGTTCACCATTTAGAGTGCCTATCGCAAGATTAGCAGCTGCTCAAAAAGTTATCAAAGACAAGGCTAACTAAGCTTTAAGATAAAGAAAAAGAAGTACATATGTACTTCTTTTTTATTTGTCTATTTAATTGTCAACCTTACTTGCATCATAGTCTTCATCCATTACATATTCTTTTAATACCTTGTCTCTTAATTCCATGGTTTCTTCTTCAAAATATAAGTAATAGGATATACCATCCACATACTGTCCATCACCAGGTATGGTGTAGGTATTTAACTTACTACTGCCAAACTTAGGTGCTGATGGTAGCTTGGATACTATATAGGAATAGGAAATATTAGTGTCCACTTCCTTGAAGAATAAATCTATAAATACTGGTGCTCTGGCTATATTTCCAGCCTTGGTTATCTCATCCATAAAGGCCTTGATGAATTTTTGTTGGGCGTGTACCCTACCCAGGTCTCCATCCACATATCCTTTTCTATATCTAACATATTTAAGAGCTTGCTTCCCATTTAGTTTTTGTAGGCCTGGTTCAACTCCTACCCAGTCAGCCATTATTTCAGGAACCTCTATATCTACTCCCCCCATAATGTCTATTACCTTTTCAACTGATTCAAAGTTTACCTTAACATAGTAGTCCAAATCTATATTTAACCAGTCCCTAATGGTCTTAATAGTTAACTTTAAGCCGTCATAGGCAGCTGCATGATTTATCTTATCCAACTGACCTTGAACTGGTACCCTAGTGTCCCTAGGTATGGATATAACATCAGTTTCACCTGTATTAAAGTTTAATTTAACCAACATAAGAGTATCTGATCTGGTATGCTCACCTGATTCTCCTTGGTTTTGGTCTAAACCTGCCAAAAGAAATAAAAGTTCCCCATCAACATAAGGCTTAATTTCATTTTTATCTCCCAAATCCTCTGGCTTGATATCTTCCTTAACCACATTTCCTTCTGCATTCTTATCTGATGTATAGTTGTGATACCATATCGTTCCATAGTACCAGGCTACACCTATTAGTACTATTAGCAATAGTATCTTTAATATTTTTTTTAATGTTTTCATCTTTCCCACCTACTGTTGAACAAAGCCGACTTTTCTGTAAACCTTGCTAACAGTTCTTCTAGCTTCCCTTTCTGCTCTAAGTCTTCCATTTTCACAAACTTCTTCTAGTAAAGACTTATCATCTATTATTTTTTTATATCTATCTTGTATTGGTTCCAATTCAGCTATGATTACCTCTGCCAAATCTTCCTTAAACTTGGCATAGGATTCTTCCTTATATTTTAAGACCACATCTTCCACAGAATCTCCTGTGAAGGCCACATAAATATCAATTAAATTTCTCAATCCCTTTTGCTCTTCATTATAATCAAAGTTGGCTTGAGAATCTGTAACTGCTCTTTTTATCTTTCTTCTTATTACCTTAGGCTCATCCAATATTAAAATATAGGCATTTTCATCTGGATCAGACTTACTCATCTTAATTTCAGGGTTTTTCAAGCTCATAATCTTACTTATGCCCTTATTAATCAAAGGATCTGGCACAGTAAAGGTTGGTGAGTATTTATTGTTGAATCTTTCAGCCAAGTCCCTGGTCAATTCCAAATGTTGTCTTTGGTCTTCCCCAACTGGTACATAGTCTGCCTGATACAATAAAATATCTGCCGCCATTAAACTTGGATAGGTAAATAGGGCTGCATTTAAATTCTCATCACTTTTTTGTGACTTGTCCTTAAATTGTGTCATCCTGGATAACTGTCCCATATAAGAAATAGAATTTAATACCCAATATAATTGAAGATGCTCTTTGACATGTGATTGAATAAATATGGTTGTTTTTTCTGGATCCAAACCTATAGCCAAGTAAAGGGCTATGACCTCCTTTGTCCTTCTTCTCAAGTCCTTTGGAACTTGTGGCACTGTTATAGAGTGTAGGTCTGCCACTCCAAAATAACAATTATAATCGTCTTGCAGTTTTACAAACTGCTTCATTGCTCCCAAATAGTTTCCTATAGTCAATTGTCCAGATGGCTGAACCAGACTTAGGACAGTTTTCTTACTCATAATCTTCCTCCTGATCTATATAGTTCTCATAGGTCTGTCTTAATATTATAGATGTGGTTACGCCCCCTATACCTCCTATAGATGGAACATAAAATACATCTTGATTTTCAAGGGAGCTCTCATCCAAGTCCCCAAAATACTTACCATCTTTATATGATAATCCCATATCTATTATAGTACAAGCTGGTTTCAAGTTCTCAAATTTAAAAATATTAGCCTGGCCTACTGCAGATATTATAACATCCTTATCTTGCAAAATGCTTTCTATATTCTTACTTTTAGAATGGGCCATAGTCACTGTTGCATCATCATTTAAAAGCAGTAATCCCAAAGGCTTACCTATGACCAAGGACCTGTTTATTATAAGAATATTTTTTCCCTTAATATCCATCCTATCTTCTATAAAGCTTTTAATGGCCAGTGCCGTAGCTGGCACATTTCTATATGTATTTTTTACCATTAAATTATGTAAACTTTGTGTGTTGGCCCCATCTATATCCTTCTTGGGCTCTATGCTATTGCAAATTTTTTCTTCATTTAGGTTGGGTGGGAGTGGTCTAAAGACTAAAATCCCATTTATAGCACTATCTCTATTTAATTTCTCTATTATTTCTATTACTTCTTCTTGCCTAACATCTTGGTCTAAGACTAGCTTATAAATATCTATATTGGCCTTTTTAGCCTTGTCCTTAATAGATTTTTCATAAGAGATGGCTCCCTTGTCCTCTCCCACCCTAATGGTGGCCATACAAGGCTTCTCTTCTGGCTTAATCTTATTTTTAAATTCATCTATTATTTTATCACTCAGTTCTTTTCCCTTTAATACCTTCATTTTACCCCCATAAAAAAAAGACCTATACTTTATAAAGTATAGACCTTTTATAATTATTTTTCAATATTTATTACTCAACAATTCTCTTTACAGTAGCTAAATTACTTGCTGCCCATGAATTGTTAGCATCTTGTATAATAACCCCTTGTGAAGGTGTTGCTGCGTGAATCATCTTGTTATTACCTATATACATGGCAACGTGGAAAGGATTAGATACTGAACCGAAGAACATTAAGTCTCCTGGCTTCATATTGTTTCTTGACACTGTCTTCCCCCTTAAAATTTGTTGGTGGGTACTAGCGCCTAGTCCGTCTCCTGTAGTTGACTTATATACATAGTGGATTAAACCTGAACAGTCAAATCCAACATTAGGATTCTTTGATCCCCAAACGTATGGGTAACCATTATATTGTAAAGCCTTATTTACTATCTTATTTGCAAGCTCCGTAGAACTATCAATAATAGGCTTATTAGTTATAAAGTTTTTGTGAACAAAGCCTTCTGCTTCATTGCTTATAACCTTGTACCAGTCTCCTGATTTTAAAGCTTGTACCTTGCTACCTTTTTCCAAGTATCCTTCTTTTTTGAAGTCAGTTGAAGGTCCCTTTCTAACATTAACATTATTTGCAATATACATATTAGAGTAATTAAGATTAGACACATAACTTTCACTTATAAAGTTTTTATTTATATAGCCTGTATTTCCATTAAATACAACCTTATACCAATTTCCCATATTTTCAGCTATAACTTCTTCACCCTTTAATAGGTAATTAACCTTATCTGAGTTTACAGTTTTACCACTTCTAACATTTACATTGTTTTTAATGTACATGGTGTTTCCATTTTCTAAGGCAATATTTTCCTTAGGATTTATCCAAGCACCAGCTTGATTTTCTACAGTTGATATATTTACCATGCCATCGTAGTTTTTATATATATAGTAGTTTCCCTTACCATACTTTTTAACAGCATTAGTTTTATTTTTTGCATCATATGCACTGTAGTATGTATTTACATCATTGTGTAATTTATAGCTTTCTGCGGCCTTTATGTCTTTCATATTTAATGAGCTAAATAATAGAGCTCCTGTTATTCCCAATACTTTTAATTTATTCTTAAACGAACTTTTAGTTTTCATTTTTCCTCCAGGTTCATGTAATCATTTTGTAACTATTTACATAATATACTCTGAAAGATTAAATTTCAAGAAAATTACAATTTTATTACAGTTATTTACAAACTTGTTACGAATTGTTTACAACCCTTGTACTTTTTGTTGGCCCTATTCATTTAACAAAAGTAGTAATGGCTATTTTAAGCCATCCTTCTAAAAAATCTACTTTTAGCCCATTTAAATAAGAAAAAAGAGGGTCCAGCCCTCTTCTTCTAATTATTTTTTACATACTGCCAAATTTGATCATAAACCTCTACATAGTCACCAGGGTCTCTAAAGACTTCCAAGTTCTCAATAACACTTTCCTCAGGATAGGCCACATAATCATTTCTAACCTCTTCGTCTAAAAGAGAAGCCGCCTTACTACTAGGAAGTGAATAACCCACATACTCTGCATTTTGAGCCGCATTCTCCGGCTCTAAAATAAAGTTAATAAACTTTTCAGCATTTTCCTTGTTCTTGGCATTTTTAGGAATAACCATGGAATCAAACCATAAATTGGAACCTTCCTTGGGAATGGCATATTCCAAAGCATCATTTTCATCCCTGGCCTCAACTGCACTTCCTGAATAAACCACAGCCAGCTTGGCATCCCCATTAACCATTATATCCTTGGTTTCATCTACCAAATAGGCATAAACTAAAGGAAATTGATCACTTAAGGCCAACTTGGCCTCTTCCAACTGGCTGTCATCTTTAGAATTGGATGAATAACCCAACCTGGTCAAGGATATACCTATAGAGTCTCTAGATGAATCCAACATGATTATTTCATTTTTGTATTTTTCATCCCATAAAACATCCCAGGAATCAATCTTTTCATCTACCAAGTCAGTATTGTAAAGAATACCCACTGTTCCCCAAAAATAAGGGATGGAATACTCATTGGCCGGATCATAGTCCAGGCCCTTATAGATATCATCTATATACTTATAGTTGGGTATGTGACTAAAGTCAATCTTATCCAACATATCTTCCTTGATCATTTTCTCTATCATATAGTCAGATGGCATAACCAAATCAAATTGGCTGCCCGCCTTTTTCATCTTTACATAAAGGTCCTCATTATTGACAAAGGTATCATAGATTACCTTAATGCCTGTTTCTTTTTCAAACTTAGTTAAAAGTTCCTTATCTATATACTCTCCAGCATTATAAATATTTACCTGATTCTTGGTCTCCTTCTTACCACAAGAAGCAAATGTCAATAAAAGACCTAGTAAAAGGAAGATTCTTAAACTTTTCTTTTTCATTAAGCCCTTATCCTTTCTTCTTCATTTGTTTTAATATAAACAATTACCAGTAAAATTAAGGTCAAGCCAAACATAATAGTTGACAAGGCATTAATTGATGGATTAATTCCCTTTCTGGCCATAGAGTAAACTGTAGTCGATATGGTGGTTACTCCGTGTCCTGTTGTAAAGAAGGAAATAACAAAGTCATCTATGGACATGGTAAAGGCCATAATAGCCCCAGTAAGGATTCCCCCCTTTATTTCAGGTATTATTACCTTGGTTAGGGTTTGAAGCTCTGTAGCCCCTAAATCCATGGCTGCTTCGCTTAAGTTTTTATCCATCATCTTAAGCTTGGGTAGGATGGATAAGATAACATAGGGTATGGTAAAGACTATATGAGATATTATAAGGGTCAACCATCCCAAACCAATGTTTGCAAACTTATATAAGACCATAAGACCTACAGCTGTAACTATATCTGGATTTAAAACAGGAACCTGGTTTAAGCCCAGTAAAATCCTTCTTCTACCAGCCTTATATTCCATAAGACCAACTGCTGCCATGGTTCCTATAACAGTAGATACTACAGTTGCAATGATAGCCACTATAAAGGTAGTTGTCACAGACCTCATAATCTCCCTATCATTGAAAAGCTCCACATACCACTTAAGGGAAAAATTAGTCCATTGGCCCCTGGACTTGGATTCGTTAAAGGAAAAGACTATTAGAACCACTATAGGGGCATAGAGAAAGGCAAAAACTAAAAACATATATATTTTTTCACTTATTCTTAACTTTTGACGCATTTTTACCTCCCTTATCTTCCCTGTCCAGTAAAATTGAGGCCAAGATAAAGACCATCAAAAGCATGGATAGGGCTGAACCATAGTTCCAATCACCTGTTGTTGTAAATTGTTGTTCTATGACATTACCGATCATATTCGACTTACCTCCACCTAAAAGACCAGTTATCTCAAAGGTAGATATGGCCGGTATAAAGACCATGGATATACCTGATAAAACCCCTGGCATGGACATGGGAAAAATCACCTTTTTAAAGGCCTGCCATTTGTTGGCTCCCAAGTCATAGGCCGCATAGACTACAGACTTGTCCATTTTTTCTAAAACTGTATAGATAGGAAGAATCATAAAAGGTAAAAAGTTATAAACCATTCCCAAAACAACTGCCTTCTTGGTATACATAATATTAAGAGCCGGTAAATTTATAGCCCTTAAAAAGTTATTTATAATTCCATTTTTTGATAAAATAGTTACCCAAGCATAGGTCCTAAGTAAAAAGTTCATCCACATGGGTATCATGATTAACATCATGGCAACCGTTCTATAGGAATACTTGGTCTTGGATATAATATAGGCCATAGGATAGCCAATTAAAAAGCATATCAAGGTCGATATAAAGGCTATGCTTATAGAGTTATATAAGGTCTTTATAGTATTATATTGAAAAATCCTCTTGAAATTTTCTACGGTAAACTGTCCATCCATTCCTGTAAAGGAAAAATATATGATTAAAAGTAAGGGTATCACTATAAAAATAAATAACCATATATTAAAAGGATAGGCCAATCTTTTACTTTTATTCTTCATCTCCCTCAACTTCACCCTTTCTCATTATATGAATATTGTCAGGTATAATATTTATCCCGACCTTTTGTCCCACCTTCTTATCGAAAGTTGAATGGACCTTATAGGTAAAACCATCCACTTCCACCATCATCTCCCAGTGTACTCCCATAAAAAGACAGGATTTAACAGTTCCTTCCAACATACCTTGACCTGGCTCAACCAGGTCCACATCTTCTGGCCTTATTACCACATCCACCTTTTCATTGGGATAAAAATCATAGTCCACACAGGTAAAAAGCCTACCATTAAAGGTCACCTTATAGTCTTCATGCATGATTCCTTCTAAAATATTTGATTCGCCAATAAATTGGGCTACAAAGGTATTAATAGGCTCATTATAAATATCTATGGGACTTCCTATTTGCTGGATAATTCCCTCATTCATAATTACAATCTTATCACTCATGGTAAGGGCCTCTTCTTGGTCATGGGTTACAAAGATAAAGGTAATTCCCACCTTCTTTTGTATCCTTTTTAACTCCATCTGCATGCCCTTTCTAAGCTTAAGGTCCAAGGCTCCCAAGGGTTCATCTAAAAGTAGGACCTTGGGCTCATTTACCAAGGCTCTGGCTATGGCCACCCTTTGTTGTTGACCACCGGATAGGGACTCTATAGACCTGTGGGCAAATCCTTCAAGATTTACCAGCCTTAGCATTTCCCTTACCCTCTCATCTATTTCATCCTTGGGAAGTTTCTTTATCTTAAGGCCAAAGGCTATATTTCCATATACATCCAAATGGTTGAAAAGGGCATACTTTTGAAAAACCGTATTTATGTTTCTTTCATAGGGAGGAACATCAGCTATATCCTTGCCCTCAAAAAGAACCTTGCCACTATCTGGACTTTCAAAACCTCCTATAATCCTAAGAGTGGTTGTCTTTCCACATCCTGAAGGTCCCAAAAGGGTTAAAAATTCATTTTCTTCTATAGATAGATTAATGCTATCCAAGACAACATTATCATCATATTGTTTTTGAATATCTTGCAATTCTATTATTGTATTCATAAAACCTCCTAAAAATTCGGTGGATTGGTTATCCACAATAATTTTGATCTTCCCTTATTAAGATTTACAATCTTTCTAGATTCATCTGGGAATAAATAAAAAGTTTCCCCCTCTTTTAAAAGATATTCTTCATCCCCTACTATTAATTTAATCATACCTTCGATGATATAGCCAAATTCTTCTCCCTCAAAAGGAGTATATTCCTTACTTTCTCCACCCTGGTCCAGGGTAAAAATTATAGGTTCCATGGAATTTTTTTGAGCATTGGGTACTATCCAGGTCATATGTAGACCTAGTTTATCATAGGATCCTTCAAAATAGTCTTCTCTTTTGAAAACAATTTGTTCTTTTTTATCGGTTTTGAAAAAATCTGATAAGTCAGTCCCCAAGGCCTCCAAAACATCCGATAGGGTATCTATTGAAGGAGAGGTTAAATCCCTTTCTAACTGGGATATATAGCCCTTAGTCACCTCTGCCCTTTCAGCCAGTTCTTCCTGAGTTAAATTTATTTTTAATCTTAAATTCTTTATTTTCTCACCTATTTCCATAATCCACCTCCCACTATATTAAATTAATAATTTAATATATTAAACAATAAGAATATTATAGCAGTTTTAAATATATTATCAATAAGCTGGATAAAAAAATGGAGCCTAGGCTCCATTAATTACTTTGACTTAAATACATCTTCCTGTAGACTCCATCCTGAGATATTAAATAATTGTGATTACCCTTTTCAATAATCCTTCCATCCTCTAAAACATAGATGGTATCCACATCCCTTATGGTGGATAATCTATGGGCAATGATCAAGGTAGTCCTACCTTCTTTCAGCCTATCAACCCCATATTGGATGTATTTTTCTGTTTCCGTATCCACATTCGAAGTAGCTTCATCTAGAACTAGAAGCTTGGGCTTTCTAACCAGGGCCCTGGCAAAGGATATTAATTGTTTTTCTCCAGATGAGAAACCAGAGCCTTTTTCAGCAATCGGACTGTCTATCCCCTTGTCCAACCTGGATAAGAAGTCTTCAGCCCCCACTTCCAAAAGGGCTTGTTTGGCCTCTTCCTTGGAAATGCTTTCATCAAACAAACTAATATTTTCATAGATTGTTCCCTTAAAAATATAGGGGTCTTGAAAGACTATAGCCATCTGTTTTCTAAGTTCTCCCATGGACAGGTCTCTTATATCTTTACCATCCAAAAGGATTTTTCCATCTTCCACTGGATAAAAGTCATAGATTAGATTCATTATAGTAGATTTACCTGAGCCAGTGTGACCGACAAAGGCCGCTGACTCACCGCTTTTTACTGAAAAACTTAAATCCTTCAACACCCTCTCACTGGCCTTATAGGAAAAATTAACCCGGTCAAATTCCACCCTTCCCTTAAAGTCCCCACCAAGCAAGCTTCCTTGCTCATAGCTTTCAACTTGTAGTAGTTCAAAAAGTTGGTCGGCTGCAGACTTGGCTTTTTCCAAGTAGCCCAATCTATGGGTCAGACCATTGATTTGAGAGTATAGCTTCTTATTATAGTCTATAAAAATATAGAGGGAACCTAGGCCTACCAAACCAAGGTTCAGATAACTTAGGGCAAAGTAAAAGGTAGCCAAGGCTATGGTTAAATCTCCCAGTGTATTACTTATATTAAAGGAAGAATAGGCCCAAAGTCTTGATAGTTTTTTACCTTCCTCGTAGACCCTATCATTTATATCACTAAAATCCTCATATATATAGTCCTCATTATTGTAGGCCTGAATTATTTCCATGGCCTGGATATTTTCATTTAGGTTTGCATTTAGATCACTTAACCCCCTTCTCATATCCTTATTATAAAGGGTGGATTTTTTCCTATAATCCCTTAAAAAAAGATACATCAAGGGAAGGGATAAAAGAGATATCAAACCCATTTTGTAATCCACCATAAAAAGTCCAATTAATATGGCCATACAAAAAATTAAACTGGTCAATATATCAGACAAGAGTATTTGAAAAAGCATCTTTATATCTTGACTATCATTATTAATTCTAGATACAACCTTACCTGCAGGATACTGGTCAAAAAAACTTATGGGAAGGCCTAGGACATGATTAAATACATCCTTTCTAATTATATAGAGAAGCTTATTGGCCAAAACCCCATAGGCCAAGGAAGTCAGGTATTTAAAGATGGCCCCTGCCAGGGTTACCCCCAAGAAGGCCAGGCACAGTTTAAGGTAGAGCGAATAGTTTTTAGCCCCAAGGTTTTCCACCAACTGGCTGTCTAAAATCACCGATATTATATAGGGTCCAGCCAGGCTCAAAAGTGTGTTAATGAGAGTAAAGACCAGGCCTATAATTATTAAGGGTCTAACCTTTTTACCATAGGCCCAAAGTTTTTTTCTTCTAAATTTATCTTTTTTAGTCATCTTGATCACCTAATTTCTGTTGATTATATTGCTGGTAGTACCAGCCTTTCAAGTCCATAAGCTCTTGATGACTGCCCCTTTCAACTATAAGGCCATCATCCATCACTATTATAAGGTCTGCATCCCTAACCCCTGACAGCCTATGGGCAATTATTATATTGGTCTTCCCCTCTCTTTCAGCCTTAATATTGGCTAGGATTTTTTCTTCAGTTATCCCATCAACAGCCGATAAACTATCATCCAGGATTAAAATATCTGGATTTTTAATAAAGGCCCTGGCTATACTAATCCTTTGCTTTTGTCCTCCTGAGATAGAAACTCCCTTTTCTCCTATCTTGGTATTTAAGCCCTGGGAGAAGGCTTCTAAATCCTTGGTAAAATCAGAGAAATTCAAGGCTTCTATAAGCTCTTTTTCACTTGCCTCTGGTTGACCAAATAAAACATTTTCATAAATACTTTTGGAAAAAAGAATATGATTTTGGGGCACATAGCCCACCTTAGCCCTTACACTTTCCACACTATAGTCTGTCAAGGGTCTATCGTCTATTAAAATCTCTCCCTTTTCCCCCTGATAAATAGTTAAAAATTGTCTGGCCAAGCTGGTTTTACCACTTCCTATCTTTCCAACTATTCCTAGAGTCTGGCCCTTGGATACCTTTAAGTTTATATTCCTTAGGCTGGACCTATCTGCTTGAGGATAGGAAAAAGAAAAGTCTTTAAATTCAAAGTTTTCTTCAAAGCTACAGGTTAAACTTCCCTTTCTCGTCTCATTTTTACCTTCATACTTATAAAGTTCATCTAATCTATCTATTGAAGACTTGGATTCCTGGTAAACATTAATAAAGTCTCCAAATGCATACATGGGCCAAACCAGCATATTCAAATAGACAAAAAACGAAACCAATTGGCCCAGATTTAACTGGCCCAGGGCCATTAGTTTTTCTCCCCATAAAAGGGCAAGAAGAAAACTCAAGGCTGGTATAATAGCCCCCAGGGGCATGAACCAACCAGCCAACTTAACCTGGCCTACCATTTGCTCATAGATGGTCTGATTGTTTTTATCAAACCTTTGCTCCACCTCTTTTTCCATGGCAAAGCCTCTAATAACACGTATGCTGGTAACATTTTCTAAAACAGACTCATTTAACCCTTCCAGAGAAGTTTGGATTTTTCTATAGACCTGGTAGAGCCTATCTCCTAATTTCTTGCTGGCATAGATTAAAATAGGCAGGGGAATAATAGATATCAAGGTAAGCTTCCAAGATATGGTTTTACCCATGATAAAAATCAAGACCAAGGGATAGATGGTTGCATCGAGAAAGGATAGGATTCCATAGCCTGCCAACATTTCCATATTCGATACATCGTTGGTTGCCTTACTCATCAAGCTACCACTGGTATTTTTAGAGTAAAATTCAGGGTCTGCCCCTAGTAGTTTTTCCACTAATCTTCTCCTGCTGTCCCTTCCCATCTTGTAGGAACCTTTGAAAAGTAAAAAATTCCAGATGTAGGAAATAAGATACCTTAAAATGATAGACGAAAATAAAATTAAGCCTAGCCTATATAAGATGTCCCTAGTTAAGGACTGGTTAGAAACTTCATCAGCTATCCTTCCTATCAGGTAGGGAGGAAGAGGATCTATTAAATACTCTAATAATAAGAAAAAAATTACTAGACTATATTGACCTCGGTTTTTCTTAAAAAACCAGGCAGTTTTTTTCAGCGTGCTCATGGCACCTCCTTATTTAAAATAAAAAAAGCACACCTAAAGTGTGCTTAAGCTACAAACTTACAGGGTTAGCCCCTGATAAAATCTCCAGGAGAAAATATAAACTTCTTGTCTTGATCTAAAATTCTTAATCTATTCATTTTCTTCTCCCTTCTATACTTTTTATTATAATAACAAATGTATATTTATAAGTCAACTATAAGCTGACTTTAAATACTTCCATACTGGCTAGAGCATCCTCTACCAGCCCTTCTATATCCAAATTTTCCTCTTCCCTTTCCACATCATAGATCCTAGGCTTGGTTGCCGGTCTATCAGGTGCAAAGAAGCTACAACAATCATCAAAGGGCTCAATTGATATATCGTAGGTGTCTATATCCTTGGCTATATCAATAATATCCACCTTATCCATATTTATTAATGGTCTTAAGATTGGTAGATTTGTAGCCGCATTAACTACAGAAATCCCCTGGATAGTTTGGCTGGCAACCTGGCCTAAACTCTCGCCTGTTATAAAGCCATCAAAACCATCCCTTCTAGCTATTTCTTCCCCTATTCTCATCATAAACCTTCTAGCTATAACCGTAGTAAACCTAGGCTTACAATTCTTATTTATAGCTGTGTAGATGGGAAGAAGATTTATGGAATAGAAGGTCATTTCTCCCACGTAAATAGCCAAGGTCTCTGCCAATCTTTTTACCTTGTCCTCAGCCCTTTCACTGGTAAAAGGATAGGAGTGAAAATGCATGGCAGAAATATCCACACCCCTTCTGGCAATTTCAAAACCTGCCACTGGAGAGTCTATACCACCTGATAAAAGTAATAGGGCCTTGCCTCCTGTTCCTATAGGAAGACCTCCCATGCCCTTAACCCTGTCCATATAGACAAAGGCATGTTCTCTAATATCAACATAGACCATTTCCTCAGGCTCTCTTATATCCACCTTGTAGTTTCCAAAGTTTTTTAAGACTATGGCCCCTACTTCAGCAGCTATTTCTGGAGACTTAAGAGGAAAGGACTTGTCCACCCTATTGGCCTTAGCCTTAAAGGTAACATTTTCTTCCAAGGCTTTTTCTCTTACAATTTCTATTACAGCTTCCTCTATACTTTCCATATTCTTGTCCACCATAAGGCAAGGGGATATGTAAACTATACCAAAAACTTTTTTTACTCTTTTTATTATTTCTTCAAAATCAGCCTTGTCCGCATCTATATAAAGTTTGCCTTGTTCCATAAAAAATTTATTAAACCTAATATCTCCTATGGCCCTTCTGATTTGACTAATCATTTGTTTTTCAAATACTCTTCTATTTTTACCCTTTAGCATTAATTCGCCAAAGCTAACACTTAATACCCAATCCATATTTACCTCATTATACTTCTTATTATTTCTATCTTTTCTTTTAATATTCTTATAAAATCAAAAACTTCTTCTTCACTACTATTCTTATCAAAGGATACCCTGATACATCCATCTGAATAGTCCTTATCCAATCCTAGATTTTCTATAACCCTACTCTTGGCCCCCTTGTTGCAGGCTGAACCTGTAGAGACATAGACCTCATCCATCTCCAGGTAATGAAGAAGCACCTCAGCCTTTATATTCTTAAAGCAAAGACTTAAAATATAGGGGGAGGAGTTTTCCCTAGGAGAATTAATCCTACTATCCTCTATTTTTAATATTTCCTCTCTCATTAACCCATTCAACTTTTCTATTTTATCATAGTTTTGGTTTTTTTCTACAGCTTTTGCAAATCCCTCTATGCCAGCCACATTTTCAGTTGCTGGAAAGACTCCCTTTTCTTGTTTTCCTCCCAAGTATAGGGGATTAAAACTAGAAGGATTTTTAATATAAAGTCCAGCTATGGCCTGGGGCCCGTTTATCTTGTGGCTGGTCACCGTATAAAAATCTACCAGGCTTAAATCTGCTTCTATCTTACAAAAGGCCTGAACCCCATCTGAATGAAAAAGGCAGGAAGGATTCTTCTTTTTTACCACAGATCCTATTGCATAAAGGTCATTTATGGTGGCAAGTTCATTATTAACATGAATTATAGATACCAAAACCGTATTTTCATCAATCTTTTTTTCCAAATCCTCCAGGTCAACAAAGCCAAAACCGTCTGTCTTTACCAACCTAAGCTCACAGTCCTTTAAGTCTGTCACCAAATTATAAATACTGGAATGTTCCAAGCTGGTAGTTACCAAATTAGGATTTTTCTTATTTACTAAGGATGATTTAATAACAGCATTATTGGCTATGGTTCCACTGGGAACAAAGAAGAAATCTTCCTTGTCAACTCCCAACCTATCAGCTATGGTCTTTCTAGCCTTCTCAACTTCCTTTTCCGCCTTAAATCCCAGGCTATGAAGGGAGGAAGGATTACCAAAGTTTTCCCTCATGCTTTTGGCCATTAAATCAATTATGTCATCATCAACCCTGGTGGTTGATGCATTGTCAAAATAAATCATCTTAATCACTCCTTATGATATGATTATTAATATATAATATTATATCCTAAAAATAAAGAAATAAGGTGTTTTATGAAAATAATTAAAGATAAGATTATAACTGATTATATAGATAATAAAATAGTTTTAGATATAGAAACAACTGGTGTTAGTAGGGTAAATTCTCAAATTGTCATCTGTGGCCTACTCTATCCCTATGATGGTAAAAAAGATAATTTTATCCAGTACCACCTAGAAGATCCCGCTGATGAAAAAGTTCTTTTGGAGGCCATCTATGAACATATCCACCACAAGGACCTTGTAACCTATAATGGTATAAGTTTTGATTTGCCCTTTATCAAGGATAGGTTTAAACACCATGGCCTTTCAACCCCCCAGGAAAATTCCAATGAAGATGTATATCGCATTCTACTAGCAAATAAAAAACTACTTAGGCTTAACAAATTCTCTTTAGTTGATGCAGAGTCTTTTATAGGGATAGAAAGACTCGATAGCTTTAATAGCCATCTAAATAAAAAATATCAAGAGCAAGTGCTCTCACTAGAAGAAAAGAACCTTTTAGTTCACAATAGAAATGACTTAATAAACACAGAACAAATTCTTCATATTAAAAGTATTTTAACTAGGATCAAGACTCTAGAACTTTTTGATGAAAAGCTTTATCTGACAAATCTTTATATAGATAAGGACTACCTTTATGTCAAAATGAACTCTAATAAAAGTAAAAATTTCCATTTTGAAAGTCCAAACCAACTGGTCTCAGCTAAACAAATGGCTAGACTAGTCAAAATCAGGCTTTTTAAGGCCTATATAAGCGAAGACACACTTGGACTTTGCCTAGTGCAAGAAACCCCTTATATCGCCGATAACAGCCCCTATAGCCTACCTGAAAACATCCTCTTAGTCTATTCCAATAAAAAATATTATAACTTTAATATAAAAAATATGGTAAAAAAAATCTATAGAGAACTTCCCCTATAGATTTTTTTATTTTATTCTTTTTTTATTTTACAAAGTTCTTAGAAATATAGGCTTTTCCACCCTTATAGTCTAATTCTAACCAAGCTCCCTTTATAGTACCTTCTAGAAGATCTCCCTTCCTAAAGTTACCTAAAATTTTACTCTTAGTGTTTCTTCCTGATCTAATGTTTACATATGATTTAACTGTATAGACATTGGTTTCTTCTACAAAATTCTTAGAAATATAAGCTTTTCCACCCTTATAATCGAATTCTAACCAAGCTCCCTTTATAGTACCCTCTAGAAGATCTCCCTTCTTAAAGTTAGCTAATACCTTACTGCTTGTAGATTTTCCAGATCTGATATTCACATAGGACTTAACCTTATAGCCAGTTTTCTTTTCTACAGGTAGTTCTTTTTCAGTAATAAAGTTCTTAGAAATATAGGCTTTTTCACCTTTATAATCAAACTCTAACCAAGCGTCTTTTATTATCCCCTTAACCTTATCTCCCTTATTTAAATTACCTAATTTTTCACTTGAAACATCTTTAGAAGATCTAATATTTACATATGATTTTACATTATAGTTTTTAGTTTCATCTTGTCCTTCTTCTAAAATAGGCTTAGCCAAACTAGCCTTAGTTTCGACAAATGCCCTATCAAGAACACTTACAGCATATTGTTTATTAGAATTATATTCTATTTCATATTCATAATTTCCCTTACCATTAAATTTAACCTTATCTAAAATATTATTAGCATCAGACGTTAACTCTTCTAATGATAGGCTTTTATTACCTTCATATATTACATAGAATCTTGAATTCTTATTTTTTTCTTCAGTCCAACTTAATTTTCCATTTTCACTATCTAAAACAACCTTTTCTAATTGAACTTCTGTCTTAGGTGATAAATGTGTTTTTGCTGGAGTCAATGATTTACTTGAAAAGCTATCATTTTTAAGAATATCTATACTTCCATTTAAACCTTGATATTTTAACTTACTAAAATCATCACTTGCCTCAGCATCTGGGTCAACCTTATTTAAATGTTCATAACTAAAGATTGAACTTCCCTTTATTCCTTTTAAGTTTTGATTAAATTTAACTTGATTATTAATTTCTTCAGGGTTTAAAAATTCCGGTGCCTTAAGCCACATAGTAGTCAATTTATAATTAGGATGGCCAACATATACATGAGTATTTGTTTTTTCTCCCACTTCACTCCACCATCTAGCTATTTCGCCATAAGGGGCTGCTCCTGTTGTAAAGGCCCAGTAAATTTGAGGAACAACATAGTCAACTAAACCTTTTTCCATCCATTTTACTGTATCTGCATAACCTGCACTACCTGAGTATGATTCTGATGAACCTACAGGAGTATTTGTTCCTTCTCCATGTATTTTCTTATGCTTATAGATTCCAAAAGGAGATATACCAAATTGTACTGACTTACCAGAGACCTTATTGTGAGCTTTTATCATCTTGCTGATTTCGCTAACCATCTTGGTAACATTGTCCCTTCTCCAGTCATCTAAACCTTCTTGATCATCTTTATAGCCTTTAGCTATTCCATACTTTTCAAATGAAGCCCTATCTTGCTCAGTTATCAAATCATAGTTAGGCCTATCTTTTTCAACATTTGGATTCATACTATAAGGATAGAAGTAATCATCAAAATGGATAGCATCCACATCATAATTTTCTACAACTTCCTTAATAGAAGAAGTAAAATATTCTACAACCTCAGGTTCTCCTGGATTTAATAATAATTTACCTGATATATCCTTCATAACCAAGTGAGGATTCTTTACCCCAAAGTTATCCTTGGATAAAACTTCCTTTTCTACCAATAAATTTAAGTATGCTTCTACAGACATATTATTAAATTCTTCTTCTGTCAGTCCCTTAACTAAATCCATAGGCTTTGAATTCGTTATTCTATAAGGATTAAACCAAGCATGGTATTCCATTCCCTTTTCGTGGGTTTGCTCAATCATCCAAGTAAGGGGATCTATAGACCAATTAACATCCTGACCTTGCTTTCCACTTAAGTATTGGCTGGTAGGATTTATTTCAGATTGGTAGTAAGCGTCCAATAAGGGCCTAACTTGAAATATCATAGCGTTCATATTCCACTCATACATGGTATTTAGTCTTTCCATATATAATTTTTTAAAATCTTCTTCATCTTTTGGTGTTGGAATATTTAAGTTAAAAATTGTTGAAACCCAAGCAGACTTAAACTCTTCCTTGTCTTGTTTAAAATCTTTTGGTATTTTTACTGTTTCTTCGGATCCTTGATAATACTTAACTGGCTTGTTTTTATCATATCCATATGATCCGTCTTCTTTTTGAACGTATTCATATAAAACTTTTGAATCTTCTGCTGCCTTTATGTCAGCAACATTTCCTAATGATAGCACTGTCGTCAATGCTAGCAAGGATGATAACATTTTCTTTTTAATAGTCATATTTCCTCCACGTTTCTATTATAGTCTCTTAGTACATTAAAATTATACTATATAAAAAAGGAAATTGTTTTCCTATTTATGAAACTATAGTATCAGATTTTAAGTTGATTAATCAATTTTGTACCACTTCTTTTTTCTCTATTTCTCTTTTTACATCTAATTTTAGACCTTTTAATCGAAGAAACAGTTTTCTATGATTAATCATGTTTTTGAAACATTATTTCTCTAACTTATTTTTTGTGCCAAAAAGACATATGATTAAATCATATGTCTTCTTAAATATATCATATCTATTAATTGAATGCCTTCTTCAAAGATAGGTTCCTTGTAGTTGTCTGTAAAAAAGTTTTCCAGTCTATAGTATTCTTCAAAACCACAGGACTTATAAAAAGGTAGGGTTAAGGGACTCTCTCCTGTTCCTACTATCATAGAGTTGAAGTAATCTCCATAAAGACTGGCTATAAATTCAATCAAAAATTTACCATAGCCCCTTCTTTGATAATTAGGGTCTACAGCTATATTTTTAATCTCTATAACATCTTCCTCTTTAAATATAATCAGTATACTGGCTATAAAAGATCCTTCATGATCAATAGCATACATCTTTCCATCATAGATATATTTATTTACCATGTCTCTATCTTCATCGGCCAACAAGAGTAGGTCTATGTATTTTTTTCTATCTTTTATTTTTACTTCTATAATTTGCATATATCACCTATTTAAAGTACAAAAAAAGCACATACTGTGCTTTTTTCTGGTGGGCCTTCAGGGACTCGAACCCCGGACCTACCGGTTATGAGCCGGGCGCTC
>CALAZW010000078.1 GCA_937926545.1 uncultured Helcococcus sp. | reverse complement strand
TCTATGACTGCCCTAAAACCTATGACTCCAGAAGAGCCAATAGGACTTAAGGGAGTATTAGCCCATGTATTTGTCTACTTTGTAGTCTTACTAGCTATTTTACCTCAGGCAGTTGTAATATATACATCATTTTTAAAGAACAATGGAGGCCAGGTATTTACCAAGGGCTTCTCATTAGATAGCTATAGGGCAACCCTTCTAGCTAAAGATAATTCAGTTATAGGAAATACCTATAAATTAGGCTTGATAGCCATAGTAGGAATAGTGATACTGGGAATTTTAATTTCTTACCTAACAGTTAGAAAGAAAAATCACCTAACTTCACTTTTAGATACTATAACCATGTTTCCATTTATAATACCAGGATCTGTTCTAGGTATATCTTACTTATTTGCCTTTAGTGAAGATCCTATACTTTTAAGTGGTACTGCCTTTATTATGATAGCTTCCTTTATTATTAGGAGGATGCCTTATACTATTAGGTCTAGTACGGCCATTATAGGTCAGATTAGTCCAAGTATAGAAGAGGCTGCTGTCAGTTTAGGTTCTACAGAGTTGGAGGCCTTTACCAGGGTGGTAATTCCAATGATGATGCCAGGAGTTCTGGCTGGAGCTATAATGAGTTGGGTTACAGTAATAAGCGAGCTAAGCTCATCAATAATTCTTTATACGAGTGAAACCCAAACCCTTACAGTATCAATTTATACAGAGGTAATAAGGGGAAATTACGGCAATGCGGCGGCTTATTCAACAGTCTTAACAGCCACGTCTGTCATATCCCTTCTAATATTTTTCAAGTTGACAGGAAGAAAAGAACTAAGTGTTTAGAGCAGGTTTTCTGCTCTTTTCATTTGGAAAAATTAGGGGGATAAAGTATTATTAGTATGTGGAGGTTACTATGGGGGATAAGACAAGTAATAAGTTTAAGGACTATATGAAGAATACTTTTATCAAGTATATGTTGGCTATAGTCGCTTTTATTTTTATATTTACCATAGGCCTTATATTTTTTTACTATAGGAAAACGATTGTAAAAGAAAATAAGACCTACAATCAGGAAGTTTCAAAAGTCATAGCTGAAGAGTATCTAAGTTATAGGGAGGGCATTAACCAATTGGCCAGCCATGATTACATAAGAGAGTCATTTTTATCCAGTGATAGGAGTAAGGCCAACCAACTTCTTTATTCTTTTACAACTGGTCAAAAGATCAGGTCTAAGTTTATTCTAGTAGACAGAAATGGATTTGTCCTTACCAGCAATATTTATCGTAAGGATAGGTATGTCTATGACAAGGATAAGTTGATAGAAAGGCTAAATGAGTTTTATAGAAAAAATCTTAATGTGGTCTTTGAAGATATCAATAATTACAATTATAGCCTAATCAAGTCCTATCCTTATATTATGGCCAAGGACGTCAGGATAAAGGGAGAAGAGAAGGGCTATTTAATATTTTTTGTCCATCCAGACTCTATGAGAGAAAGAATAAATTACAGGTCTATAGATAGGCTGGTGGTTACAGACCACTATGATAATGTGATTTTTACAACTGAGGATCTTTTAATAAATTCCATGGGGAAGTTTCCCTATGAGAAAAAGTCCCATGAAATAATTGAATATGGGGATATACCCTACTACTATATAAAGGCCAGGATAAACAATGAAAAGTTTAATGTGATTACCATGACGTCAGTAGACCGCTATAAGGATTTTCTACTTATAGGTATGGGGACTGCCCTAGCCATGCTAGTTATACTTTTTGCCATCATATCTATAGTTTCTAAAAGATTGGCTGAGGACAATGTAAGGGTCATGGATTCCTTGGTAGATGGGATAGACCAGGTGAAAAAGGGAAACCTGGATTATAGGATAAGGGAAAAAACCTTTGATGAATTTCAGGTTCTCTATGATGAGTTTAATAGTATGAATAAGAAAATGAAGGAATTGGTAAGTAGAAATGACGAAATTGCGGAAAGAAAAAGACAGATGGAGATAAGGCAATTGGAAAGTCAGTTCAATCCTC
>CALAZW010000077.1 GCA_937926545.1 uncultured Helcococcus sp. | reverse complement strand
AATCGGCTGCTGCCAATTCAGAAAAGAAAAACCTTACTAACATTGAAGAAGAAAGAAAGACCTTAGAAGGTTTTATGGAAGAAAATGAAAAAGACATAGAAAAATCTTCCAAGAAATATGAAGATGGAAGCTATGAAGCTAGTTCAAAGGGTAATAATGGTGACTTAAAAGTTAAGGTCACTGTTGAAAATCAAGAAATTAAAAATGTTGAAATCCTAGACCACGTGGAAACAGAAGGTCTTGCTGATAAGGCCCTAGAAGAAATTCCTAAGAGAATTATAAAGGCCAATTCAACAGAAAACATAGATACTATCGCCGGTGCTACCAATACTAGCCAGGCTATAATTGAAGCTGTAAATGAAGCATTAAAGTAAAAGAGAGCCCAAGGGCTCTATTTTATTTATCTTCTATCATCTTAAGCAAGTTTTTTACTATCTTTTCTTCCTTGACTGCCTCTCCCCTGGTTGGGTAGGATTTCAAGCTCTTGGTAAAGTTCTTTTGGGCCTGGGCTAACTTCTTTTCATCAGCCTTAACCAAACCATAGTAGAATATCCAAAACCTATGTCTAGATGGATAGGTCTTAGTCATTTTCATATAACGGTCCAAGTCCTTGGACAATTCCAGGTCCTTCAAATCAAGTCCTCTTTTCCAGTCCAAGATGGACTCACAAAAATAGGTCTCCAAATATATTTCATAGCTATAAAGACTTATCAGATCATAGTCCTTGTCTACTCTTTCTAAAAGTGAAAGGGCCTTTTCATAGTCCTCTTCCGCCAGAAAATCACTGACCATTAAAAGAGGTATATAGGCTGTAAGAGAAGTCTTTATAGGACTTTTTATCCCTTCTAAATAGGCTAAATCAACATCTTCTCCCCTGGTTAAAAGACTATTTATATAAAGAATCTCCCAAAACATATCCTTGTAGTCCTGGTCCCTCTTAAGTTTTCTACCATTATAGCCATCATTGGGCTCTATGGGAATTATATTCATGGCAGCCAGTATAAGGTTTATAAAAATGCCCCCATAAAAGAAATAGGTTAAGGCTGGTTTAGATCCCCAAAACAAATAGGCCAGGGAAATAAAAATCAAAACCAGGTTCATGACCACTCCTGAATAATTGTAGATCAAGACTGGATAGTCCCCATCCTCTTTCTCAGGCGGACTTAAAAGACACTGACCCAGGGTTCCAGGTATGGAGTATCTCTTTAATCTAAAGCCTTCTGGGTACTTTACCAAGATCCAGTCAAGGATCCTAAAGGATACGAAGCCATAGCCTGTAGCAAGGCCTCCTAAGAGATGGCCAAATTCATGAAGGACTACATCAAGAAAAATAATTAGGCCTAGAAAGACAATAATGAATAATATATAGGTTAAAAGACTAAGACCTAGAAAGGCCTCTTGACTTCTAAAATAGCCAAAGCCGGCACCTAGAAAAAGTCCAGCTGGAATTACAAATAGATAAACTAAAAACATAGTCTTTTTTTCTTTTTTCATTTTTTCTCCTATAAAAAAATAAGGCCTAGGCCTTATTCTGTCTTTTATTCTTGTAGACATACCTGTCTATTATTCTCTTTGATAGCAGGGCAGTTACTATAGCTAGAACTATGGATAAGAATATGTCACTTGGATAGTGAACATACAAATACATTCTAGAAAAAGCTATAAGAGAAGCTAAAACCAGTAGTATGCTTCCCTCCTTCTTCCGGTAGAAGAAAACCACCAAGGCCGATACAAAGGATGAATAGGTATGGCCTGAAGGACATGAAAAATCTAAGGGCCTATCAATTAAAAGGTCTATTTCCTTGCCGTAAAAAGGCCTGGGCCTTTGGATTAAATTTTTCAAAATCACATTTCCAACTACCATCATGATAAGAAGGCTTAGGCCTATGGCCAAACCCTCCCTCCTATACTTTTTTGTAACCACAAATAATAGGGCAAGTATTATCCAGATGGTTCCCTTATCTCCCAACTTGGTAATAAATATCATCAGTTGGTCCAGCATAGGGTTATGTAGGCCTTGTAACCAGCCTAAAAATCTTAATTCCATTAGATGGCTATAGGAATTTTGTACTTGGTCTTGTCCGGATCATAGTCGATTAACTTAAAATCATCTATGGTAAAATCATCAAAGTTTTTAACTTCTGGATTAATCCATAGAC
>CALAZW010000076.1 GCA_937926545.1 uncultured Helcococcus sp. | reverse complement strand
ACCCTAACATCTCTTGTCTCATAGTTATTGGTAAAGTTCCATTCAATAGATCTTGCTTCCTTTTTTTCTACACTGGTTTGATAACCATCGAAGCTCCACAATTCTTTACCGTCCTTATCCTTGGTTTCCACAACCCTGTAGTCCTTATGAGCTTCTATATGATCAAACTCAACTCTTTTTCCTTCATATTTTATAACTTGTCTAGGCTCACTATCTATCCACCTATCACCGAATTTTTCTTGTAGCTTGAAATATACATCTGGACTATCTTCTCTTGGTTTCTCATTTTTTTCTGTCCTTATCCCATTTTTAGCCCAAATCTTATCAGCAGTTACCTTGCTTACCCTAGTATTAGTTACTGTCCACCTGTCATCTTTTCCCTCTTCTGGTTCTTTAACATCTACCCTATAGGTGTCTTCACCAATAGTTACGGTACCATACTTAGTTCCTTCTTCTTCAACAGTATAAATGATTTCTTTCCACTCACCATCTACATACTCATGGGTTGGTACTTCCTTAAAATGTCCTTCCCATTCCTTGGTTTCATGAGCTTCTTCCGCTGAGTCCTCAAGATCCTTAATACCATCCATTATTAGCTTATCGGCTATTATTCCATTATCTTGTTTTAAAACTAGGGTTATTTTTTCTTGTCCTTCTGGAAGTCCCCCCTTCCAAATCTTCTTAACTGGTATTTGAATCTTCTTCACATTATTTTGGATTCTTTGCTCAACTTTATTTTTTTCTGGACTAATCTCAAATTCTCTTATCTCAGAATTTTTCAAGTTAAAATCTATAAATTCAGGAGCCTCTATTTCCTTATACTTATATTCTCCTGCCTTTAGGCCTATAAGTTCAAACTCACCCTTCTCATCTGTTATGGCTGTTATGACTTTTTTATCTTCACTTAATTTAAGATAATCACTCTCTTTAAATTTTTTAGAAAACTCAAATTCTCCATCATCTTTTCTTCTTACCTCAAACTTCACATTTGGAATAGGGTGTCCATCCTTATAAGATTTTTTCAAAAACTTTACTTTACTAGTTTTTACCCCTTGCTCCTGGGCATCAACGTGGTAGACATCTGCGCTAGCACTTTTGTCTTCTTCCTTAATTTCCCACTCATTATCTGGATCTCCATCTATACTAACCTCTGAGGTGTTTTCAACAAATTTTTTATCAACATCTTCTTTAACCTCATCAGTTAGACTAGCAAGCAAGGTTATTTCTACTTGATTTTGATTTAAAATAGAACCATAGGCTTTTATAGTTACAGTTTTATCGTTAAAATTAATCATTATTCCCCTACTGGCTGCATCTTTATAGGAAATATATTCTTGATTACCAGATTTATTAGTGACTCTTATAAAATAAGGATCACTTTTTATAGCCTCTTCATTCCAATCCATATCCTCATTCAAAGTGTCACTTATATTATAGGTTATATAAGTCCCATCTTTTTGAGCTGCATTTAAGGTAAATATCCATCTTACATTATCTGGGTCTCCCGCATAAGAAACCCCCTGTTTACTATAAACATTTTCAGTTACTGTGCCTGAGTCATTGTGTTCATACTTTACTTCTATATTTCTACTTATATCTCCTGATTTTACCTCTACAGTACCTGTATTAGTTGAAGATGTGTCAGTATTATAGGCTTGACCATCTATGGTAAAGTTTCCACTGACATCATGAAGATCTTTCACTCCCTCAGTAAACTCTATTTGAATACCACTAGAAGAAAATCTAGCTACTCCTATTTTTACTCCATTATCATAAAGATCTTTTTCTATATTGGGAATCATTACATTTGTACCCTTAGTGTTAAATGATACATTTAGTATGTCCCCTGGGTTAGCAGTATAACCTGGTCCCCCAAAATTTCCTGATACACTAAACTTTTCCCCATATCTTAGTGATATGCAGGCTCAACTCTAAGGTCTGTTACCTCCATAGGCTTACCCGTCTGTGCTAATACTATATTTTCTGAAAAAACGCCAACAAAATTAGTTATCAAAATAGCTAGCGTTAAAAAGATAGCTTGTAATCTTTTCAATTTTACTTTCATTCTTTATTTCCTTTCATAATTTTCTATATCAATCTACTCTTAGTTTTAAATTGACTATCACCTAATAATATACTTTGATAATTAACTTAGCCTACTAGCCATATCTTTTTATAGCTAATAATTTTCTAGTCCCTTAGTTAAGTTAACTAGATATCCTTTGAACTACTAAGGTCCTTCTTCCCTAATAAATAATACATATAAGTTTTTCATAACCCCCTCCTGTTTATTCTTTATAATGTTAAGGTAAACTATAAGGGCTTATCAATAGACTAATATAGTAAAGTAATTAACTAAAAGCATCTTTTTTTAATCCTTTTTTATTTGGTAGACTTTTTTGTTTTTATTTAAATAGTTTTGGTTTTTAGTCTTCTTTTTCAAGAGTTTTTCCTATAAAAATATTTTTTCACCTATAGCAAGATTATTTAAGCAAATAAAAATAGACTAGAAATTTCTAGTCTATCTTTTAATTACTATTTATTTTTTTTATTATTATTGTCTTTTATTCTTCTGTAAATTCTATCATTGGAGCTGGTTTTCTACCTCTTGCTAGATCTATCTTAGTAACTACATAGATAAATATAAATGCTACTAGAGCTCCTGGAACAATAGCACTTAGGCCAAATGGATTGTTTAAGGCAAAAATCCAAGTAGCTGAAACTATAGTTCCTGCTATTATAGCTACAAATCCAGCCTTAGCTGTTACCTTGTCCCAGAATAGTCCACAAACAAAGGCTGCGAATGGTCCAGCACTTCTTAGGGCAAAGGCACTCATCATTACACTTATTATATTTGAGTTGGATAAGGCTACACCTAAACCAAACAGTCCTGCTGTTAACATAACTACTCTTGAAACAACAACTTCTTTTCTGTCATCTCTTTTACCCTTATTTATATAAGGAACAAAGATATCATTGGAGAACATAGTTGCTGTACCTATCATATTACCTGATGCAGAACTTATAGTTGCTGCAACGATTGATGAAAGTACTAGTCCTGAAATAATTGGTGGTGCGAAAGTAAGAGTTGCGTCCGCCAATGCTGATGAAGAAACTCCACCATCTGCATAGCCATCTATACAAGCATAAGCTATTAAACCTATAGTTGCTGGAACTATAGCATAGGCAGCTGATACTAAACCTGCTATTATTGATCCAACCTTAGCTGACTTACCATCCTTAGCTGATGAGTAAGTTTGTACAATCTCTTGTCCTGTAGGGAAGGTCATACAGTACATGGCTATATAGCCCAGTATGGTCGGTATACCTACCTTGGTCATACTCAATAAGTCAAGTTCTCCACCTGATTGAGCCGAGATAGCGTTTGCTTTTTCAAATAAACCAGCAAAGCCACCTACAGCACTATTACCTACCATAATAAATAGAGCTACTGTCATACCTACTGTTATAAATAAAACGTGCATCATATTAGCCGCTGTTACAGACGCAAATCCACCGATCATAGTGTAAAGGATAACTACTATGGTAGTTATTATTGCCGCCTTATTAAAGTCTAAGGAAGTAACCGCATTAATTATGGAAGCAGTAGCTATTATTTGAGCTCCTGTAGCCATAAACAAGGCTAAAATTGAAGTAACTGCAGTAAATATATGTGATGGTTTCCCATATCTTTTTCCTATGATTTCAGGCACTGTATTTGACGCTGACTTTCTAAAGAATGGTGCTACAAATGATACCAAGATAAATCCTATTCCTGATGCTATTACATACCAGGCTGCTGATAAACCAAAACTATAAACGTTGGTTGCAATTCCTGTAGTACTAGCTCCACCAGTATTGGCTGCAAAAAGTGTACCTGCTAACATTAAAGGTCCTAGTGATTTTCCTGCCATCAAGAAATCTTCATTGGATCCCTTGGAGTCTGATTTTTTCTTTTTCATGTAAGAAGCAATTAGCCCAATAGCTACTGTTGCTATCATGTAAAGAATAATAATTATAAGAGCTGTTTTTTGAGTTTTACCCATGATTCCCCCTATGTATTTTACTTGTTTCTTTTTCTTTTTTGTCTTTTATCTTTATTTAGAGGCCCCCCTCCTGGGGAGGGCTCTAAATTTACTAATTACGTCCTTTATAACGTAATACTTTTCCTGCTTTTTGTGGCGTTTGTTTACCATTATCAATTAGAATTTTTCCGTTCACTATTGAATAATCAATTCCCTTAGCCAATTGTTTAGGTTCAGTATAGTCACCAACATCTATAACTTCATCAAAGTCAATTACTAATACGTCTGCTGCATAACCATCTTTCAGGTAGCCCCTGTCTAATAAACCAATAGTATCTGCTGGTTTACCAGTCATTTTTCTAATAGCTGTTTCTATAGAAAATAGTTCTTCATCTCTACAGTATTTACCTAAAACTCTAGTGAATGCACCATATAGTCTTGGATGAGGTTTTGCACCTATTATTCCATCTGTACATACATTTTGCTCTGGTCTTGACATAAATGTCTTAACGTGTTCTTCTGTTCCATAAAAGTCAACTAGACCTACGATATTTTCTTCATCCCTAATCAAATCAAAGATTGCATCATATGGATCCTTACCTGTAGCTTCTCCAAGCTCAATTAGGTTCATTCCAACATATTTTTCTGCTTCTTCATGTTTTACAAAGGTTATAAAGATTCCTTCTAGACCAGCAAAGTCTATAAAGTTATCCCAACCTGGAATTCCATTAATTATATCTTCCTTCATTTTCTTACGAAGTTCTTCATCATATAATCTTTCGATTAATTTTTCAGTTCCTCCGTCGTGAACCCATGGAGGTAGAATAACTGACATCATAGTTGAACCAGCAACATATGGATATTGGTCAAAGGATACAATCATTCCTTCTTCCTTAGCCTTGTCTAACTTGTCAATTATTTTAGGAACCTTGTCCCAGTTTTTCTTACCACATACCTTAAAGTGTGAAAAGTGTGTTCTACATCCACTTTCTTTTCCTATGGTAATAATTTCATCCATTGATTCTAACATGGCATCTGCTTCTGATCTTTGGTGGGTTACAAATACACCATCATTAGCCTTAATAACCTTTCCTAATTCAATAAACTCATCTATATTAGCATAGACACAAGGTGGATAAATCATTCCAGTACTCATGCCAAAAGCTCCTTCATCAAAGGCTCTTTGTAGCTCTTGATTCATCTTTTCTTGCTCTTCTTCTGTAGGTTTTCTATTATCTAAACCCATGCTAACCATTCTAATATTTCCATGTGGTGCCAAGTAGGCAATATTTGGTCCAAGTTCTAACTTTTCAAGTTCATCTAGATAATCTGCAACAGATCTCCACTTCCACTCAAAGTCATATTCTCCCTCTAGACCAGCCATGGCCTTAGTCCAAGCCTTAATGTTTTTTTCGTCTACTGGTGCAGGTCCCATTCCATCTTGAGCAACTAGTTCAGTAGTTATTCCTTGAAATAACTTAGGAGCTAGGTAAGGCTCAACATTTACTAGCATGGATGAGTGAGAGTGAGTATCTATAAAACCAGGTGTAACTAGTTTTCCTTCTGCATCTATCACTCTTTTAGCATCCACTTCCCCGTCTACAAGGGTAATTTTTTCATCTTTTATGGCCAAGTTTTTCTTAAATGGTTTTTCTCCACTACCGTCTACTATAGTTCCGTTTTTGATTAAGATATCGTACATAATAAGCGCCTCCTTATTTTAATAGGGCTTTCATAACTGCTTGATAGGCATTAACTACCATGTTCAATTGGTCTATTTCTATATATTCATTAACTGTATGAGCTAAGTTTTCTTTTGATGGTCCTATTCCTAAAGTCTTAATTCCAGCTTCTCCAGCATAGTGACTTCCATTAGTACAGAAGTTGTATTGAGTAATTTCTGGATCAAGCTCTATCTTATTCATTTCACTAACAACGTCTTTTACCCAAGCTTCATCCTTGTCAAATAACCAACCTGGGAAGAATCTTTCACCTTCAATCTTATTACCTGTGAAGCATTGTTCTTCTCCTACAGCATAGTAGGCTTTAACCTTTAATTCTGGGTCTTCCTTCATTAATTTTTCTAATAATTCATTTATTGGAGCAAGAACAGATTCCTTGGTTTCATTAACTAAAAGTCTTCTATCATATGTAGCTATACAACGCTCTGGGACTACGCTTGCACCAGGGTAAGGACTAGACTTAACATCTACTAATTCTAAAATTCCATCTCCTAATACGTCATGGTGGGTTGGCTCTAAATCTCTTATAGCATCTATTACCTTACACATTTTATAAACTGCGTTTATTCCCTTTTCTGGATTGGCTGAGTGGGCTGGTTTACCTATGGTTTCAATCTTTATTTCCCCTCTACCTCTTTGTCCAATCTTTACATTTCCTTGTGATGCTTCACCTATAATTACATAGTCTGCTTTTGTATAGGCACTAACTTCTCTAGCTGCTACCCCTTCAAAACACTCTTCGTGAACTATACCCGCAACAAAGATTTCACCTGGGAAGTCTCCCTTGGTTTCCTTATTGTAGTTAGCTGCTGCAACGGCCATAGCTGCTAAAGCTCCCTTCATATCACTAGTTCCACGGCCATATATTTTACCGTCGTGAATTTGTGCTTCAAAAGGTGGGAATTCCCATTCGCTAGGATCTGTAACAGGAACAGTATCCATATGACCATCAAATACTATTTTAGGTCCAGGTCTATTTCCCTTAATATGTCCTATTGTGTTACCATACTTATCCACGTGTACATCATCAAATCCATTTTCATTAAAGAATTTCACTAGTTCATCTGAAACTCCCTTTTCATCACCTGAATAACTTGATTGACGAATAAGTCTTTGTGTTAGTTCTACTACTTGTTTTTCTAAATTTGCCATTGTCTACCCCTCCTATAAGCTTTGGTATTTTCCGTCCCAAACTATTTTTTCATAATTATCCTTATCAGTATCACCTTCTGTAGATACAAACAATAATACTGAATTTTCATCTATCTTTAATTCTTCCTTAACTGATGCAAATCTTTCATCACTTAAAACCTTAGCTATAGCTCCAAATGAAGCCGCTCCACTTTCACCTGAGATAACTTTTTTATCATCTCCCATTGGATTACCTAGCACTCTCATTCCATGAGCTGCAAACTCATCTGTTGCTGATATAAAGTGATCAGCATAATCAAGTAATACTTTTAGTCCAAAGGTATTTGGTTCTCCACAAGCAAGCCCTGCCATTATAGTTTCATGGTTTCCACCTATTAATACTCTTTCATTAGCCCTAGCTGATTCATAAATACAAGCTACTGTTGATGGCTCTACTATGATTATAGATGGTTTGTCTTCCTTATACATACTAGCTAGGAATCCTGTTACTGCTGCTGCGAAAGATCCTACTCCAGCTTGTAAGAATACATGGGTTGGTTTTATTTCTTCCTTTTCCATCCTACTATACATTTCCCAAGCTAGGGTCATATAGCCTTGCATAATCCAACGAGGTATGTCTTCATAGCCATCCCAAGCTGTATCTTGAACCATTATGTATCCATGTTTTTCAGCTAATTCATTGGCATATCTTACTGCCTCATCATAGTTTCCATCGTGAACTACAACCTTGGCACCTTCTTTTTCTATGTTCTTTACTCTTTCTTCAACAGTTCCTTTAGGCATGTAAACGATAGCTTTTTGCTTTAATTGATTAGCTGCCCAAGCAACTCCCCTACCGTGGTTACCATCTGTCGCTGTTATAAAAGTCATTTCTCCAAGCTCTTCTCTAACTTCATCTGAAATTAACTTTTCAAATGGTAGATCCTTTAAGTCTATTCCTAATTTGTCTGCTACCACCTTACCTATAGCGTAGCTTCCACCTAAAACCTTAAAGGCATTTAGGCCAAATCTGTAAGACTCATCCTTAACTAAGATTTTAGAAACACCTAGGTTTTCAGCTTGTTCCTTCAAGTCTACTAAAGGGGTTTCTTCATACATAGGATAACTCTTGTGGTATGAATAAATCCTTTGAGCCACGTCATGGTTTAAAAAACTAATGTCATACTTTTCCTTACTTTCTTCTGTTTTAGAAAATACTTTAATATCCATATCTACTCCTTAATCTTCTTTTATACTAGCTACTACTTCAATCTCAACCTTGGCATCCTTAGGCAATTTTGCCACTTGGAAACAAGATCTAGTTGGTAGAGCTCCTTCTTCAAAAAATTCTGCATATACTTCATTCATATTTCCAAAGTATGCTAAATCAGTCATAAATACTGTTGTCTTTATTATATTATTAAGGTCAGAGCCAGCTTCCTTTAGAATGGCTTCAACATTTTTTAAGCTTTGTCTTGTTTGTTCTTCAACACTTTCTGGCATTTCTCCTGTTTTAGGATCAATTGGTAATTGTCCTGATGTAAAAACTAGTGATTCAAATCTAATTCCTTGTGAATAAGGACCTACTGCTGCAGGTGCTAATTCTGTATTCAAATATTCTTTCATATTTATCTCCCTGTTTGTAAATTTTTCTTATCATTGTAATAATACTTTATCACCATAATAAAAGTTTGTCAACAGAAAAAGAAAACATTTTCCTGATTGTTGAAAAATAAACAAAAAAAGAAGAAGCCCTCGCTTCTTCATCTTTTTATTATTAACCATTAATCATATTTAAGTATCTATAGACTGTAGCCTGGGAACACTTTAAATTGTCTGCCACATAGGCAACTGCGCCCTTTAGCTTAAACATTCCCTTATTATCCAATTCCTTAACCACCTCTATACGATCTTCTTGCTTCATATAGTCTAAAGGAATGGTAATATCCGAAATAGCCTCAGTGTAGATATTCTCCATAAGCTCATCTATACTTCCATAATACTCTTCAACTTCCTCTTCCTTGTCTTCGCTGGTCTCATCAAAAACCTTGGTAACTTGAACCTGTTTCCAATTCTCAGGATGTATTACCTTAAGAAGTCCATTGTAAAGATTTTCATAGTTTTTATCACTAAAATTAAGACATAAAAGGCCTATTAGATTTTGATCATCATCTTTTAAAAACATGGTAGCTGATCTAAAGTCCTGTGTATCAGTCTTTCCCCTATAGTTTACAATAAAATCTTTTTCCAGATATACCTTGTCATGAATCATTTGCAAGGCTGATTTAGTTATTGGTCCTCCGACCTTTCTACCACTTAAATCACTATTTGCTATTCTTACTATAGTGTTGGGTAACTTTGATAAGTCATGAAGTATCACTTCATAGTTCGGTCCTAAATATTGGCCTAAAAAGTCAACTAATATTTTATATTGTTCTAGTTTACCTTCTCCATCCTTATTATCTTCCATCTCTAACATTTACTCATCTCCCATATATTTCATATCTATAACTTATTTTTATGTATAGCTATTAATATGATAGCCTATTAAAAGTATATTTTCAACTTTTTTATTAAGGTGAGAAAGTATAAGAAAACCATTTGACTATCCTAAAAACTCCTTGCCATAAACCACATGACCCCCAATACTATCTAGACCTTCATCTTCAAGCTCCAGAGCCATAAAGGCCTCATCTGGTACCTCAAAGGGAGCTTTAATTCCCCAGCTACTTGCAGGCTTAAATCCAAATCTTGGATAGTACTTATCATGGCCCAGAACAATTACTGATTTATAGCCCATTTCTTTTGCTATTCTTAAGCTTTCCCTTATCAGTTCACTACCTATGCCCTTGTTCTGATACTCTGGCAAGACTGAAACAGGTGCCAAGGCCAAGGTCTCATAAGTGTTTTCTTCGCTTTCTATGGTTAATTTTGTAAGCATTATATGGCCTACAGCTTCTCCATCTAATTCTGCTATAAGTGAAAGTTCTGGTATGAAAACATCACTTTTTCTTAACTTCTCAACTAAGAGATGTTCCTTATGGTCACTGTAGCCTGCATTTTTAAATGCCTTTTCTACCAGGTTTTCTGAAAACTTATAGTCTTCTTCTTTTTCCTGTCTTATTTTTATATCCATCTTTAATTTACTCCTAAAAAATAGGTTTTATGTCATCTACTTCTAAAAATACTATAGGCTTTTCCTATCTGGTCATTAAAACTACAGTCTCCACATGTAAGGTATTTACAAACATATCTACTCCTGTAACCTTCTTAAGCTTAAAACCATGGCTCTTAAGACCACAAATATCCCTGGCTAAGGTGGCTGGATTACAGGATATATAGACAATACTCTCTATACTAGATTTTCCTAAAACCTCTATTATCTTAGGGTCTAGCCCCTTTCTTGGCGGATCAAATAGGACAGTAGTATTTCTATCTTCTATATCCAAGTCCCCTATTACATTTTCAGCTGCATCATTTATCCAATTAATATTATCTATAGAATTTAACTTGGCATTTCTTCTAGCATCCTTTACAGCATCAGCTACTATTTCTACAGAATCAATTTTTTCAACTTCCTTGGCCAAAAGGATGGAAGTTGTACCAGTACCACTATAAAGGTCTATTACATTTAGAGGATTGGTTTCCTTTACATAGTCAAAGGCCCTTCTATAAAGTTTTTCTGTCACCCTAGTATTAACCTGGAAAAAAGATCTTGGTGAAAGATAGAAGTACCTATCCTCAATCTTTTCAGAAATCTTATCTTTTCCACTGATTAATTCTAGTTTTTTACCAATCTTGTAATTGTTCTTCCTATTATTTACTGTTTGATATATGGAAGTAACCTCTGCCTTCTTATTTATGTAG
>CALAZW010000075.1 GCA_937926545.1 uncultured Helcococcus sp. | reverse complement strand
ACATCTGAGGATTTAATAGATACCTTAATATCATAAAAGTCCAAATCCTCAAGCTTTTTTACTTCTTCCAAGGCTGAGTAAACTAAAGAATCCACATTTACTCCACCATACTTATCTATCATTTCCTGGCTTAAGGACCCAGAGTTAACACCTACTCTAATGGGAATAGATTTTTCCTTACAGGCATCAACTATTAATTTCAACTTATCCTTTGAACCAATATTGCCCGGATTAATTCTTAGGCAATCACAGCCGTATTCAACTGCCAATAAAGCCAATTTATAGTCAAACTGAATGTCTGCTATAAAGGGTAGGCAGGTTCTTTCTTTTATGGCTGGTATGGCCTGGGCATCTTCCAAACTATTTATGGCAGATCTGGATATATGGCATCCAGCCTTTTCAAAAGCCTTGATCTGCTCTACTGTTTTTTCTATATCAGAAGTGGGAGTGTTGGTCATTGATTGGACAGTAATTTGACTATCTCCACCAACACAAACATCTCCCACCCTAATTTTTCTTGTTTTTTTTCTCATATCTTATCCTTACTATTTAAATATATAGTAAATGTCCTTCATAGATACTAGGAAAATCAAGGCAAGTAATAATAAAAATCCAACTATTGTAATATTTTGTTCAATCTTTTTATTTACTGGACTTCCCTTTATCTTTTCTATAATTATAAATAATAGTTTTGAACCATCTAAAGCAGGAATAGGTAAAAGGTTAAAGAAACCTAAATTCACAGATATAAAGGCAAAGAAAAACATAAGGTTCATAGCGCCTTCCTTGGCCTGATTATTCATTTGCTGAATAACGCCTACTGGTCCAGATACTTGGTCTATGCCCACCTGTCCTGTAAATAAAAGTTTTAATCCATTCCACAGTTCTCTAATCAGGTGGCCTACTGTAAAGAATCCTTCCTTAATACTACTTTGAATGTGTCTTTCGTACTTGGGTGCAAATCCAACAAGATAGTTGGCTCCTTCTTTTACAGGCTTTATAGTTAAAAGCTTTTCTTGTCCCTGTCTATTTATTTTTATTTCCACTTCCCTATCCTTGGTCTCATTAAAAACCTTAGATATATCTTCAAACTTATTTATTTTTATATGATTGATTTCTAAAATCTCATCATCTTCCATAAGGCCCACTTCCATAGCTGGAGATTTATCTAAAACTTCTCCCACCTTGGCAACAGGTACTCCCCTAAGGGCAAACAAGATTGACAGCACTAAAAAGGCTAAGAAAAAGTTCATCAAGGGACCTGCCAGAATAGTTAAAAATCTTTGCCAGGCCTTGGCATTTTCAAAGCTCCTTGGATCTGAGGAATTTTCATCCTCCCCTTCCATGGCCACATAGCCTCCTATGGGTAGTACCCTTATTGTATATAGGGTTTCTTTCTTTCTCGTTTGTTTTATTTTGGGTCCCATACCTATGGAAAACTCATTTACTTTTATTCCCGTCCATTTTGCAACAGCAAAATGACCTAGTTCATGGATTAATATAAGTATCATAAACATGATTAATCCAACGATTATCATTAATATTTTTTGCATATTCACCTCTTATAAGTATTGTGTAATTAAGAACACCAAAGGAGTGATAAGTACTAGAGAATCAAATCTATCCATGACTCCCCCATGTGCTCTAAAGATACTACCAAAGTCCTTAACCTTGGATAATCTCTTTAAATAGGACGCACTTAAATCCCCTATTTGACATAATATTGATGCTATAATTCCCATTATGTATAAAAGTATATTTTGTTCAATTTTAAATACAAGATTGAAAGCTAAAGTAAATATTACAGCTCCCAAAATCCCACCCAGTGAACCTTCTATGGTTTTATTAGGTGATAATCTAGGAATTAACTTTCTCTTTCCAAATAAGTTACCCGCAAAATAAGCAAAGGTATCTGTTGCAGCTGCTATTCCAAATATATATAAAATATATTCTCTAGAGCTCATTCTTATAAGGAAACTATATGTCAAACTTATATATATAGATATAAAAATATTAGGTAAAATATCCTTAAATTCCAAATCTTCCTTTAAAGTGCTTAGCATAAACATCATCAAGCTATATATGGAAAAAGAAATTAGAATTAATTCGGTTTTTTCTTTAAAAGCTAAAAAAACCACAAGAAGATTAAAGATTTCTGCCAAGATAAGGCTTGGTTTATAATCCATCTTTTTAAACACTTTAATTAATTCATAAATAGCTATTGATGATAAAAACAAAACACCAGCCAAAAGAGTATAGTCATTAATAAATATCATGGATAAAACCATGGCTATTATGACTACTGCCATTAAGCTTCTCTTGCCTAAATCATTCATTTACTCCACCAAACCTTCTATCTCTATCGAAATAATCAGCCAAGGCCCTATCCATTTCTTCTCTATCGAAGTCTGGCCATAGGACATCTGTAAAATAAAACTCAGTATAGGCTAATTGATAGATCATAAAATTCGATACTCTAAACTCCCCACCCGTTCTAATTAAAAGATCTGGGTCAGGTAAATTGTGGGTATAAAGACTTGATGAAATACTAGCTTCATCTATAGCCTCCACATCCAAGTCTCCAGTCGAAACCATCCTGGCTATATCCTTGACAGCCATGACCATTTCAGCCCTACCTCCATAGTTCAAACCAATGTTTAAGACTAAACCAGTATTATCTTTGGTTTTCTTAACTGCATGATTAACTGCAGTCCTATTTATGTAGGGAAGTTTTGATATATCTCCCATGATTTGAAGTTTTACATTTTTTTTATGAAGCCTATCAAGTTCATTGCTGATAAAAGAATTTAATAGTTTCATAATACCATTGACTTCATCTTCAGGTCTTTTCCAATTTTCTGTAGAAAAAGCATATAGACTCAAATACTTAACCCCCAAGTCATCCAGGTACTCGGTAATATCTATAACCCTTTCTGAGCCTTCCTTATGCCCCTTGTTCCTAGATAGTCCTCGCTTTTTAGCCCACCTGCCATTACCATCTAAGATGATGGCTATATGGTTAGGTCCCTTTTCCTTTACTAAGTTGATTAATTTATTTTCATCCATATGCTTACCCACTTATATTTCTAATAATTCTTTTTCTTTACTATCTGTTATTTTATCTATTTGGTCAATATAATTATCTGTTAACTTTTGAGCATCTTCTTCAGCTACTCTTTGTTCATCTTCAGATATGTCTCCACTTTTTTCAAGTTTCTTTATATCGTCCATCATATCTCTACGAATATTTCTGATACCAATTTTAGATTGTTCAGATCTTTTTCTAACTTCCTTAACTAACTCTTTTCTTCTTTCTTCAGTTAGGGCTGGGAATGGAAGTCTGATTAATTTACCATCATTTGATGGAGTTATTCCCAAATCAGATGCTATTATTGTCTTTTCAATTTCCTTTAAAGCTGAAGCATCCCATGGCTGAATAACTAATAATCTAGCCTCTGGTACAGTTATAGTAGCAGCTTGCTTTATAGGTGTATCAACACCATAATAACTAAAAATTAAATTTTCAACTAATGCTGGGTTTGCTCTTCCCGCACGGATCATTGATAGGTTGTCTTCAAATCCTTCTAAATGATTTTCCATTTTTGATTTTGCGTCTTTAATTACGTCTGAATACATATTATTCCCCCTCTACGATTGTTCCAATTTTTTCACCTTTAATAACTTGTACCAGGTTTGATGGCTCATCAATACCAAATACTACTAAAGGCATATTATTATCCATGCATAATGATGTGGCAGTAGCATCCATTACTCCCAATTGAAGGGTAAGGATTTCTTGATAAGTTAAATGTTCAAATTTTACTGCATCATCAAATTTATTAGGGTCTTTGTCATAAATACCATCTGTGCCTGTTTTTCCTAGTAAAATACAGTCAGCCTTAATTTCCAAGGCTCTTAGGGCAGATGTGGTATCTGTTGAAAAATATGGAAGTCCTGTTCCTGCTGCAAAAATTACTATTCTACCTTTTTCAATATGTCTAATGGCTCTTCTTACAATAAATGGCTCAGCAACTTCAGGCATACTAATAGCTGTTTGTACTCTAGTCTCTATACCTAAGTTTTCTAGAGATGCTTGAACTCTTAATGCATTGATTACCGTTCCCAACATACCCATACTATCTGAAGCTGACCTATCTATGTTAGCAGATGATCTTCCTCTCCAGAAGTTACCACCACCAACAACTATACCTATCTCAGCTCCTAAATCATGTGCATTTTTTATTTCTTGACAGATTCCATCGATTGTTTCATCATCCAATCCGAATCTGTTTTTTCCAGCTAATGCTTCTCCGCTTAATTTTATTAACACCCTTTTATTCGTAAACATATCTCTCCCCATATTATAAAAGAGAACAAAAAAATTGTCCTCTTTATTGATAGTAATTATTAACCGTTAATTTGACTTGCAACTTCTGCTGCGAAGTCTTCTTCTCTTTTTTCTAAGCCTTCTCCAACTTCGAATCTTGAGAATCTTCTAATTACAATATTTTCTCCAATTTTAGCAACTTTTTCTTTTAACAGTTCTTCGATAGTTACGTCTGGATCTTTAATAAATGGTTGTTCTAATAAACAAATTTCAGCATAGTGTTTATTTAATCTACCTTCAACTTTTTTAGAAGCAATCATTTTTTGTTTTTCTTCATCTAAGTTAGGGTTTCCTTCGTTGATAGCTTGTTGTAATAGAATTTCTCTTTCGTGTTCTATTTCTTCAGCTGGAACTTCATCTCTTGAAACATACTTAGGATTAGCTGCTGCAACTTGCATACAGATGTCTTTTACGAAATCCTTAAAGTCTTCGTTTTTAGCTACGAAGTCTGTTTCAGAGTTAACTTCAACGATAGCACCAATTCTACCACCGTGGATATATGAATCAACTAAACCTTCAGCTGTAATTCTACCAGCTTTTTTAGCTGTTTTAGCTAAACCTTGTTCTCTTAAAAACTCAACGGCCTTGTCTAAATCACCATCAGTTTCTACTAAGGCTTTTTTACAGTCCATCATACCCGCACCAGTCATATCTCTTAATTCTTTTACGTCACTTGCTTTAATTGCCATTTTTACCTCCATATTAATAAAGGTAAGTAAGTAGAACGTTCTACTACCTACCTTATCTTCTATTTATATTTTACTATTTTTCGATTTCTTCTTTTAATTCTTCAACTACTTCAGCGTTAACTTCAACAGCTTCAGCTTTTTCTTCTTCAACTACTACTGCTTCTTCAGCTGCTTCGTTTTGTTCACCTTGTTTTCCTTCAATAACTGCGTTAGCCATTGCACCAGTGATTAACTTAACCGCTCTTATAGCGTCATCGTTTCCTGGAATTGGGAAATCTAATTCATCTGGATCACAGTTTGTATCAACGATACCAACAACTGGGATTCCTAATTTATGAGCTTCGTTAACTGCGATAGCTTCTTTTTTAGGGTCAACTACGAACATGATGTCTGGTAGTCCTGGCATATCTTTAATACCACCTAAGAATTTTTCTAATCTTTCTAATTCTAATTCTAATTGATTAACTTCTTTTTTAGGTAGTAAATCGAATGTTCCATCTTCTGACATAGTTTCGATTTCTCTTAATCTGTTGATTGATTTACTAATTGTCTTGTGGTTTGTTAACATACCACCTAACCATCTTTGGCTTACATAGTATTGACCACATCTTTTAGCTTCTTGTTCAATAGCATCTTGTGCTTGTTTTTTAGTTCCTACAAAAAGTACGTTTCCGCCTTCAGCTGCAACTTCTCTTATTGCATCATAAGCTTCGTCTACCTTCTTAATAGTTTTTTGTAGGTCAATGATATGAATACCATTTCTTGATGTGAATATAAATTTTTCCATTTTTGGATTCCATCTTCTTGTTTGATGTCCAAAATGAACTCCTGCCTCTAATAGGGCTTTCATTGAAATTACTGACATTTCTTTTCCTCCGTGTTTTTTCTTCCATCTTTTTCAAAATTGCCAGACCTAAGGCACACAGGCAATAATTCAAAGATGTGAATAATTTAGTAATATTTTTACCTAGTATAGTTTAACATACTAAATAAGATTTTACAAGATATAACTATCTCTACCTATATTTTAACACATAATCCTTATTTAACTAGTCTATTTATTGATTTCTTGCCAAGATAGGTTGTTTTTATAGGACTTGGCATTTTTAATTCCATCTATTATGGCCAACTCCATAACCTCAGCTGCCAATTGACTGACCAAGTCCATATTCGCTTCTATTTTATTTGTAGCCATGGCAAAAATACTGTCCCCATCACTCATGGTGTGAACTGGGTTTATAGCCCTGGCATATCCATTATGGGCAACCTGGGCAACCTTGTTTGCCTGAGGCTTAGTTAAGCTAGCATTGGTTGCAATTACTCCTATGGTCGTATTAGTATTGGAAAAACCTATTTCATTTTGTTTTGCCTTCATATAGTCCATGGTGGAATAAAGTCTTTCTTCTTTTATATTATAGGGGCCAGCTATTTGTTTTTTATTTTCATAAATATCACCTACAGCATTTACTGCCACTAGGGCTGCCACCACAAGCTCCCCAACCTTTATACTGGCACTTCCCAAGCCACCCTTCATGGCCAGATCAGGACCTAGGGCCTTTCCTACTGTAGCTCCTGTTCCAGCTCCAACATTTCCCCTTGAGTCTTCCTCACTTGATGCAGCTTTAGCTGCCCTATAACCCATTTCCTTATCGGGTCTCACCTTGTAATCCCCTATTATTAAGTCAAATAAAACAGCCTGACTTACTATGGGAACCTTGGTTACTCCAACGTCAAATCCTATATTATTTTCTTCTAGAAAGTTTGCCACTCCCGTTGAAGCTTCCAAGCCAAAGGCAGATCCTCCTGACAAGACCACTGCATGGACCTTATCAACTAATTTTTCAGCCTTAAAAATATCTGTTTCCCTAGTTCCTGGAGCTGATCCTCTAACATCTAGGCCACCTGTAGCACCATTTTCACAAATTATAACACTACAGCCTGTCATTGCATCATAGGACTGGGCATGGCCCACCTTAATGCCTTCCACATCAGTAAGATAGTTCTTCATTTTGACCTCCTATTTAGCCCACTTCATCAAACACTCTTTCTCATTGGTAGACTTATCTATTCTAAACTCTTCTAGTATAAAGCCTTCTCTTTCATAGAAACGAAGGGCCTTAACATTTTTAGCATAAACATGAAGTTCTAATTGGGAATGAAGGTTTTTAACGTGATTGATTAATCTCTTGCCAACCTCCATAGACCTAAAATCAGAGTCTACAAAGATTCCTGAAACATAGTCCTTTGTAACTCCTGCAAAACCTAGGATTTCTCCTTCATATTCATAAACATATACTTCACTTTCCAGTATGGCCTGGCAAACCAAACTATAGTTATCCCTCCAATAGGATTCTTCTATGAAGTGGTGGGCATCTATGTTTGATTCCAACCAAATATCCATCACTCGATTTATATCGCCATCTTTCATTCTTCTAATCATAATTACCTCCATAAAAAAAGGACACAAAATAGTGTCCTAATATTGGTAAGCGAAAATATCATTAATGTTTTCCACTAAAGTTTCCACTTGACCATTACGAATAACTTGAATTTCAAATTCTTCGCCCTTAAGCTGTCTAGCATCCAATAAATTGGCCTTTTTATACTCACTAAGACCATTGTCATTTAGCATGTATAAGTTACAGTGCTGGGTTTTGGGATCGATCTTATCCCTATCCCACAGTATCATTAGATACCTATCACTTCCCATTTTATAAAAATCATACTTAATTAAGTTTTCATTTTCATTTAAAAGTTTAATATCCCTTTGGGAAACGATATAGGCCTTATTTTCATTGGTTACTAAGAAATAGTTTATTAGTCCCTTATTTCTTAGATCTAGTGGCTCAGAGAACACAATTTTTTCATCACTTAATCTTTTTTGAGCATTCTCCAATGCTAATTTATGTATGTCTTCGATTAAGTCCTTTCTCAAGGACTCTAAAAATCGACTTTCTTCTTCCATATTCAAAGCCTTGGGAAACTTTAACTCCAAATTAATTTTTTCCCCTTCTATGTCATAGGCCAAGTTAATATCCTTGGAATTTTTAAATCCCTCTAAAAGGATATGCTTTCTCAAGCCTAAGCCATCAAATGGCTGAATATTTTCTCTTATTTTTTCCGTTTTTGCCTTGGAATATCCGTAAACAGGTATGGTAAACTCAATTTTACCACTGTTTTCATCCTTATATTTTTCTCTTACTTCTCCAATAAAGTATAGTCCATTAGCTTGGTCTATCTTCAAGAGTTTTAAAAGAGATTCATATAATTTACCTTCCTTGGCTATCATTTGTTCTTCTATATCATCTACACTTATTTTATCCATGCCCTTGGCCTGAAAGAATACTTGATTTTCATCTGCCTCCATGTCTAAGGAGTCTATATTCTCACAGCTTTCAATACTGGCTAATTGTTTACTTGAACAGGCACTAAGTCCTAATAGGCTTATAAAAAACAAGGCTAGATAATAAAACCTCTTACTTTTCATATTCCTCCTCTAATAATCCATACTTAGTTATCTGAGACTTAATTAAAGGCATAAATACTCCCATTAAAGGTCCAAATATAAGCATAGATATTATAGTTCCTTCTCTTAAAGTATATTCTGACTTTGTTAAGAAAATAAGTAGAAAAGTTAAAACAATACTTATAACATCTACTTTTTGTCTTATTTTATGAAATAATTTTCCAGTCCTGTCAGAAATAACACTACATAACGATTCTAAAGGAAACATTATTACATCAGATACAACAATTCCACTAATAGCAAAGGCCAAAACGATCATCCCCAATATAAATACAATCAGTTTTACAAAGTAGCTCCCTATTGCTAATTCTCCCAAAATATTATAGTAAAAAAAGTTAATTATATATCCATTTATAAATGCTACTGGAACTTGTAATAATTTATAAGGTCTAAATTTACTTTTTTCTATCAATATCTGTAATAAAACGCATGTGGAGTTTAAGATGATTCCCATAGTTCCAACCTTAATTGATGTTATATTGGACATTGTTTTTCCCAAGGCATCCCATGGGCCCATGCCAATAGCCATTTTTATAGTTAAAGCTGCTCCAAAACCCGCTATAGTTACAAAAACTAAATATAATATGATCCTCGATACTTTTTTTTCTTTCATGATTGCTCCTTATAATATCATACTAAAATTATATAAAAATAAAAAGCTCTTTTGAGCTTTTTACATTATACTATATATTTACTTTTACTCAAAATTATTCACTTATAAAGGTTTAAAACTAGCCAAAATTCAGGCTAGTTTATCATCTTATAAGTTTTCTATTAAGTTTTTTTCCACTTTTTTATAATAATAATGGCTAAGTAGTAGGGCTATAAATTCCGATATAGGAAAGGCTAACCACACATAAACCAAGCCGTATTTTGAAAATATTTTAGCCAATGGTAGTAAAATAACCAATTGTCTCATGGCTGAAATTATCAAACTGTAGCTTCCTATTCCAATACCTTGGAAATAGGTGGCATTTACTATTGATATTCCTGCAAATACAAAGGATGTGGAAATTATCCTTAGGGCAGGTACTCCCAACTCTATTATCTGAGGATCATTACCAAAAATAGATAATAGTTGACTAGGTAGGAATTGGAAAATTAAAACACCTATTATAGATATTCCAAGTCCTATTATTATGGCGTATTTATAAAAGTTTTTAATCCTATCCTTATTCTTAGCTCCATAGTTGTAACCTGTTAAAGGCATAAAACCTTGACCCATACCAAAAATTGGCATAAATACAAAGGACTGTAACTTGGTGTAAATACCAAATACAGTTACTCCAACTTCTGAAAGATTAATAATGATTCTATTTAAAGCCATGGTTAGTATGGCAGCTATAGAGTTCATTAGGATACTAGGGATACCTACTATGTATATATCCTTGATTAAGCTCCACTTAGGTCTAAATCCTCTAATGGATATACCTATTTCTTCCCTATGTTTAATAGTGTAGGGAACCACAAACATAAATCCTACAAATTGCGAAAATACAGTAGCCACTGCCGCTCCCTTAACTCCCATTTCAGGGAAGAAAAAGTAACCATGTATTAAGACAGGATCTAGAAAAATATTAATCACTGCTGAAATCAAGTGACTTATCATAGGTATTCTCATTTCTCCTGTTGCTTGGATAATTTTTTCGCTTATTACCTGTTGGAAAAGAAAAATACCATAAAGGGTAACAACTCCTAAATAATCTCTTCCCATGGATATGACCTCTGGGTCATCTGTAAATATTTCGTAAAAGCTATTCATGAAAAAGAACCTAAATAATATAAATACAAACCAGGTTATGGTCATGATTATATAGCCATGTAAAGCTGCATTACCAGCCTCTTCTCTTTGTTTAGCCCCCAATTTTCTGGACATATAAGAGTTTACTCCCACACCCGTACCAACACAAAATGCAATTAACATTAGTTGGATAGGATAAGATAGGGTTATAGCCCTAAGAGCCTTTTCTCCTAATTGCGCCACAAAATATGAGTCTACAATATTGTACATGGATTGTATAAACATGGAAAACATAGCTGGTAGGCTCATTTTCACCAATATTTTTAACTCGTCTTCATAACCCATTGGGTTATTTTCAATTGTATAATCTGTCATCTCATCACTCCTTTTGCTCACAAGTTAAATATTTTACCACAAATTAAAAAAGATTTCTACAATTTAGAAATCTTTTTGTTTTAATTATTAGTCCTATATCTAATTTCAGCTTTCTTATAAATTTCTTCTAATTCATCTAGTTTATTGTATCTTTCTTTAAAGAATATTTCAACACATTCTTTATCAGTAAAAATTTCAACTTCTGACCTTAAGTTTTCTATCTGGTCTAGAATTAATTTTTCCAACTCATCATCTCTTAAACCTAATTCCTTTTGATAAGCTACTATTAAATCTATTATGCCCGGACCTATCTTTAGTCTAGATTGATTGTACTTAAATACATTTTTTATATAAGAATCTAAAAAATTATCATCCAAATCATTATAAAGAATAGATAAATCATAATAAACTAACTCTGATAAATATTCTAAAGCCCTATAATAGTCTCCTTCTTCAGCTAAAAAATAAGCCATTTCCAAACGACTATTTCTATACTCTCCTGACTGCAACTTATCTTTATAGGTCCTAGACCTTTTCTTTAGCTCTTGCCAAATAATTTCTTTATAGGTCAACTCTCTATTTTCATATACTAGTTTATTCAAAGAATATATGTCTAAATCTGCAAAACCATATTCATGAATGTATATGATATAGTTGGACCTATCTAAAACCTTCTGGCCTTTTTCTGTTAATTGATAGGATCTGATATGAAATCTTTGGTCTAATCTTTCTGTGACAATATCATTGTTTATCCTCTCTATTAAATCTTTCCTACTACCATCTGTTTTTAAATTAAAGTCTGATAAGATATCCTTAAGTCCTAGGATACTCTTTTCTTCCAGATAGGATTTTAAGTTTTTAACCTCTATATAGCCTTCCCTTTCCAGTTTGTTTAAAATAGGCCTTAGATTTTCTATACCGTATTTATACTTCCAAAAGGGATGAAAATTTTGATCGGAGGGGATAAAAGGAGGTTGAGAAAAATAAGATTAATATCTCATCTGGATATAGACCTTCCTCATTCTTATATAACAAGGATGTTCTATCATTTTTTAAGTTTCTTTCTTTGATTAAATTATATAAAAACATAAGCACCTTTTATACCTTTCCTAATTATTGTAACACAAGCAAAATAATTCTTAAAATAAGCTAGATATCATAGACCCTATCTATCCACTCCTCGTAAAAATCTTTTTCATGGGATACTAAAATGACACTTCCTTCATAATCTATTAGGGCCTCTTTCAAACTATCCTTGGTTTGTTGGTCCAAGTGGTTAGTTGGCTCATCTAATATTATTAAGTTATAGCTTTTAAGAAGAATTAAGCATAATTTCACCTTGGATTGTTCTCCCCCACTCAAGCTATTTAAGGGTTGATTTAGGTCTTTAGACTCAACTCCACATCTATTTAGGTGCTTTCTTATTTCCTCTGTTTTAAGACGAGGGTAGTGGTTTTTAACTGCCTCCAAGGCATTTAAGTTATCATCTTCCCATACAATATCTTGTTGATAATAACCTATTCTCATATCATAGGATTTATCTATTCCACCAGAGATTTTATTTATTTCTCCAACTATAGTCTTTAGTAGGGTTGATTTTCCTATACCATTAAAACCACTTATAACTATCTTTTCTCCTGCGTCTACTATCATACTCAAGGCTGGTAGAAGAGCATAATCATAGCCCACCTCTAATTTTTTTAATTCTAATCTTGCATTGCTATTTGCAGATAATTGAAATTCTAAGCTAGGTTTCTTTCTTTGGGATGGCGGGTCCAATCTCTCAACCCTATCCAGTTGTTTTTGTCTTCCTCTGGCCATTCTAGAGTTAACCCCAGCCTTATTTCTTCTTATATATTCTTCAGTCTTTTTTATATATTCCTGTTGGGAACTATAGTTTTTTATATGGTTTAATCTATATTCTTCTTTTAATTTTATAAATTTATTATAGTTGCCATGATATTTTTTAATCTGATTAAACTCAATATCGCAAATACATGTAGTTATAGCATTTAAAAAAGAAATATTATGGGATATAACTATAAAGGCCCCCTTAAAGTTATTTAAATAATCAATCAACCAAAGAACGTGATTTTGATCTAGAAAGTTTGTAGGTTCGTCTAAGAGTAAAACATCTGAATTTTCCAGTAAAAGCCTGGCCAAGATAACTTTAGATTGTTGGCCTCCACTTAAATTTTCCAGTTTGGTATCACGGCCAAAGCTATCAATTCCCAGGCCTAATACCACCTTATCTATGGAGGTTTCTATCTTGTAAAAACCTCTATTTTCTAAATCTTCTTGAAGTTTTCCTATCTTATCCATAAGCTCTTCACTATAATTAAGTCCCAGTTCTTCATAGAAAGAATTCAATTTTTCTTCTTGGGCAAAATCTTCTTTAAAGGCTATTTTCAAATACTCATCTACACTTATATTTCCAGCGGCCTTTAGGTATTGATCTATATATCCAATTTTTATACCTTTTTGCCATTTAAGACTTCCTTCATCTGCCAGTTCTTCCCCCAGTAGAATTTTCATAAGAGTGGATTTTCCAGCCCCATTTTCTCCTACCAAGCCCATATGCTCTCCCTTATATAAATCAAAGGAAGATTCTTTAAATAATAACTTTTCGCCAAATCCATGGCCTATATCTCTAACTTCCAATAAGCTCATATTTCCTCCTCAATAAAAAAAGAAGGGAAGACCCTTCTAAAAAATCTTTTTTCTTAATCTATAAAAAAGAGTAATCTTACTCTTCTAATACTTTATTTATTATTTTTAAACCTGAAAAAGAGTATATGGTCTGAGATAAAAAAAGTCAATAAAAAGGTTAAGCAAAGCCTAACCTTCTTATCTATACAAAATATTTTAGGATTGGTTAATTTATTAAATCGCTTGGCTAAGATTCACCATCTCTATGGCTGATACAGCCGCTTCATAGCCCTTATTACCACTTTTAGAGCCTGCTCTTTCTATGGCCTGTTCAATATTTTCTGTAGTAATAACTCCAAAAATAATTGGTAGACCTGTCTCCAAACCAATGCTTGCAATACCTTTGGAAACTTCTGAACACACATAATCATAATGACTGGTAGATCCTCTGATTACCGCTCCCAGACAAATTACAGCATCATACTTTTGACTTTGGGCTATTTTCTTTGCTATGAAAGGTATTTCAAAGGCTCCCGGAACCCAAAAAACATCAATTTCATCCTCTTCTACCCCATGTCTTAAAAGTCCATCCTTACTGCCCTCTAATAACTTTGAAGTTATGAAGTCATTAAATCTGGCAACTACTATGGCGTATTTCTTCTTCTCTGATACTAAATCTCCACTATAAATTTTCATTCTATCCTCCTAGGCAAATTCTTTTAATAAATGATTCATTCTTTCTTTTTTAGTCCTTAAGTAAAATTCATCCTTTTCTTGGGAAGCTATTTCTAAGGGCTCACGTCTAATAATTTCCATACCGTAATCTTGTAGTTGATATATTTTATCTGGATTATTGGTTAATAATCTTAGCTCTTTGGCTCCTAAATCTTCTAAGATTTGAGCCCCCACATGATAATCTCTAAGGTCTTCAGCAAAGCCCAACTCCAAGTTTGCATCTACCGTATCAAAGCCCTCTTCTTGTAATTCATAAGCCTTTAATTTATTTATAAGCCCAATACCTCTTCCCTCTTGTCTCATATAAAGAATAACCCCTCTTCCTTCCTGGTCAATTCTTTCCATGGCCCTATGAAGCTGGTCTCCACAATCACACCTTAAAGATCCAAAGGTATCCCCAGTCAAGCATTCTGAATGTACCCTACAAAGGAGGTCTTTCCCATCTCCCACCTCTCCTTTAACCAGGGCTATATGATGCTCTTTGCTAACTAAGTCAACATAACCATAGGCTATAAAGTCACCGTATTTGGTTGGCATTTTAGCCTTGGAAACACAGGTAACCAATTTTTTATTTCTTTTTATGTACCTTCTTAAATCAGCTATGGTTATAAAGGCTAAATCATTCTTTTTGGCAAACTCTATCAACTCAGTCTTTTTCATCATAAATCCATTGTCAGCCATAATTTCACAACAAATACCACATTCTGTTAAACCAGCCAACTTCATCAAGTCTACAGTAGCTTCAGTATGACCTTGTCTTACCAAAACACCATGTTCTTTAGCAACTAAAGGAAACATATGACCAGGCCTTCTAAAGTCCTCAGGTTTAGCTTTCCCATCAGCAAGCTTTTGGGCTGTTAAAGCTCTTTCATAGGCTGATATACCAGTAATTGTATCCACGTGGTCTACTGATACAGTAAAGGCCGTTTCATGATTATCAGTGTTATTAGTTACCATTTGACCTAAATCTAACCTATCTGCTACTTCTTCGCTCATAGGCATACAAATCAATCCCTTGCCATATTGAGCCATAAAGTTAATAGTCTCTGTGGTGGCAAATTCTGCAGCCATAATCAAATCACCTTCATTTTCCCTATCAGGATCATCTGTAACAATTATCATTCTTCCTTGTCTTAGTTCTTCTAATGCCTCTTCTATAGTATTAAATCCCATTCTTTTACCCTCCTAAAAACCATTTATAGCTAAAAAATTTCTATCTATTTTACTAGCAGTCTTCCCGTCTAGATACTTTTTTATGTACTTTCCTATTATGTCTGCTTCTAAATTTACATCATCTCCCAGACCAAGATCTTTAATAGTCGTTTCTGCAAAACTAGTAGGAATTATTGATACTTCAAAACTTTCACTCTTAAGTTTACTAACCGTAAGGCTTATACCATTTATCCCAATAGATCCTTGGGCCAATATTAAATCCATTATTTCCCTATCTGCAGTAATTTCATAAATATATGAAGTCTCTTTTTTCCTAATACTTTTAACTTGGCCTAGACCATCCACATGACCTTGTAGGATATGACCTCCCAGTCTGCTATTAAGACATAGGGCCCTTTCCAAATTAAGCCTATCCCCAGGTCTTAGCTTATAAAGGTTGGTCTTTTTAATTGTTGATTCCACTGCATCCACTGTAAAATCTTCTTTGGTAAAATCTTTAACAGTAAGACAAACTCCATTGGTGGCAATACTATCTCCTTTTTTCACATCTTCCAAAACCTTACTTGCCTTTATGGTAAGAACTAAAGATTGTGAAGCTTTTTTAATCGACTTTACATAGCCTATTTCTTCTATTATTCCTGTAAACATTGACTATCTCCTATTAGCAACAAATCATTTCCCAACTTTTCCACCCTGGTAAAATTAAATCTATAGGCATTTTCCACCTGGTCTATCCCCCTACCTTCTACAGATGTAAGGGCTTTCTTTCCCCCTATAAAAGATGGGGCCACAAAGGCATAGACCTTATTTACCAAACCTTTTTCCAAAACCGAGTAGTTAATGGTCCCTCCACCTTCTACTAAAATACTTGCTATGTTTTTTTCATAACAAATCTTCATTACTTTATCCAGGTCAACTCTTCCCTGGTCATCTCCACTTATAAATACTTGAACATCCTTTTTCTTTCTAAGTTCTTTTAATTTTTCCTTATCGCAGCTTTCTGTTGTAAAGATATAGGTTGTAGCCTGGGATTTCTGGTTTATTATTTTAGCATCCAGTGGGATCTTCAAGCTAGAGTCTGCCACAAGTCTAATTGGATCTTTTAGACCTTTTATTCTTGTTGTAAGGCTAGGATCATCTTTTAAAACCGTATTAATCCCCACCAAGATTCCATCCACCTGGCCTCTTAAGCTTCTACCATACTCTCTAGCTTCAGGTCCTGTTATCCACTTGGAATCTCCACTAAAGCTTGCTATTTTACCATCCAGGCTGGTGGCAGTTTTTAAGATTAAATAAGGTTTTTGTGTTTTCATTGTGGTAAAAAATACCTGGTTCATTTCCTTACACTTCTTTTCTAAAACTCCACTTATAACTTCTATTCCAGCTTCTCTCAGCTGCTTTAGCCCTGCTACTTGTGGGTTTATATCTTTTGAGCCAACTATAACCTTGGCTATCTTGTTTTTTATGATTAGGTCTGTACAGGCTGGCCTTTTACCCTGGTGGGAACAAGGCTCTAGAGTAACATAAAGACTAGCACCTTCCACTGATTCTCCAGCAGACAAAATAGCTTCCTCTTCCGCATGAGGTCCTCCAAATTTTTTATGATAGCCACTGCCAATTATTTTTCCATTCTTCACTAGGATTGCTCCCACTAAAGGATTAGTTTTTGTTTGGCCCCTGGCTTTAAGGGCCAAGTCTATAGCTTTTTCCATATATTTTTCGTCATTTATATCCATTTCAGCTCCTTTCACAAAAAAAGAACCCTTCTCAGGGTTCTAAAATAAGTATGCAAAAAATGAGCATAAAAAAAACACTTCTTTCATCCAGACTTTACTGTCGGTCTTGGAGTTACACCAAGTCTGCCCAAAGGCTCGCGGACTATAACCGCCGGTTAGGAATTGCACCTGACCCTGAAGTTAAATTCTTTAATTGTTAATTTAATAATAAACTAGCTTTAGTTTATTGTCAAGTATTTTAGCATAATTATTAATTTTTATTGGAAATATATGGTAAAATTCTTCCTGCTAATTCGTAGATAGGCATGGTTTGAAGCATTATTTTACCAGGACCTGTTACCTTGGCTAGGAAAAGTCCCTCTCCTCCAAAAAATATGTTTTTTGCTCCACTTATAGTCACCACATCAAAGGAACAGGTGGCATCCATCATAGCTATATAACCATTGTCAACTAGAAGCTCTTCACCATGGGCTAAGTCATACTCTATAACTGATCCATCAATCTCAATAAAGGCCATACCCTGACCTGATAGTTTTTGCATGATGAAACCTTCACCTCCAAAAAATCCTGTTTTAAGATTTTTATTGAAATAAATAGAATTTTCAACATCTTCTGTCGATGCTAAAAAAGCTCTTTTTTGAATTATTTTCTCATTACCTGGACTAATGTCGACTTTTTTTATGGATCCTGGCATAGAGGATGCAAAGGCAATTTTTCCTGACTGCAGGGCAGTATATTTGTTTAAAAACATGGACTCACCTGAAAACATTCTTCCAAAGGCCTTACCTATTCCTCCCTTGGAAGTAGTTTGCATTTTCATACTAGGACTCATCCAACTCATGGCACCAGCCTCTGAATATAGGCTTTCTCCTTCTTCTAATTCACAAACTACTACTGGTAAGGTTTCTCCTAAAATTTCATATTTCATAGCTATTCTCCTTTTTGTTTATATATATAATTATAGCAAAAAAAAATGACTAATAACTATCTATTTTATGAAAAACAAATAATTATTAGTCCTCAACTATCTTTCCTTAGTAAATAAAAGCTTGATATAGTCAACAATATTAAATTTAACTTCTTGCTTGTTTTTTATGGCGACAATATTGTGTTTATGCATATAAATAACTTGTAGGGACATGATAGTGACAAAAAATACCAACTCTAGGTTTTTAGTCCAATAGTAGACAATAAGTGGTGAAAAAACAAATCCTACTATGGCTGATAGTGTCACAATCTTAGAAATAATTAGACTTATAAAAAAGACTAGAAGATAGGTAAAGACAGACTGCCAAGATAGGACCAACATGGCTCCTGCAACAGCTGCTATTCCCTTGCCTCCTCTTCCCTTTAGAAAGAGAGGATAGTTATGACCTAACAAAACACCTAAGAGGGCAATTTCAGCCCCCATTTGACCCACATATCTATAGCCCAGATAAGAGGCTATAAAGCCTTTAACTATATCCAGAACCATGACCATTGCGCCTGCTAAGGTCCCCAGCTGTCTAACTGAGTTGGCGGTTCCTGCATTCTTGGTTCCAATTTTTCTAATATCTTTATCATAGAAAATTTTCCCTATTATATAGGCATTCATAATGCTTCCTATCATATAGGATAAAATAAATATAATTATATATTTCATGTCTACTCCTTAAAATAATCCTTATAAAAGTTGGTTTTCTTCCACAACTTTCTAATTTCCCTAGGCATAAACTCATCAAAATCCATATTTACATTATAGACCTTGGCTCTAAGGCTATCCTTATCAGCCTTATTCCAATTGGTCTTACCACTATAAAGGAATTTTTTTACATCCTTACTGACAATGTGATTGATATATTTTAAGTTTTCCTTATCCATAGGTATTATATCCATCATCCTAGTATTTCCCTCATTATAGTTACTAAAAAGACAGGTAACATCTGTTGAATGGTAGGCATCAAGTCCTATTAAACTAGGAATCATAGCCTTGTAGTCAAACCTATATAAATAAACATCTGTATAGTCTATTAGTTCTTCTGCATACCAGGAAAGGTTAAATCTAATGATCATATCTGAATACTTTTGAGTTGCATTATTTTTTTCATATATCTGCTCATATAACTTATCCAGTTGAAGAAATAAAAGAGGATCCTCTCCCTGGGTACTCTTGTCAATATAGCGGTCCATTCCCCATTGTTTCATAATTATTTTATGACTTAAGATACTCATCTCATCGCCTGTAGAACCTATTAAGAAAGGAATCTTATTAAGGTCTTTTTTGTGGACTGAGCTTATGGGAAAGTCTTTGATTAAAGTCCCATCTATAGTTGGAGCAAAGGTGCTTACTCCATAGTCATTGTTTAGAATATACTCATAGGCATATTCAGCCATCTTCTCATCTGATAAATAAAATAAGTTTTGTTTATATTTATCAGCCACATAGGCAACAAAGTTTCTTGTAATTTCTCTACTTTTTTCCAAATCCCAAAAAGCTGCTGGTATGGCGCCTGATAAGATTACCTTGGATATATAGGGTTTAGCCTTGTCTATGGTTGGCAGAACAGAACAGATGCTACCTCCGCTTGATCCTCCATAGATGGTAATATTTTCCTTGTCTCCTCCAAAGTTTTCAATGTTCTCATAGACCCATTCCAAGGCCATAATAACATCTTCTATACCACAATTATAATTAAAGTCCTCTATGTAGTTATCAAAGTTCATAAAGCCTAAAGGACCTATCCTATAGTTAATATTTACAAAAACCACATCCATATTGTTTACTATATTCATTCCATCATAATGGATCATATTGCCTGACCCATTCATAAAAGATCCACCATGGACAAAGAATAAAACTGGCTTTTTCTTGTTTTTTTCCTTGGTCCATATATTTAGAAATTGGCATCTATAGGATTGGTGTTGGTCTTTTTGCCCCCTTTGAGGGCAGACATTTTCTTTTTCTCTAGCATAGACTATACTGGATAATTGTTTTTTCTTAGGACTTGCAAATCTATGGTCCACATCAGCATAGGGTATACCAAAAAAGCTAATACTATTATTTATCTTATTTCCAACAAAGGTTGTGTCTTCTGTTTTTAATATGTATTCCTTAACACTATCTTTAAATATTTCCATATAGTCAGATATATCAATCATTTTATTACCTCTCATTTAAGTTATATTTTCTATAAGTTCTTTCCTACCTTTAGTATATCTTATGTGGGCTAGACCATCTAATCTTTATTTTAATAAATTTTTAATCTTCTTTTATATCTCTTATATACCCACTTATTATCCGGCTTAGAATATGAGACTTTATTTAATCTACTATTATAGGTATAATAGAATATTGTGAGGTAATTATGAAAAAAACAAATAAAAAAGGAAGTATTTTATCAGTTATCATTCTATTGATAGTGGGTGCTATTTTCGGCAAGGACTTTATAGAACCTGGAAAAAAAGATCCAAATTCTCATTTAGTTACTAGGGTAGTCGATGGTGACACCTATATGGTCAAGATTGATGGCAAGGAAGAAAAAGTAAGAATTATTGGAGTTGACACTCCTGAATCCGTTCATCCCCAAAAGGATAAGAATACTAAAGAAGGCAAGATTGCTTCAGACTATGTGAAGAATCTACTGGAAGGAAAGTATGTAACCTTGGAATATGATACCCAAGAAAGGGATCGTTATGGTAGAGTCTTAGCCTATGTTTATCTGGATGACATGATGGTAAATAAACATTTATTGGAAGAGGGCTATGCAAGATTGGCAACCTTTCCTCCCAATGTGAAGTATGTCGATGAGTTTACCAAAATTGAGAAAAAGGCCCAGGCCAATAATAAGGGTTTTTGGTCTAATAATGACTTTGAAACAAGTCCTAAGCCTGATCCTCTAGACAATAAAACTGGTAAATATATAGGAAACATCAATACTAAAAAATTCCACTACCCTGATTGTAATAGTGTTAAAAACACTAAAAAAGCCAATAGGGTATATTTAAAAACCTACAAGGAAGCTATGGATAATAATTATGAACCTTGTAGCATATGTAAGCCAAAAAAATAAGCGTAAAACACGCTTATTTTTATTTGCCTAATTATTTTCCAAACTAACTTCACTAACTTCCAAGGAAGTTTTGGACACATTTGTTACCAGGGTAAGCCCAATTAAAACTGCCATACTTGGTAATAACCAAGCTAAGCCTAAGTTTGCAAAAGGCAGTCTAGCTATTAAGTTAGTTATCAAGGGTATATTAATCTTTGCGGCTTCCAAGGCTCCCACAACAGATATGAAAACTGTAACTACTGTAGTCGCTCTATAAACCAACCTATTAAAGTTAAATATATTTTGGCTTAAGGCCATAATTATTAATATTAAAGATATGGGATATATTGCTGTTAATATTGGAACAGAAATTTTTAATATTAAATTCAAACCAAAGTTGGCTACTATAAATGAAAATAGTGTCCATATTCTCAACCATTTTTTATATGAGATCTTGTTTTTACTCAAGCCTTCAAAATAACTACTACCACTTGTAAGTAAGCCTACGCATGTGGTTAAACAAGCCAGACTAAATATTAAAATTAATAAAATAAAGCCAAAGGATCCAAAGTATTGACTAGTTGTATTTGCTAATATTACTGCCCCATTTTCTACTCCCTGTCCTTGTAGAGAGCTGGTTTTTCCTATGTAGGCTAACATGGAATAAACTATAAATAAAACTATACCTGCCAAGGCTCCGGTGCCTATGGTATATTTTATTACCTTTTTCTCATCTTCTATATTAAAGGACTTTATAGCCAAAGAAATAACCAAACCAAAATTTAAAGCAGACACAGCATCCATTGTATTATAACCTTCTAAAAAACCTTTCACTCTTGGCATTTCTGAATATTCTTGAACTGGCTTTGCAACCTGACCATTATTGTTTACAAAAACACCTAAAAACATTACTAATATTAGGATTAATAGGGCTGGTGTTAAGTATTTCCCCATCCTATCCACAAGTTTTCCTGGGTTTAAGCTTATTAAATAAGCAAGGCTAAAAAATATTAAGGTATAGAGTAATCTGGCTAGTAACTCTTGGCTTTGTCCAGTTAATTGAGGTTTAATGGCCATTTCAAAGGGCATACTACCCGCTCTTGGTATTCCTAGACCTGGACCTATTGATAAATAGATCATTGATGTATAAATCAATGAAAATTTCGGCCCAATCCTATTGGCCAAATTACTTAAGCCCCCTGTCTTTGCAACAGCAACTACACCTAGTACTGGAAATAGTACTGCCGTTATTGAAAATGATAAAAGACTAGGCCAGGTCATACTAGCTGCCTGATTTCCTAACATGGGAGGAAAGATTAAATTTCCTGCCCCAAAAAATAAACCAAATAACATAATACTGATTGTAATAAATTCTTTCTTCGATAATGTTTTTTTCATTTCTCCCCCTAATTTAAACATAAAAAAGTCCTTTGCCCATCAGGACAAAGGACGAAATATTCCGCGTTACCACCTTTTTTCTTCATAAAGAAGCTCTCAAACATCTAACAATGTCGGGTTGGTATAACGCTAACCACAGCGATGATTCTTACTGTCTTCAGAACCACAAGATAAAAGATGATTTTCATAAATCTTCAACTGCCATCTCACACCAAACGACGACTCTCTGAAAGTATTCAATCTACTACTCTTTCTTTTAATACTTTTTATAAACATAAAACTTATTAAATAAATAATAGTATTAAAATTTTAATTTGTCAAGTTATATATTTTAAAAGACCTACCATAAATATTGGTAGATCTTTTAGTTTATATTATTTATCTAATAATAGGCTTGTTCTATTACTCTTATTTTACAAATGTGTGCCAAATAAACTTTTCTCCCTTATCCCAGTATCTATAGTAATTGCCTATCTTTACGGCTTTTATTTCTTTACCAGGTGATAACTGGCCTACAACTTCATTTTTCTTATTTCTTATGTTTACAGTTTTACTAACAGTATATGTTTTTGGTGAATCAATAGAAACTCTTGAAACATGTACTTTAGCAAGTCTTCCATTATAGTTAAAGTAAATATAGTTACCTTTTAATTCCCCACCTATATACTTACCTAGACCATAACTTCCAATAACTTCATTTGTCTTAGCATCTCTAATATTTGATTGGCCCTTTATATAGGATCCAACCTTGACACCATTTTTACTTGCAAATGTATGCCAAACAAATTTTTCTCCATTATCCCAGTATCTATAATAGTTGCCTATCTTTACGGCCTTTAGTTTTTTACCTGGATCTATCTTTCCTAAAACTTGTCCCTTGTTGTCTCTTATATTAACTGTTTTATTAATATAAAGTTCTTCTGGACTAGCTTCTATTACTCTAGAAAGATGCATTTTAGCTAGTTTACCTTGATAAGTAAAGTAAATGTAATCTCCCTTAATTTCACCCTTTATATATTTTCCTTTTTCATATTTTCCTATAACTTCATTCGTTTCTACATCACGAATATTAGAGCTAGATTTAGTGTAGATAGATTTTTCTGGTTCAGTTGGTTTAACTGGTTTTTCTGGCTCAGTCAGCCTAACTGGCTTTTCTGGTTCAGTTGGTTTAACTGGCTTTTCTGGTTCAGTTGGCTTAACCGGCTTTTCTGGCTCAGTTACTTTTAGAATTATTTCGTATTCTTTTTCAACTTTACCTGTATATCCAGCTATTCCTTCAATAACAACTTTAGCCTTGCCTGCTTTATTATTATTTTCAAAACTTAAAGTATAGTCTACCAGTTCTTTTAAGGTTTTATCTCCATCTTTTATAGTAATATTTGTCCTAATATCATCTTTAATTTTTTCAACTATTACTTTTTCTTCGATATTTATATCAAGTTTAGTAAGGTCTAATTTTTCTATGTTTTTTCTAACTCTTAACTCAGCCGCCGAAACAAACTTATTACCTTGATCACCTTCTCCTGCTGATGTAAGTGAATTTAATTTTATATATTTTGCTGTTACAGGTGTAAATTTAGCTATTTGCCAGCCTCCCTTACTAGTATCCCAACTACCAGTAGTTACTTTTTCCCAGGAAGCATTGTCATTACTTACATAGACTTCATATTCTCCAATCCTACCATTCACTTGAACATCTCTAGCATAGTATCTCAATGCCTCTATCTTTGTAGGTTCATCT
>CALAZW010000074.1 GCA_937926545.1 uncultured Helcococcus sp. | reverse complement strand
CTATCCAAATAGCTGCCCATCACTTGGCAACCACAGCTGAATCCTTATCTTATATGCCTGCAGCTGGTTTCTCAGTTGCTGCCACCACCTTGGTTGGCCAGGCCCTAGGAGCGGGAAATAAGGAGGATGCTGAAAACTATGGAAAAATTTGTTTTGAGCTTTCCATAGTTGCTGGGATTATAAGTGGTATACTTCTATATATATTTCCTTGGCAACTTATGAGTCTATTTTCCAATGACCCTGCTGTAATTGAAGAGGGAGTTGGAGCCCTTAGGATAATAGCCTTTGTCCAACCCATGTTCAACTCTTCTATAGTTCTTACTGGAGTCCTAACAGGGGCTGGGGATACTAAGGTTCCTCTATATGCTTCTCTAGGTGGTATGTGGTTTGTAAGACTTATAGCAGCCTACTTATTTATAAATGTATTTGAGTTGGGACTTAAGGGAGCTTGGATGGGTATGTTCCTAGACTTGGCCTTTAGGTTTGTCATTGTCTTTATCAGATATATTAAAAAAGAATGGCTAAATGCAGAAATAATAGTTGATGATTAAAAAAACCCCTATAGGGGTTTTTTCTTTATCATTTTTGCATGATTGTCTTCTATTTCAAATAAAATAAAATCTGGATCACCATAAACAGCCTCCCGGCTATAGAAGCATTCCTTATCTTTTAACATTTCAAAGTTATCCGTCCTATGATTTAACTCAAATACTGGACAGCTATCAAACCTTACATCTCCCTTATAAATTGCCCTAAGCTTTTTCATTCTAATTATAAAACTCCTTACCAAAATAGCAACCGATGGTCTGGTCATTGTCCAAATCTTTATATTGGGCCTTCCAAAGAGAAGGATTGTTTACTTCCCTATACTCTATATTGTCATATTCCTTTTTGGCTTCCACCTTAAAAGGCTCTTTTAATATGACAAATAAGTGATCGCTTGCCAGCTGTCTATAACCACCAATAAAGGTGGTCTCCACCTTATTACCAGCATTTAACTCCCTGGTTAGAATCTCTCTCATATCCTTCGAAAGCAAATTAATATGCTTTATATCCTTCATTTTCACTCTCCAATATTTACTTTAACTTCCTAAGCCTATTTTATAGCATAATAGTATTTTATTCCAATATAGATTAGACTAGATATAAGAAAAGAAAAGGTTTACACATAATTGAACTAGGAGGAAAAATGAAATTACTTGCCAGTGACTTTGATGGTAGTCTCTTCTTTAGAAATAGAAAACCATCCATTAGCGAAAGAGACCTAACCAGTATAAGGGACTTTAGAGAAAAAAATATCTTTGGCCTATCAACAGGCAGATCTAGGGAAGCTCTCTTAAGTGAAACTGAGGGGCTTATAGAT
>CALAZW010000073.1 GCA_937926545.1 uncultured Helcococcus sp. | reverse complement strand
AATTAAAGTATATAATAGAATTACAAACTAAATATTAATTTATTAAGAGTGATGGAGGGAAAGGCCCTATGAAGTCCGGCAACCTATTAAATTAGGTGCTAAATCCTGCAGGTATAACCTGAAAGATAAGTTCAACCTTGCTTTTAGGCAAGGTTTTTTTTATGGAGGAGGAAATATGAAAAAGTTTTTAACATCAGAATCAGTAACAGAAGGACATCCTGATAAGGTTTGTGACCAAATATCAGATGCTATCCTTGATGCAATAGTAGCAAAAGATCCCCATGCCAGAGTGGCTTGTGAAACCACAGCCAATACAGGTGTTGTTTATGTTATGGGAGAAATAACAACAGACACCTATGTGGATATTCAAAGCATAGTTAGACAAACAGTTAAAGAAATCGGCTATACCAGCTCAGACTATGGATTTGATTCCAATACCTGTGCAGTCTTAACTGCCATATCTGAACAATCATCAGACATAGCCATGGGCGTAGACAAGGCCCAAGAAGCCAAGGCCAACAGTGAAGACCTATATGACTTAATAGGAGCTGGTGATCAAGGAATGGTTTATGGTTATGCAACCAATGAAACAGAAGAATACATGCCTATGACCTTGGTTTTAGCCCATAAGCTATCTAAAAAACTAGCAGATGTGAGAAAAAACAAGGAATTAGACTACCTAAGACCAGATGGTAAAAGCCAAGTGACCATAGAATATGTGGATGGAAAACCAGAAAGAATAGACACTGTTTTAGTATCTACCCAACATGATTCCCATGTGGAATTGGAACAAATCAGAGAAGATATTATCGAAAAGGTAATAAAACCAGTTGTGGGAGAAGGTCTAATAGACGAAAATACTAAATACTATGTAAACCCTACAGGAAGATTTGTTATAGGAGGACCTCAAGGAGACTCAGGTCTTACCGGTAGAAAAATTATTGTTGACACCTATGGTGGTTTTGGCAAACACGGTGGTGGAGCCTTTTCAGGTAAGGACTGTACCAAGGTTGATAGATCTGCTTCCTACATGGCCAGATATATATCTAAAAACATGGTTGCCAGTGGCCTATGTGAAAAAATGGAAATAGGTATAGCCTATGCCATAGGAGTAGCTAAACCTTTATCAGTTTATGTGGACAGTTTTGGAACAGGTAAATATGACGATGAAAGACTTACAGAAATCGTTATGGAAAACTTTGATCTAAGACCAGCAGCCATCATAGACATCTTGGATTTAAGAAGACCTATTTACAAACAAACAGCTAGTTATGGCCACTTTGGTAGAAATGACTTGGATCTACCATGGGAAAAATTAGACAAGATAGACCAACTAAAGAAATATCTTTAATACAATTTAAGACTAAAAATTACTTAGGACTACAAAACTTGGTTTTTGTAGTCCTTTTTTTCACAAACTTTACATATTGAATATTGAACTAATATACATATGTAATAATATATATGTAGTAGAGGAGATGGTATCCATGAATAAAATATTTTACATTGTTTCAGTTGCCATTATCCTTGCCATAGACATAATGATAGCTATGATGACAAGAGCGTCACAGTTCAGTAGGGAGAATATCTACAAGGTTTTAGTTTGTGGGACAGTTTTTTCCATACTACAGGTCCTAATAGTCTTTTTAGGCAATAGCCTGATAAGCTTAGAATCCTTTAAACATGGAGGATCTGTCTATCGTATGGCCTTAGGAATATTAGCCATTCTAATATTTATAGGTATGGCTATATATATGCTATATAGGAGTATAAAATTAAATCAATTACAAGAAAGCAGAAATGATGAATTTCCCTATAAAGATTTTCTTAAAATGGGACTTTTGATGAGTATCGATGCATTTCTCTTGGGGATGGCCCTATCCTTAATAAAGATAGGACTCAACGAAAAGGCCCTGTACATATTACTTACAACAAGCATATTATCAAGTATTACTGGAACAACAATTGGCTATAGATTCGGTTTTCATAGTCAAAAATATTTAAATATTTTATGTAGTGCTTTTACTGTTTTTGTAAGTATTAATTTACTATTGGCATACATAATAAAAAATTAGGAGGAGTTATGGGAGTTAAAGATAAGGTAACAAGAGCGAGTTTTGGAGTAATAGTAGACCAAACAATTAAGTACATAGATAAGGATAGGGAAAAGTCCCTATTGAAAATAACAGATATAGTAGAAAACTTTATAGGAGATCATTTTGAAGGTTCTGAAAAGTACTTTGATATGACAAGAGATGTTATAAAGGATCCTACAAACAAGTGGATGATATATGCCAACAATGCCTTGGACAATGTTGATCCTCATGCTAGAAAACAAATCATAATGAACCTGGGCTATCAATCCATGATGGTATCCAATAAGGAAATTCCTAAAAATAGGGAAAAATTAGGTATAAATGTACCTTGGACAATTTTATTTGACCCGACCTCAGCTTGTAACAAAAGATGTATAGGATGTTGGGCAGCAGAATATGGCCACAACCTAAACCTAAGCTTTGATGAAATGGACAAGATAGTAACCCAAGGTAAGGAACTTGGAATTTACTTTTACATGTTAACAGGTGGAGAACCTTTAGTAAGAAAAAGAGATGTCATTAAATTAGCTGAAAAACATAATGATTGTTATTTTAATATATTCTCCAATGGTTCTCTTATAGATCAAGACCTTTGTGATGACCTTAAGAGAGTGGGAAATATTGCCTTTTCCCTATCAGTTGAAGGCTATGAAAGTGAAAATGACGGCAGAAGGGGAGATGGATCTTTTGATGAAGTTATGCATGCCATGGATCTATTAAAGGCAAATGGACTTGTATTTGGTACTTCAATGGCCTATACAACTAAAAACTATAAGACCATTACATCAGATGAGTTCTTGGATCTTTTAATTGAAAAGGGAGCCTACTTTGCTTGGTACTTCCACTACATGCCAGTTGGCAAGGGGGCAGACACAAGCCTTTTATTAAATGCAGAACAAAGGGAATATATGTACCATAGAATCAAGGAAATAAGAGCCTTAGAAGGTGGTAAATCAATCTTTACCATGGACTTCCAAAACGATGGTCCAGCAGTTGGTGGCTGTATAGCTGGGGGAAGAAACTACTTCCACATAAACTCCAATGGGGACGCAGAACCTTGCGTATTTATTCACTATTCAGATGCTAACATCAGGGATATGGATTTGGTAGATATTTTAAGATCACCTTTATTTGCAGCCTACAGAGAGGGACAACCTTTCAATGACAACCATTTGAAACCTTGTCCTATGCTTGAAAACCCTCACCTATTAAAGGGGATGGTAGATAAGACAGGCGCTAAAAATACAGACTTGGTAGAAAAGGAAAGTCCTGCAGAACTAGAAGAAAAAACAGTACCTTATGCAGAACAATGGGATGCTAAGGCTGATGAATTATGGGCTGAATACAAGGCTGAAAGAGAAAATAAATAAGTATAAAACCAAGAGATGGAGCCTGGCTCCATCTTTTTATTTTAAATAAAAATCGGCTAAAGGACCAGATAAAAGACTCTATCTACTGAATTCTTTATTTATAGTGGTCTTTTTGATATAATTTAGTAAGGTGATTAATATGGATAATAATGCTACAAAAAGCTTGATAGTTAAAAGTTTTAAAGAACTTGTAAAGACAAATAAATATGAAAAAATTACAATTAAGATGATTGCTGATGGAGCGGGGGTTATAAGGCCCACTTTTTATAATCATTTTAAGGATAAGGATGAAGTCTTTGAGTATATTCTAGAACAAGAATTGGAAAATACTGTAGAGGCTTTGATTTGCATGAAAATGTATCATGAAGCTTTAAAGACCATATATATGTTCATATTAAATGACTTGACTTTCTATAGGAAGGCCTTCAAGGTTAGGGGGCAAAACTCCTTTGAAAGTTCCTTAAAAAAATCACTAAAAATCATCGTTCTTAGAATACTAGAGGCCAATGCCTTTGAAGAACATGAAGACTATAGATTATTAAATAGAGAGAACCTGTCTTTATTCTACTCAGAAATGATATATTCAACTATCGATTCTCAGATTATCCAAAATAGCGAAGAAAATATAGATGTGGACGAAATGATGGACACACTGACCTATCTACTATCCCACAGTATTCTGGAGGTCCTAGGCATTGCAGATGATAGATGACAAGAAGTATATGCAAGAGGCCCTAAAAGAGGCTCAAAAAGCCTTTGACCAGGAAGAGGTACCAGTAGGTGCCGTAGTAGTGGTAGATGGAAAAGTAGTGGCCAGGGCCCACAATTCTGTTGAGAAAGATAGAAAGGCATCCAGGCATGCAGAAGTTAAGGCCTTGGATGAGGCCAGTGAAAAACTGGGAGCTTGGAGGTTGGAAGAGGCCACCCTATATGTGACCTTGGAACCCTGTGCCATGTGTGCAGGAGCCATAATTAACAGCCGGATAAAAAGGCTGGTTATAGGGGCCATGGATGAGAAGAGAGGTTGCTGTGGAAGTTTAATAAATTTGGTCCAGGACGGGGCCTTTAATCACCAGGTTGAATTGGAAACAAGAGTTTTAGACCATAAATCAGTTGAACTTTTACAAGCATTTTTTAGAAAGAGAAGGTAGGATGGAAAAAAAGTTTACACACTTGCACTTACATACAGAATATAGCCTCTTGGATGGCTACTCTAGAATTGAGAGGCTTTTAGACTATGCCCTAGACCAGGGGATGGACTCTTTGGCCATAACAGACCATGGGTCAATGTTTGGAGTAATAGAGTTTTACAAAGAGGCCAAGAAAAGAAATATTAAGCCTATCATAGGTTGCGAAGTCTATGTGACACCGGGAGACCACTTGTCCAAAACAGTAGAGGACAAGACCCGCCACCACTTAGTTCTTTTGGCTGAAAACCAAAAAGGCTATGAGAACTTGATAAAAATAGTGTCAGAAGGCTATGTAAATGGTTTTTACTATAAGCCTAGGGTGGACAAGGATGTTCTTAGAAATTACCAGGAGGGGATTATAGCCTTATCAGCCTGTTTGGGAGGAGAAGTTCCCAGATTGCTTAGGGAGGGCCAGTATGACCAGGCTAAAAAGGCCGCCTTGGAATACAGGGATATCTTTGGAGAAGACAACTATTTTCTAGAGCTTCAAGACCATGGCATATTGGAACAAAAGCATGTTAACCTGGACTTGAAAAGAATCCATGAAGAGACTGGTATCCCTATGGTGGCCACCAATGATGTACACTTTGTAAAAAAAGAAGACTATAAGATCCATGATGTCTTACTTTGTATTCAAACGGGAAGTACAGTAAATGAAGAAAATAGGATGAGATTTCCCAATGATGAGTTTTATTTAAAAAACTATGATGAAATGCATGAACTATTTTCAGCCTATGAGGGAGCAATAGAAAATACCCAGCTGATAGCAGAGCGCTGCAAGGTAGAGTTTGAATTTCACAATCTCCACCTGCCCCACTTTGAGATTCCAGCAGGCTATACTAATATTTCCTACTTGAGAAAGTTGGTTTATGAAGGTCTGGAAAAAAAGTATGATCAGATTGATGACCAGATTAGGCAAAGGGCAGAATATGAATTAAAGACCATAGAAGAAATGGGTTTTGTGGACTATTTTTTAATAGTTTGGGACTTTATAGCCTATGCCAAAAGCGTTAAGATTCCAGTGGGACCAGGCAGGGGATCGGCAGCTGGATCAATTATATCCTATGCCTTAGACATAACGGGAATAGATCCTCTAAAGTATAATTTACTTTTTGAAAGGTTTCTAAATCCGGCCAGGGTATCCATGCCAGATATAGATATAGATTTTTGTTATGAAAGAAGAGATGAAGTAATAGACTATGTTAAAAGAAAGTATGGGGAAGAAAAGGTTGCCCAAATAGTGACATTTGGAACCATGGCTGCTAGAAACTCCATCAGGGATGTGGGTAGGGC
>CALAZW010000072.1 GCA_937926545.1 uncultured Helcococcus sp. | reverse complement strand
TAAGGGAAAATAAAGTATTTGATCTATCAGAGGAAAATATTAGAAGGGGATTGGAGAGCTTTACCTGGCCAGGTAGGATGGAGCTTATAAGTGACCAGCCTCGAATTATTTTAGATGGGGCCCATAATGAATTGGGTATAAAGGTTCTAGTAGACTCTCTGGCTGGCATGTCCTATAAAAAGCTAATAGTGATAGTTGGAAATCTGGAAGATAAGGACTACCAGGTCATGGCCAAAAACCTTCAAATCCTGGAGGCCAGTTTTATTTTGACTGATGTGGCCTATGGGAAGAGAAGTTTGGATTCAGATGTTCTAGGCCAGTTTTATGGTAGATCCCTGGTGATAAGGGACAATAAAAAGGCCTTGGAAAAGGCCCTGGACTTGTATGAGGAAGGGGACCTTATTTTGGTTACTGGATCCCTTTATTTAATAGCTGATTTTAGAAAGATTATTTTAGATAAAAAGGCTAGTAACTAGTCTGGTGGGAAAGGAAATATGAAGTTTATTATAGGGGCCCTGGCGGGCCTGTTACTTTATTTAATAGGGGTGAATAAAAGGCCCAGGACCAGTTTTTATAGGATTAAAGACCAGGACCTACCCCAGGCCTTTGATGGGCTTAAAATATTGCAAATATCAGATTTTCATAATGAACTATATGGCCCCAACCAGGCCCATATAAAAAAAGAGATAGATAGGCTAGACTTTGATATGATTTTTATAACAGGGGACTTTGTAGATAGGAGAAAACTAGATATTAAGCAGGCCTTGGATTTTATTGATATGATAGCCATAAGAGGCCCTATTTTCTATGTCAATGGTAACCATGAAAGGGGCATAGGAAAAAATTATCAGGTCCTAAAAAAGGGGCTGGAAAAAAGGGGAGTAATAGTTTTAGAAAATCAAGTTTATAGTTGGGAAAAAAATGGAGCTAGACTGGATATAGCTGGACTTATAGATCCTAGGGAGTATGTGGGTAAAAAGAAAGACAAAAGCCTGGATGAAGATGGCAAGGTGGATGGTTTTATCAAGGGCTTGGACCTTAAGAACTATTGTCTTATGCTAGCCCATAGGCCAGAGAAATTTGAAGTTTATGTGGCCAACAATATAGATCTTATTTTTACAGGCCATGCCCATGGAGGCCAGGCCAGGTTTTTAGGTCTGGCAGGCTATGCGCCAGACCAAGGGGTTTTTCCCAGCTATAGTAAGGGGATTTATAGAAAGAAAAAAAGTCAAATGGTAGTTTCCAGGGGCCTGGGCAATAGCCGCTTTCCCCTGAGGGTTTTCAATAGGCCAGAACTACTGGTGATAGAAATAAATAGATAGGAAGGTAGCTATGACAGAAAGAGAAAAAATGTTGGAGGGATTACTTTATAATCCTATGGATGATGAACTGGTAAAGTTAAGAAGAAATGCCAGGGATATAGCTAAAATATACAATCAAACAGACGAAGACCAGGAAGATTTAAGGGATAGACTCTTAACCAATCTTTTGGGAGCCTATGGAGATCATAGTCATATTAGTCCCTATGTAAAGTTTGATTATGGGGTAAATACCTATATAGGTGATAATTGTTATTTTAATTTTAATAGTACTTTTTTAGACTGTGGTGAAATAAGGATAGGAAACAATGTTTATGTTGGACCCAACTGTAGTTTTTATACTCCTTCCCATCCCATGTTGGCCGATGAGAGAAATCAAAGGTTGGATGAAGAGGGAAATTGGTATAATTTGGAAAGGGCAGTGGGAATTGTAGTTGAGGATAATGTTTGGCTGGGTGGTTCAGTTGTGATTAATCCAGGTGTTACCATTGGCCATGACAGTGTTATAGCAGCAGGGTCTGTGGTGGTTAAAGATATACCGGCCAAGGTCTTTGCTGGAGGAAACCCTTGTAGGGTAATAAGGGAAATAACAGAAGAAGATAGACTTATTAGGTAATAATATGGTATTATAATAAACTATATTAATGGGGGGGAGAATATGATTTACGATAAAATATATGAAACTATAGGAAATACTCCAGTTGTTAAGGTTCATGGCTTTGATGAAGAAAATAGGGCTGAACTTTATGCCAAATTAGAATACTTTAATCCAGGTGGTTCAGTAAAGGACAGGATTGCCTACTATATAATAAATACCATGGAAAAAGAGGGCAGGCTTAAAAAGACAGATACTCTAGTAGAGGCTACCAGTGGAAATACAGGAATAGGTATTACCATGGTGGCAAGAAGCCTAGGCTATGAGGTTGTTATTGTCATGCCAGAAGCCATGAGTGAAGAAAGAAAAAGACTTATGAAGGCCTATGGAGCCAAGTTAATATTGACAGAGGGTAGCCTGGGTATGGCAGGAGCCGTTGCCCATGCTGATAAGTTGGTTAAGGACAAGGGCTATATACCTATACATCAGTTTGAAAACATGCTAAATCCTAAGGCCCACAGAGAGACTACAGCCTTGGAAATAATAGATGACTTTGATCACCTGGATGCCTTTGTTGCCGGAATAGGTACAGGAGGAACAATATCAGGTACAGGAGAAGTCTTAAAAGACCACTATAAGGATATAAGGATAGTAGGGGTTGAGCCGGATAGTTCAGCTGTTTTATCAGGAGAAAAATCAGGTCCTCACAAGATCCAAGGAATAGGAGCTGGCTTTATTCCCAAGACCTTAAATGAAAAGATATATGATGAATTGGTAAGAGTTAAAAATGAAGATGCCTATAGCTACACTGTAGAGATAGCAAGAACCAATGGACTTTTATTGGGTATATCTTCAGGAGCAGCCTTTTATGCGGCCTTGGAAGAAGCGAGAAAATTAGGTAGGGGAAAAAAGGTTCTCTTCCTTGCTCCGGATAATGGAGAAAGATATTTATCAACAGGATTATATGATTAGGGGCTAAATATGTATGAGAAGTTTTATTGATATATTAAATGTTTATATGGAAAAGGATCAGTCGGCTCGTTTTAGGGTCGAATTGATTCTTACCTCGCCAGGCCTTCATGCTGTGTTCTTCTATAGGATAAGTCACTTTCTATATAGGATTCACTTAAGGTTTTTAGCCAAGCTTATTTCCATGATAGCCAGATTTTTAACCGGTATAGAGATTCATCCAGCTGCCCAGGTTGGAAAAAGACTCTTTATAGATCATGGTATGGGGATTGTAGTGGGGGAAACAGCCGTTCTAGGAGATGACGTCACCTTATTTCACCAGGTTACCTTGGGTAGCACAGGCAAGGATGTGGGAAAAAGACATCCTAATCTGGGAGATAATGTGATAGTTTCAAGTGGTGCAAAAGTATTGGGCCCAATTAATATTGGTGCAAATGCCAAGATTGGAGCTAATGCTGTTGTACTAAAGGATGTGCCGGAAAATGC
>CALAZW010000071.1 GCA_937926545.1 uncultured Helcococcus sp. | reverse complement strand
AGCTCTTGTTTAATAGTTCTTTTTCCATATCTAACTGGTAGCTTTTATCTTCAACTTCCTTTTCATCAAGGGCTACTAGTTTATAGGCTTGATAGCTTCCCTCATAAAGTCCCTTTGGGCTCTCCTCATAAATAAAACTTTTTTTATCTTCTTTTCTGTACAGTTTTACCAAGTAGTCCTTGCCTGTTATAGGCTCTTTAAAGTAAAGTCCTAAGGCCGGAACCTTTGTTTCTTCCTTGGTTTTTATTTCTATCTCAAGCTTGTTTCCTGTTGCTTCTTCCTTGTTTTCAACAGAAAAAGCTTCCACTGATATTTTTTCAGCCTCTTTTTCAGCAAGTCCCACATGGGTCAAGCCAGAAAAACTTCCAAAAAACATCAATAATGCCATAAAAAATGATATTTTTCTTTTCATATCTCTCTCCTTTATATTTAGATTTACATCTTCTTTTATTGTACCTGTTTATAGCTACATTTACCACATGAAAAAACCAGGGTCTCCCCTGGTTAATATAAAAAGTTTTTGTGGACCTTGGCCCTGGTATTTCTATAATTAAAAATAACAAAGTTTCCTTCTGGCCTGCCATAAACCTTTTCATTTCTATTTAAATAGCCCAACTTCTTATTGGATAAATCTCTTACATTTACTCCCTTGGACCTATAAACATAATAGTTCATATCCTGAACATAGGCCTTTGATACATAGGCCTTCTTGCCCTGATAGATAAATTCCAACCTGTTTCCCAAATCCTTGGCCTTGATAACCTTTCCCTTAGGTAAATAGCCCAGCTTATTTCCCCTGGCATCTCTTATATTTACCCCCTTGGACCTATATCCATAAACATATTCGTTTAAAAACTTCTTGGCCACCCTAGAAGTTTGGTTCTTATAGTTTATCTCCACATAAGATCCTCTGTCTCTTCCTTCTACCATATAGCCAGCAGGTAGATAGCCTAGTTTCTTACCCTTTAAGTTTCTAACATTTACGCCCTTGGATATATAGTTGGCCTTGGACCTATTGGTTCCTTCCCTAACCACCTTGTCGCTACCCCTACTTATAGGAAAATGCTTGTGCTCATCTTCTATAACATAGGTATAGTCTTTGGGACCTAAAGTTTTTTTATTCATATTATAGTTGGTTGTGATAGTAGGTCTAACACATCTTTCTATGGACCTACTACCTGGATCTATAAGCCTTCTTTCTCCCAAAGGCATATTAGGGTCCTTGATGATCTTAAGCTTCGGCTCTATGTACTTGGTCTGTTCCTGATCATGTCTTATATTTCCTGTAGATAAGGTCAACCAAAATATTTTAGATTCCAAAACCCTATCGTTTTCATCCCTAACTTCTCTTCTGATACATCTAACAGTATGGGCCCCCCAATACCTATCTAAAAGTAGATTTGAATTGTGCTTGGGTGAATTTTTCCAAGCCTTTAAAACTGCCTGGGCTGTTTTTTGACCATAGGCCAGGTTTTCTGAATTTACTGGATAATTGTTTAGGTTATCGTGGTTAAAGGCCTCTGCCGCCTCTCTTATTCTTAAATCTCCCACATGGTCTGCCGCCGGATGTCTAATTATTGGTTTTTTACCATTTTCCAACCTATATTGATTCCAAAGTTCAATAAATTCTTCCTCCAGGTCTTCCTGTGGAACATAGACTATTTCCCCTCCCGCTGCCTGGTTTTTCTTAACTGGTATAAAAACCAAGACAAATGCCAATAGTACAGTTATTGCCGCCCTTGACTTATTTCTCATTTAATCCTCCTTATATTACTGTTTTCTAATTTAATTGTAAGGGATATTTGTTAATATTAAAACTAAATCAAGGTTTTTCCTCTGCATTAATATTCTCTTTGTCATGAAATACACATTTTAAATATTAATTTTTTTTTAACTTTTGGCGGTTTTGCAATCCTTTTCCCATCTATTTTTATATGAATCTATATTTATATTCTTAGTTTTCCCATTTTTTCTTAATATAAGTATATAAATCTTGGTTTTAATCTCTATAGATACTTAATCTTTTTTACCTTCTTTACAATCTTTTTCTTGCCTGTCTTTTTAATTTTCTTTATCTTAACTACCTTCTTCTTGTCAGTCTTTTTTACCTTTTTAATCTTTTTTTTCATATCCTACACTCTTTCCCTACACGACGCTCTTCCGATCTAGCTATAAAGACTTTATCCCTAAAAGAAAAAAGAAGCTCTCGCTTCTTATCTTCTAATACAGAAATTGACTGTGGACTCTAGTTTCAACTCCCTTATAATTAAAATAAATATAGTCATCATACCTTTGACCATATATTTTTTCTCCCTTGCCATAATACTTAACATACTTACCACTTGGCCACCTGGCCTTGG
>CALAZW010000070.1 GCA_937926545.1 uncultured Helcococcus sp. | reverse complement strand
GTCTTCCATCTTAAGTCCTTCCATAAGTCCACTGACCATTCCAACAGCAAAGCCATCTCCTGCTCCAACTGTATCCACAACCCGATCTACCCTATAGCCTTCAATGAGTTTTCTTTCTTTTTTATTGGCTAAATAGGCTCCGTCTGCCCCCAGTTTTATAACCATACTTTCTATGCCCAGACCCAAATAAAAATCTACTATTTCATCAAGGGTATCCTTTTTTGATAAAAGTTTGGCTTCATTTATACCTGGTAGAAAGATATCAGCCTGGCTGGCCAAGTTATTAATATTTTCTATCATAGTTTCTTCATCTTCCCACAATTGAGGCCTTAGATTAGGATCAAAACTTATAAAAAGTCCTTCTTCCTTAGCTCTGGTCACAAGGCTATAAATAGCTTGTCTGGCTGAATTGCTAACTGCAGGCATAATTCCTGTAACATGTAGATTATCATAGTTGGAAAAATCTATGTCTTTTAAATCATCTTCATTCAATTGACTGGCTGCTGAATTCTTTCTAAAATAAGCAATCTCAGGATTTCCTTCAAAAACCAGGTTCTTTAGCATAAAGCCTGTATTTCTTTCCGGACTATATTTTATGTAACTTGTATCTATTGACGAATCCTCTAGTCTTTTTTCTATTAATTTTGCAAAAGGATCATAACCCAACTTGGTAATATAGCTGGCTCTATGACCTAATCTCGTCATTCCTATGGCAACATTTATTTCTGCCCCAGCGATATCCACGTCATAGTTGGTTACCCCATCCAGGCTACCTGCTACGGTAGCCATAAATAGGGCCATGGGTTCTCCTACTAGTATTACTCCCTTATCAGACATGACCTTCTCCTATAATAAGCTCTTGATATAGCTTGCTATTTCTTCATCTTGGCAGTTGGCAAAGAATAATTCTTCAAAGTCTTCTCCACCTATAGCTCCTTTTACCAAGTCTTGGTCATTGTTTTTTAAACAAGTAATTAGGTCTTGGAAGTTATTGTCTCTGATAGTTTCTAATATTTTCTTATTAGCTTGTTCAACTTCAGCCTTTTCTGCTGGATAGCCTTGTCCAAATTCCTTGCTAAATAATTTTTCAAAGGTATATTCCAAGTTAAATTCAGCTCCCCAGCCATAGCCCTTGGCAAAAGGCATAGAAATAGCATTTCCATCATTTATTTGTCCAAATAAATAGGCATCACTTGGATCTAGTGAATAACCACACATAGCTCCTGGAAAACTATTTAAGGCAATAAGGGCTCCTTGGCCTGTACCACAACCTGTTATAACAAAGTCTACTGCCTTGGAATTTAATAAAATTGATGCCAAAATACCATTTTGTACATAGGTAATATAGTGATCATCTGCTGATTTCATACCATAGTTAAAAACTTGGTGGCCCATAGGTTCAACTACCTTTTTTAATGTTTCTAATATTACTGGATTCTTTGACGCTTGACTGTTTTCGTTGATTAATGCTATTTTCATAATTATTATTCTCCTTTTAAAATGTCTTTTATTCTCTTATATACCTTTTCTTCACTTAAACCATACTCTTCTAAAAGATCTTCTGGTTTACCTGATTGTCCAAACTTATCTTCTACCCCTATTTTGGTTAGAAGACAATTATTTTTATAGGAAGCAAGCTCTCCTGCTACTGCATCTCCCAAGCCTCCTATAGTACTGTGTTCTTCCACTGTTACCATATGGTTAAATCTATCTGAGGCCTCTCTTATATATGCCTTGTCTAAAGGCTTAATAGTTGCCATATTGACAACTTCCAGACTATATCCTTCTTCCTTTAATCTTTCAGCCACCTTTAGAACAATAGCTAACATAATTCCACATGTAAGAACAAGTAAATCTCTTCCTTCTTCTACTACTGAAGCCTTCCCTAGAACAAAGTCTCTTTCTTCTAGGACTGGACTGGCTAAACGAGCCAATCTAATATATACAGGACCATCTATTTCCAAGGCTGCATCCAAGACCTTTTTAGTCTCATTGGCATCCGAGGGAACTAGAATGGTCATCCCCGGAATTACTCTCATCAGGGCTAAATCTTCTATGGCCTGATGAGAACCACCATCTTCTCCTACAGTTATACCTGCATGGGTCATGGCCAATTTAACATTGAAATGAGGATAGGCTATACTATTTCTAACCTGCTCATAGGCCCTACCAACTCCGAACATAGCAAAGGTACTACAAATTGGGATAAGACCGGTTCTAGATAGGCCTGCTGCCATGGATATCATATTGGCTTCTGCTATACCTGCATTGAAAAATCTATCAGGATACTTTTCTGAAAAGGCCTTGGTCATTGTAGCGCATGAAAGATCTGCATCTAAAACAACTATTCTTTCATCTTTTTCTCCCAATTCTAATAGATAGTCACCATAGGCGGCTCTCGTTGCTTGTAACTTATTCATAACTTGCCTCCAATTCTTCAATGGCTCTTTTTCTTTCTTCTTCACTTGGGGCCTTACCGTGCCAGCCCACTTGGTTTTCC
>CALAZW010000069.1 GCA_937926545.1 uncultured Helcococcus sp. | reverse complement strand
TTATAATCTATGGTAGAATCGCTGGCCAAAATGCAGCTAAAAATGTAAAATAAGCTGTCTATTAATTAGATATAAATAAACCCAAGAAGTTTTTCTTCTTGGGTTTTTCTTTTCTTCTAAGTTAAAAATATGAGCTTAAATTTTAAATAAAGATTTCTTTAGGCTAAGGATAGAACATCTCCAGGCCTATCTAATATATAGCTTGCCCCTGACATATCTCCCTCATAGACACTTCCCCATTTAGCATAGGCAAAATCTATGCCAGCAGCCTGAGAGGCCAAAAGATCTGAGTAAGAATCTCCTACATAGACCACTTGATCTGCCTTCAAATCCAATCTTCTTAAGGCTTCTAAAAGAGGGTCTGGATAGGGCTTGTGTCTTTTAGTGTCTTCTTCTAGGACAGCTGTTTTCATATAAATATCCAGTCCCTTATCTATAAAATCTATCTTGTATTGGTCTTTTTTCTTGGCTGATACTACTGCCTGGTCTATGTTTTCCTTTTTTACCTGCTTAAAAACCTCTTCCAGACCAGGATAAAGGCTAGCTCCCTTCTCATAGCTATTTACATAGTCTACCCATCTGGCATAGGTCTTTTCCTGGTCTTTAATTCCCAGTTCCTTCATGACCTTCATGCCAGGATAGGCTGCAAATTTTAGGACCTGGTCAAAAGTCCAATCTTCATTTAATTCTTCTTTTATGATTTTAAGAAGAGGGTACATATTCATATCTAAAGTATTTAGTACTGTACCATCCAAGTCGTATAAAATAGCCTTATATTTTCCCATACTAAGCTCCCAAGCTATGAAAGACTGGCTTCATCCTATCAAAACTATAGTAGTAGTCAAAGCCTAGGTCCTTAAGAAGCTTTTTAGACTCTTCTATCTTAAAGCCCAGGTGCTCCTTCTTATGGCTGTCACTTCCTATGGTTATAACCTTGCCTCCCAGGTCATGGTAAAGTTTAAGGATTTCTATTGATGGAGTAAGTCCATCCAGGCCATATCTTTCTGACGATGTATTTAATTCTATTCCCTTGCCATCAGCTATAACCTGCCTTAAGATTTTTTCTATAATAGCCTTATTTTCTTCAAACCTATCTTCTTTATCATCCAGGTATCTTCTTATCAAGTCCATATGGGCCAGGCAACTATAATCCTTATAGCTTTTTACCAGCCTATACATTTCTTCATAGTATTCTTGGTAGATTTGGGCATCACTTTTACCCTTTTGAAATTCATTGGTCCAAAACTCCTTGTCTTCCACCTGGTGGATGGAAAGTAGGATAAAGTCAAAGTCGTTTTGATCATAGAGGTCTTGAAACCTATCTATGGTATGGACCTGCATACCAAATTCCATGCCTATTTTTATGGCTATTTTTCCCTCATATTTTTTTCTTAAACTTTTTATTTCCTTAAAATATAGGGGATAGTTTACATTTTTTACAATCTTATTGCCCCCTACTAGGTAAGTATCACCTTCCTTCCAGTCTTCCTTTACCCCATAATCCACATGCTCAGTAAAGCAAATTTCATCTAGTCCTAAAGCTATAGCGTCTTTTACTATATCCTCCATCAGATACCAAGAATCATCACTATAGTCACTATGTACATGATAGTCTAATAACATTTTAACCTCCCCATAATAAGTTCTTCTTTTACCTATAAATCTATTATAGTCTTAAGAACTTGTCAAAGTATTAAAATATTTTATTCTATCTCTTTCATGTTAAACTAGAACTAGTTTACATATAATTTTTTTTGATAGGAGCTAGTATGTTAAAGGGAAAAAATATATATTTAAGACCTCTTCTAGTAGATGATGCCAAAAGTTACCATGAGGCTATGAAGGATGAAGAAATCCGCCATATGACCAGAACAAAAAACCAGGCCAGTCTAGAAGAAATAGAAAATCACCTTGAAAGAATATCTAAGGATAAATCAAGGGAAGACTATGCCATTTGTAGGCTAGATAGTAAGCAGATGATAGGAGAGCTATCTCTTTTAGATATAGACTTGGACAATAGAACTGTAGGCTTTAGAATTGCCTTAAGCGACAAAAAACATTTAAATAAGGGACTAGGTTCCGAGGCCATAAACCTGGTCATAGACTATGTCTTTAAGGTAAAAAAATTAAATAGACTCCAATTGGAAGTTTACAGCCATAATAAAAGAGCCCTTAGGGCCTATGAAAAATGTGGTTTCAAAAAAGAAGGAATCCTAAGGCAGGCCCTTTATTATAAGGGCAACTACTATGATGAAATCATAATGGCCATAATAAGGGATGATCTAGATTAAAATCCAGTTCACAACAGTATAAAAAATATCTACTATAAATAAAAAAACCACCCTAGCTAGCTCTTTTAAGCCCTATGGTGGTTCTATTTATCAATCTTTTAATCAGTCCCTTTTACTTGCAAGCCTAAAAGATAGAGCTCAACATGACTACTTATCTTGTTTCTAATTTCATAGTCCTTGTCAGCCTTGGCCCAAAAGTATAACTCGCCTCTAATGATTATAAAGATTTTCTCAACCAAGTCCTCTGTTTTTATATCTACAGAATAGGATTTTTCCGCCTTGCCTTTCTCAACAATTTCTTTCAAAACTTGAACGATGGCTCTTTTATCGTGTTTATCACTTTCTTCTAGGGCAGTCTTTACTATCAAAATATTTGCATAGTAGCCCCAATCGGCAACAAAGTTTTCAAAGTGATCTACAAAATCTATTATATCTTCTTCCAAGCTGGCATGACTTGATATTTGATCCTTATAAAATAAGTAATGCTCATCCATAAGCTTATACATTTCTTCAACTATGGAATTTTTTGATTGAAAATAATGATAAAAGGTCCCCAAAGCAATGTTGGCATGTTCACATATCTCTTTGACGCTTATGTTTTTCATTCCTTCTTCATCCATAAGTTTAACTATATGATCAACTATTTCTTTTTTCTTTAAGAACGCATTATCTAATTCCATTTTTTTCTCCATAACTTATTAGTTTAGCCCATATTTTACATGGCTCATGTAGACTTTATTTTATTATAAATTAGTCATACAGTCAATTAAGCTAGGGAGAAAAAGCCTTAAAATCGACTTAAGAAGTCTCCTTTAAGGCTTAATTTCTCTATATTTTTCTTGTCATTTCTATAATTTATTTTCCTTTAGCCGCTGACTCTCCTGCAATATTTCCAAATACTACAGTCTCAGGTATGGCATTTCCACCTAACCTATTTGCTCCGTGTATGCCACCAGTTACTTCTCCTGCTGCATACAAGCCAACTATTGGTTTGCCATTTTCTCCTATTACTCTGGCTTGCCTGTCAATTTCAAGTCCCCCCATAGTATGGTGGATTGTTGGTACCCTCTTGGATGCATAGAATGGAGCCTTATCAAAAGGATCTTCTAGTAGTTTTTTACCAAATTTATCCTTTGTCTTTCCGGCTACTGCCTGATTATATTCATCAACTGTTTTCTTAAGATTATTGGCATCTACTCCCATATTCTTAGCTAGCTCTTCTATGGTCTCGCCCTTTACCACTGTTCCAGCCTTAACTAAATCACCTATGGCCTCATTAAAATCATTTTTTACACTCTCATCAGTATATTCATGGGCATCGTGTAGTATAAACATGGTTTTTTCAGGTTGCTCCATAAGTCCCTTGGTTAGTACGTCCCTTCTTTCATCCTCTGCAACAAATCTGTTGCCTTCAATATTCACAAATAATTGATTGGCTGCATTTATACTTATATTTCCTTGCATTCCACCAGTTACAGGGTCTCCTACTGGTAACAATTGAATGTATTCCATTCCTGTTAATTTAGCCTTTGCTTCCAAGGCCATTACAATACCATCTCCTGTTGCGCTTACACTATTAGTAGAGCCTAGCTTTTCCAGTCCTCCCCAATGACTATCATACTTTTCTATTAACTCTGGGTTTCTAGCAAAACCTCCTGTAGCGATAACTACAGACTTTGCCTTTATATTAATTTTATCTTTTCCTTGTTCAGCCTTAACTCCAACAACCTTACCATCTTCTATAATTAATTCTTTGGCTGTGGTTTCTAACATTAATTCAGCCTTATCATCCTTTGACTTTATAAATTCCATATAGGCGTCAATTGGACCTGTCACAAGTGGTTTTACAAATTGATGTGTTCTTGGCCATAGGGCTCCTGTAACAGTTGCTATTTCATCTCTAAATTCAACCCCATGTTTTTCTAGCCAAGCTACTGATTTTTCTGCTCCCCTTGTAAGTTCTTCAATTAAATCCAAGTTACCAACTTGGTCTCCCCCCTTAAAAGCTTGTAGGGCATGTAATTGTGGTGAGTCAAAGATATAATCTTCACCTGACTTTTTATAGTCTTCTATTTGGACCTTTAATTCTTCTATTAGTCTTTTATGTGTTTCATTTACAGGTTCTTCATTCACATAACTTTCTAATTCCTTTATAAGTTCAGGCCTCATTTTTTGTGCCCCTTGTCTTTTTGCATCAACTGCATTATACTGTCCACCTGCTATAATGGTGGAACCACCAACTGATGGCATCTTATCCAATATAATAACCTTGGCATCATTTTCTAAGGCTGACACAGCTGCTGCTAAGCCAGCTCCTCCAGCTCCTATTATTGCCACATCAGCTTCCTTGTCGATAGTTTCTCCCTCTTTATCATCAGCCTCACTATCTTTCATGAATTGTTCTATGTCTGCTCCAGCTTCCTTTAAAGCTTTTTCTACAGCCTCTAAGATCCCTTTACTTGTATATGTAGCTCCAGATATGGTGTCTATTTTAATACTTTGATTTTCTACTATTCTTTTTGGAATATTTTCAATAGCCCCATCTGCAATTCCTTCTGTCTCCTTGTGGTCTAATATTTCTATGGCTTTTATTTCTTTTTCGTCAAGCTCTACCTCCACTTTAATTGGACCATTTAAGCCTTCTGCCTCACCTATGTACTTGCCGGCCTTAAGGGCCTTTTCATCCTCACCTATGCTTTCGCCTTCTTTTTCCCCAACTGGACTATCTTTTTTATCACATGCAGCAAATGATAAAATCATCATTAATGCCAGTAATATAGCCAATAGTCTTTTACTATATGTTTTCATATATCCTCCTCGACTAGAATTTATAACTAGAATATTCTAGCTATATGTTCTAGTATAGATAATAGTTTATTTTTTGTCAAGAATAAAAGGTTTTATTTCTAGCCAAAAATTCATAAAAATTCCTGTCTATATACACTTTTCTTAGAAAAATATTTCCTTAAAAGAAATACCAGAGATACTTATCCCTGGTATTAAATCAACTTTTTAATTCTTCTCTAGATTTTTTCTAGCTCAACTTCTTAACTTCTCTATTTTTTCTTTTAGTTCATCTACAAAATAACCATAGCTTATATCCCACTCATCCCTAAGTAGGTCTAATTCTTTTTCATAGCTTTTAGCTGCCTCTTCTTTTTTACCCATAAGTATATAGCCCTGGGCAATTGATTCATAGTAGTCAGTATATCTAGGCTTTTCCTGGGCATCAAAGGCTTTTTCCCATAGGTCTATGGCCTGGTCATAGCTACCATTTTGAGAAAAGACATTAGCTATGGAAAATAAGATCCTCCAATCGTCTTCATGTTTTTTCGAAAGCTCTAGATAGTCCTCATAAACACTTACAAATCCTTCTTCCCTCTCTCTGATAGCAAGGCTATAGCAGGCATAAATAGGATCTGGTTTCTTTCTTTTGGCCTCTTCTAAATAGCTTCTAGCCTCATTGAGTCTTCCATCCTTAATAAGGTTATCTAGTAAATAAAGATAAAGCCTGGTATTTTCTGGCCTGGCCCTCAAGGTCCTCTTATAGTAGTCTATAAGATCATGATTGTTTCTAACATTCCAATCATAGATGGCCCCTAAAGAGGCCCTATTGATAGTATTAATATCATCTTTAGTATTTGGCTTTAAATCCAGGGCTTTTTTACCATAGTCTAGAGCCTTAAACCTAAGATTTTCTATATAGCATAGGTAAAGATCTCCCAGTTTGGAATTGGCCCTATAGTCATTGGGATTTTTCTTAAGTTTTTCCAGTAAAAAGGCCTCTGCCTTGGTAAACTCATGGTTGGTCATCTCATACTGGATATCAATCATATTTTCTATTCTTTCATAAAATTTTTCATCAGTATATTCAAATAAATCATCTATGCTAACTCCAAAAACAGAAGCTAGATCTGGCAGTAGGTTTATATCTGGCTGGGAGAAGTTATTTTCCCACTTGCTAACTGCTTGATTTGTTATTTCTAGTTTTTCTGCCAACTGGCCCTGGGACATGGATAGCCCCCTTCTTAATTCTCTAATCCTATCTCCTATTGTCTTCATATCTTTCTCCTCTACTTTCTTTAAGCTAGCCTATAGTTAAATCTTAGCACAGGGATGAGAAATAACAATTGTCAATTAGTTGAAGGCTATCAACCAAGAGTTGATAGGACATCTATAGACTTTTACCTTGACTTTAAACACAATCCATCATATTATATATTTAGTTTCCAAGGAAACAATATGGAGGTCATATGAAAATAGAAAGAGATTTATTAAATAACTTTACAAGACTATATGAAAAACAAGAAAGACTAAGTAGTTTAACAGACCAGAAGCTCTTTGGCTCCTTTAGTAATTCAGAGGTCCACACCATAGATATAATAGGCAGTTTTGAAGAGGTAAATGGGGTCCTAATAGCTTCTAAATTAGACATGACTAGAGGTGCCATAAGTAAGATTATAGCTAAGCTAAGTAAGAAGGATGCCATCTACAAGTATCAGACCAAGGAGAACAAAAAAGAAATTTACTATGGCCTAACTGACTATGGAAAAGAACTTTATGAAAAACATAAGCTGGCCCATAAAGATTGGGAAAACAGGGAGTTGGAGTTTTTTCATGGTATGGAAGAGGATGATAAAGAAAAGCTTAATAAGTTCCTAATAAAATATAATGACTATCTAAATAATTTGATAAAAGAAAGAAGTTGATAAAATGATAATAGATTTAACAACAAAAGTAAGAGATGATTTAATAGATCCTTGGTTGGATAAACAAGAAAATAGACATATAGCCATGGGCCATGTGGGAACCCATCTAGATACCTATAAGAAAAGCTCTATTCCCCTAGAATATTTCAAAAGAAGAGGAATTCTAGTGGACGTTACTAGCTTTTGTGAAGAAAGAGAAGTTGGACTAGAAGACGTCTCCCACCTGGACATTCAATCTGGAGACTTTATAATCTTTAAAACTGATAGGATCAAAAAGACCTACGGAACCAAGGAATACTTTTTTGAGCATCCAGAGCTTTCACATGAGCTAATAGACTACTTAATAAAAAAGGAAGTTAGCTTTATAGGAATTGACTGCCCAGGTATTAGAAGAGATAAGGAACATACTCCTGCAGATATTTTATGTGAAGAAAACCAGGTCTATGTTATAGAAAACTTAACCAACCTGGACAAAATAAA
>CALAZW010000068.1 GCA_937926545.1 uncultured Helcococcus sp. | reverse complement strand
TTTAGTCTAAAGGACATAATAAGAGCAAATATCATAAGCATAGGGGCCTTGGTTGCAATACTTGTTCCCATTGTAACCACCATTCCCACCATTTCAGCATCATTGGTAAGTCTAGTTATCAATGATGGTACTGAAAAGTCATCAATATTTGCAAAGGAAAACTTTTGAATCTTCTTGTAGGATTCCTCTCTCAGATTAGCTGCCAAACCATTACCAGCTATGGCTGATAGGGTGGTAACTATAATATTTAAGCCCATGGCCAGGATGGATAAAAATATCATAAGTAGACCGTATTTGACAACATAATTAACACTGTTGTTTTCAATTCCAATATCGACAATATTTTTCATGATAGTTGGAATTAAAATTTCTAAAAACACTACTACTATCATAATAAGAGAACTTATAATAGCGTGTTTTTTATACTCTTTTAAGTATTTAAATGTCTTGTTCATATATTCACCTCATTTTCTTTATATACCCATTTTCAGGGCTTTTAAAACTAAAAAAAGACTGTTTAAGGCCGGATAAGGCCAATAAAAAAAAGACCGAAGTCTTTATTTAAATAAAAAAGTCGACTTATCTAAAATACAAATCGACTATAGCTATATGGTGGAGATGGCGAGAGTCGAACTCGCGTCCGAAGAACTTTCCGAAAGAATTTCTACGAGCGTAGTTAATTACTTTTGATTCCCCATTAACATTGCTAATTAACAAACTGGTTAACCGGTAGCTTCATAAATTCCGTATCTGGCTCAAAGCTTTGCCAAATAGGTTTCCCGACATGATTGAGACATGCTAGACGTTACGGGTCCATCTAGTCAGTCGGCAGCCGCTTAGGCTGCTAATGCAAAATTATTTTCTTCTGCTTTTATATTTAAATTGCCTTTTTATCGTTGTCTGCCCAACGGCTCGCTTATCTTTGTTCCAGAACCTCGTCGAAACCAAAACATCCCCAAGTAATATCTAATTATAGTGAAAAATATGAAAAAAGTCAAATATCTAGTATAATTAAGAAGAGGTGAACCATGTTAAAGAAGAGTAAAAAACTTATATTTTATTTAATATTGGCCCTATCACTTTTGGGGCTAGTGGCTTGTTCAGATGTTTTGGACCAACCACAAAAGCTGGAAGATCAGCAGGTAGAAGAGGATATCTTAAATGAAGATGAGGCCTACTATGAGTTGGAGGAAGTTGTATCCTATTTGGAAAAATTTAAGAAACTTCCTAAAAACTACTTGACCAAGAAAGAGGCTAAAAAGCTAGGTTGGCAGGCCCAGGAGGGAAACCTTTGGCAGGTAACTGATAAAATGCTTATAGGTGGAGATATCTTTCACAATAGGGAAAAGAAGCTTCCCCTTAAAGAGGGAAGAAAATATTATGAGGCAGATATAAATTATCAGGGTGGTAGAAGAAATGCCGAAAGGATAATCTACTCCAATGATGGATTAATTTATTATAGTAAGGACCACTATAAGTCCTTTGAACTATTAAGGGGGCAGGATGATTAAAATAGACTTTAAAAATGTAAAAACTAAGGAAGACTTTCACAGTCTAATGAGAAAGACCTTTAATCTTTCTGACTATTACGGAGATAATTTAGACGGCCTATGGGATTTATTAAGTGAATATGGTAGTCTGGAAGTGGATTTATATAATTCCAGTTCGCTTTTGGAAAACCTAGGTTCCTATGGAGAGGCTATTTTAAACCTTTTTGAGGACCTGGCAGAAGAAGGCTATAAAATTAATGTTTTTTTGGGAGGAGATATGTTAATTAAGTTTAAGGATCATTATCCACAGCTAGACCAGGACTCCTGGGTGAGTAAGACAGCTGTAGTTACAGGAGATACTATCTTAAAAAAGGGGGCTTCTATCTGGTACAATACAGTGATTAGAGGAGACTTGGAAACTATAACCATTGGCGAGTATGCCAATGTTCAAGATAATTCAGTTATCCATGCAGATCCAGGCCTACCGACTATGATAGGTAAAAATGTTACCATAGGTCACGGGGCTATTATCCATGGCTGTATCATAGAAGAAAATTCTTTAGTTGGTATGGGGGCCATAATATTAAACGGGGCTCACATAGGAAAAAACTGTATAGTAGGGGCCGGAGCCCTGGTAACAGAAGGCAAGCTAATACCGGATAATTCCTTGGTAGTAGGAAGCCCAGCCAAGGTTGTAAGACTGGTTAGGGAAGAGGAGATTCAGGCTACTATAGACAATGCCCTAGACTACTATGAAAAGAGTAAAGAATATAAAAAAATAGAGAGTGAAGAAGATTAATCTTCTTCACTTTTATGTTATAATTTCATAATAAGAGGAGAGATTATGAAAAAGATAAAAGACCTAGTAGAATTGTTAGAAAAAAATAATTTATTAATAGATGCAAGTATAAAAGATGAAGAAATAGGATCACTTACATATAATTCCAAGGAAGTAGAAGAGGACAGTCTATTTTTTTGCAAGGGGGCAGCTTTTAAAGAGGCCTACCTGGATGACGCCATAGAAAGAGGGGCTAGGGCCTAGATAGCTGAGAAGGATTATGGTAGGGATCTTTCTAAAATAATTGTAAAGGATATTAGAAAGGCCATGCCCTTAATAGGGAGCTTTTTCTATGATTATCCCCAAGATAAACTTTTTATTATAGGGGTAACAGGAACCAAGGGCAAGTCTACAACTGTTATTATGTTAAAAGATATTTTAGATAGGAAGTTGCTAAAGGAAGATAGGAAAAAGGCTGGGATTATTTCTTCTATCAAAACCTATGATGGCTTTGAAGAATATGAATCAAGTCTTACAACTCCTGAATCCTTACCCCTACTTAAAAATCTTTATAGGGCTGTTGAGGCAGGACTTGAATATATGATAATTGAGGTATCCTCCCAGGCCCTAAAATATGATAGGGTGGATTTAATAAACTTTGATATGGGGGCCTTTTTAAATATTAGTGAAGACCACATTAGTCCTATAGAACACCCGGATTTTGAAGACTACTTTTCTTCCAAGTTAAGCCTGATAGACCAAAGTAAATGTCTAGTCTATAACAGGGATATGGATTTTCTAGAAAGAGTAGAAGAAAGGGCCAAGGACAAGGAAACAATTAGCTTTAGCCTGAAAAATACTTCTGATTTCAAGGGGGAAAACATAGAATTTATAGGAGGAGTCTTAAACTTTGACTTAATTAATGAAGAAAAAACATCTAATTTTAACCTATCCCTTCTAGGCGACTACAATGTGGAAAATGCTCTGGCAGCCATAGCCATAGCAAGAAGACTGGGAGTAGATGATAGTACTATAAATGAAAGCTTGGAAAACTTGGAAATAAAGGAGAGGGTAAACTTTATCTATAGCGAGGATAAAAGAGTGGTTGCCCTGGTAGACTTTGCCCATAACCGCCTAAGCTTTGAAAAGTCCTATGAAATGATTAAGAATTACTTTCCAGACTATAGGATAGTTTCTATTTTTGGTTCTACAGGTGGTAAGGCCATTAATAGAAGAAAGGACTTGGGACAGGTAGCAGGTCTATACTCTGATTTTATCTGCCTGGTACCAGACGACCAAAACTTTGATAATCTAGATGATATAAATAAAGAAATAGCTAGTCACATAAGAGCTGAAGTAGACTATACCAGCTATGATGACAGGCAAAGGGCCATAGAGGCCATGATGAAAGACCCTAAAGAAAAGACTATCTTTTTTATAGCTGGCAAGGGAAGTGATGCCACTAACATGGAAAGAGGAAAATCAGTAAAGATTGTTCCTGACAGTCAGGTGGCAGAAAAGATGATAGGCCTTTATGACCAAAAGATTAGGGAAAAATAAGATAAGAAAAAAGAAGACAAAAAAAGTAGGAGAAATCCTACTTTTTAAATACTAATTTATTGGCCTGGGAGAGTTTTTCATCATAGGAAAATCCATCCAGGTTAAATTTTTTTAAATCATTTAAGTCTTCTATTTTATTTAAGGCCATATACCTAACCATAAGGCCTCTGGCCTTCTTATCAGTTGTGGAATGTTTCTTTAACTGGCCATCAAGATCCTTGTAGAATTCAAAGTCAATTATATTTAAAGACTTTCTATCTAGAAGGCTGGAAAATTCTTGGCTGGCAAGGTTGATAACCACATCCTCTTCTTTAAAGTAGGCATTATAGTCTTCAAGCCAAAGGTTTTTAAGACTGTCTCCACCTGGCTTAAGCTTGGTTAGAAAATCCAACCTATAGGGCTTGATTAAATCCTGGGTCCTGGTCGGGCCATAAAAAGCCGATAGGATAACCAGGTGGTCATCAAGATAGGCCAGGGATTTTTCATCCAGGCTGTCCTGGTCCAGGGCCTTATAGGCCATCCCATTATAAAGGTCTAGGGGATGGTAGGAGGGAAAATCAAAAAAGTTTTGATATCTGTCATAGTTTTCATCTAAAAGATTTCCCTTTATTTTAAGAGCCCTTCCCAGGTCCTCTTGGTCTAATTTTTGAAGTTCTGCCAGGATGACTTGACTGGGATTTTTTAAGCTTATTTCACCGTTTCTTCCCTTGTCTACTTTCATTTGTTTGGCTGGGGAAATAATAATTTTCATAAAACTCCTCTAATAGTCATAGCCCTTTATGAGCCTCATAAAGTAGCTGTTTTGTTCCAATAACTTATATACCGGCACTGATATAAGGGTTACTATAATAAATTCTGAAATCATTACCCTTACTGTATTTAACCAAAAGGCTGCATCTGCATCTGAGAAAAAAGTTATCTCAAAACCTATAATAAAAGCAAAGATTGTAGGCCATAGGCTGGCAATCCAGATGTTTTTAGTCTTGGTCATAAAGTATAGGGCTATAAAGGTGTGAAAGGTTCCAAATAAAAGGTCAATTGGATAGGGTGACCAGAAATTGGAAACAAATACTCCCATGGTAACTCCAAAAATATTCATTGGATTATAGAAAGCCAAGAGGTTTAGAATTTCAGAATATCTAAACTGGGCTGGTCCATAGGCGAATTCACCTAGTGATAGGGTCATGACAACGTAAATAGCAGCTATAACCCCTTGTCTTGCAATGGTTCTTGTAGTTAATTTTTCTTTCAACATAATTACCTCCTCGTGTTTAGAGGGCAAAAAAAAATCGTCAAAAGACGACGACGTCTTGATTTTTTAAGTGGGTGCCAAGTAAACACTATATATTATTATTAAATGTTATCATAAATTATTGGACTAGTAAACCATAAGTTTATTAAAAGACAAATATTAGGTATAATATTAAAAAAGGAGGAAGTTATGGATAAGTATATAATAGGTATTGATTTAGGAGGAAGAAGTGCCAAATTTGGCCTTTTTACTGAAGGTGGAGAACTTGTAGCCAAGTCTAGTATAAAGACAAGGGTAGAGGACAAGGGCAAGTACATACTGGAAGATATTTGTGACTATCTGGATAAACTGGTAGCAAAACACCAGCTGACAAAGGAAAATTTATTGGGTATTGGAATAGGGGTGCCAGGTCCTATTTTAAATAAGAGAGTTGCCAGCAGGGCCATAAACCTGGGTTGGGAAGAGGTTCCTGTGGCAGATATAATAGAAAAGAGAATTAAGACCAAGGTATATGTGGAAAATGATGCAAATGTGGCTGCCCTAGGAGAAATGTGGAAGGGAGCTGCAGAAGGAAAAAACAATGTGGTCCTAGTAACCTTGGGAACAGGAGTAGGCGGAGGAGTTATTGTTGATGGTAAGATAATTTCTGGAACCAATGGATCTGCTGGAGAAATTGGTCATATTCCTTTATTTGAAGAAGAATTGGACAGGGTATGTGGCTGTGGTAAGAGAAACTGTTTAGAACAAGTGGCATCAGCTACAGGTATAGAATACCTGGCCCAAGACATGCTTTTAGAATTTGATACAGATTCTCCTTTAAGGGACTTGGATATGATAACTGCCAAGGATATTTTTGACTATGCCAAACAGGCTGATGAAATTTCCCTTAAGGTGGTTAATAAATTTGGTAAGTATTTAGGAAGAGGTCTTGCCATCATATCAGCTGTGGTAGATCCAGAAGTATTTGTCATAGGTGGAGGCGTATCCCATGCTGGAGACTTTTTATTGGAAGTCCTAGATGTTTATTATAAAATCTATGCTTTTTCCAGTACCAGGGATGCAGAAATAACCTTGGCCAGTCTGGGAAATGATGCAGGTATGTATGGGGCTGCCAAACTAGTTTTGGAATAAGGAGTAAAAATGTTAAAGATTGTAGCTTCTAGAAATCCCAATAAGAATACAGATTATTTGTATTCTAAAATAAAAGAAAACATAGAAGAAGGAAAAGAGTCCTATTTAGTTGTCCCAGAGCAGTTTACTCTGGGCAGCGAATTAGACTTGTTTAATAAATTGCCCTATGAAGGCTTTAGCCTGGTCAGTGTCAAGAGTTTTAGAAGTCTTGTAGCTGATATTTTACAGACTAGAGGGGGGCTGGAAAAAAACTTCATTTCAGAACCTGCCCAAAATATTTTAATGAAGATGGTCCTAGATGACATAAAATCAGACTTGGATCTTTATGGTAGAAATATTAAGGACAGGGGCTTTATAGATCTTTTAATCCAGTTGATCAAGGAGTTTAAAAATGAGAATATCCATCCCCTAGACCTGGTAAATCTTATGGAGAGTCCATCCATGTCCAGGGAAATGAAAAGAAAACTTAAGGATATAAATAAAATATATTCCAGCTATGAAAGAATCTTAGCTGACAGCCTTTTTGATGGGGAGGATAGGTTTGTCCTGGCCCTGGAAAAGGTGGATCAGATGGAGGACTATAAGGATATTGTCTTTTTCTTTGATCAATTTCACAACATGTCCCTTTTGGAAATCAAATTAATAGATAGCTTAGTAGATATGGGAGCTCAGGTTTATTTGACTTCCACTATAGATAAAAGGCTGGTGGATAGTCCCTACCAAGTAGGAGAAATGCTGGTAAAGGATGCTGAGGTCTTTGAAATATCCAAAAGGTTTTTAAATCATCTGGACAAGTATTTGGACCTATCCTATATATTTTTAGAAGATGAAAGCTTTGATAACCCATCTTTAAACTATCTTTTATCTTCCATCTTTTCCTACGAAAAACCCCAGGCCCAGGCTTTGGAAAATATCCATGTAAAAAGGTATAACAATAGTTTGGAAGAGGTGGAAAACCTGGTTATAAACATTAGAAAAGACCTGATGGAGAAAAACTATAGATACAAGGACATTGCTGTTATTGTTACCTCTCCAGAGGAGTACTATAAGCTTATTAAGAGAGATTTTGAAATAAATGAAATTCCATTTTTCATAGATGAGTCTAGAAATATAGGAGAAAATCCTATAGTTAAATTGGTTAACTCCTCCCTTTACCTTTTCTCCTCCAATCTTTCCACCAATGGAATTATAGCCTATTTAAAATATAGTTTTAATAGCTTTAGTTATGACCAAATAAATATTTTTGAAAACTATATTAAGGATAGGAAGATAAGGTCTAAGATGCTCTTTGATGACAAGTACTTTAAGATAGATGAAAATATGGTAGAGAAAAAGTACTTGGAAGAAGATGTGGCCAATCTGGACCAGGTTAAAGAGGTTAGAGATTACTTAATGGAAACCATAGTAAACTTCAATGACGGGGAAAACTTTTTAGATTTTTCCAAGAAGGATGATTTGGTAAAAAATCACGTCTATAAGTTCTATAGGTTTATTAGTGACCCTATTATTTTAGAAAAGATAGTGACCTATGAAGCTGGCCTGGAAGGAGAAGAAAAAGAATACTTACAAGAGGAAAATAGGCAGATCTGGCAGGGACTTATGGATATCTTAGATGACCTAGTAAATATGTCAGGAGAAAGAAGCATGTCCTTTAGTGATTTCAGTGTTTTGGTCAAGGAAGGGCTGGAAAATATAAAGATATCTATTATACCTCCCAGCCAAGACCAAATTATAGTGGGCGATATTTCCAGATCCAGGGTTACGAATGTTAAGAAATTATACTTCCTGGGAATGACCAATATTTACTATCCTAAGATTAATAAGACTACAGATCTTTTCTTGGAAGATGAAAAAGAGCTTTTGATAGACCATGGTATAAGCTTAAGAACCACCAAGGATAATTTAAGCCATGATGAAAGTCTATCCCTTTATAACCTAATGTCCAGACCGTCTGAGGAGCTGGAGTTTTCCTTTAGCCTTATAGACAGTGAGAATCAGGCCATGAGTGAGGCCTTTCTCTTAAGCTATATAAAGGCCTGCGTGAAACCAGAAAATATTGTCTATAGAAACGATAATTACTTTAATAATATTTACTCTAGAAGTAGACTATCCTACTATTTGGCTCAAAAAATCTATGACATAAGATCCAAGGCCAATATAGCTAGTAAGGAGAAGGCCTTTGTTCTAGGGCTTTATAACTACTTGGAAGAAAAGGATGACTACCAAGGCTTGGTCAAGGCCATAGATGAGGCTCAGACCTATAATGGTAAGGATAACCTGCCTAGGGAACTGGCCATGAGTCTTTATGATAACTTGTCCAGTGTTAGCATAAGTCAAATAGAGACCTTCCAAAGGTGTCCCTACAAACACTTTATAGACTATGGATTAAACCCTAGAAGGGAAAATGATTTTTATGTAAATAACCTGGACATAGGTAATATTATCCATAAGTCAGTTTCTAGCTTTACTAAAAATCATTTGAAGAAAAAAGATATTAAAGTGTTAGAGATGGAGGAGATTAAAAGTCTGACCCAAAAAGACTTTGAAAAATCCCTTCAATTAAATGTGGATGACTATAAAAGAGAAGATCCAAAAAATGAGTTTTTCTTGGAACTTACTAAGGATAGTTTGGACTTGTCCTGCTATGAAATAACCAAGCAATTGGCCCTATCCAAGCCAGATGTGATAAGGGATGAGGAAAGGTTTGGAAGAAATCTTATCTACGATGCCATAACCTTTGAGTTGGACCAGGATATAGAAGTAAATATAGAGGGAATCATAGATAGGATAGATGAATTTAATATAGAAAACAAAAAATACCTAAGGGTCATAGACTATAAGACAGGTAACAAGGTCTTTGATATAAATAGGGTCTACAATGGCCTAGATATACAACTTATCATTTATTTGGGAGCCCTGGTAGATGGCAGGGACTACCTACCTATAGGAGCCTTTTACATTCCTTTAAATGGAGATTTTTCAGTTGACTATACAGTGGAAGATGAGGACTTGGGCCAGGCCATATCAGATGAGTTTAAGCTTAGGGGAATCATGATAGACCAAAGGGAAATTCTAAGTAAGATAGATGCCAGTTTTTGCTTTGTAAAGGAAAAGCCGGAATCTGCCTTGGTGGAATTTAAGGGGCGAAAAAAGAAATTGGAAGACAAGGAGAATGTGGTTAGTATGACCTTTATGCTAGGTCTAATAGACCATGTGAAGTCCTTGGTAGAAGAGTCCTTAAAAAAGATTCAAAGGGGAAATATAGCCGTTAAGCCCTATAGGATGGATAAGGAATTGGCCTGTAGTTACTGTGAATACAGGGGAATTTGTAAGTTTGAGAATAAAAACTTTAGATATATAAACAAGTTTGATTGGACCTATGTCAAGGAAGACATAGAGAAAAAAGAGCTAGAAAAGAAAGAAATAGAGGGAAGAGATGACTGAAGTTAAATACACAAGTGATCAATTAAAAGCTATTGATAGCCGGGGGGAAAATATTATAGTATCCGCCCAGGCTGGAGCAGGTAAGACCCAGGTCTTGGTCGAAAGGATTATCAGATTAATAAGGCAGGAGAAAATAGATATAGATTCCATGCTAATAGTAACCTTTACCAACAAGGCTGCCTATGAAATGAAGGATAGGATAAAAAAACAAATCATATCTTCCATGGAAGAGGACAGGGAAAATATATCCTTCTATAAGAACCAATACAATAATATTAATAGTGCCCAAATCAGTACCATGCACTCTTTTTGTATAAATACCATAAGAGAATATTTTTATAAGTTGGAAATAAGTCCAGACTTTATTATCCTTAACCAGGCCAGTCTGGATATCTTAAAGCACCAGGCTCTGGATGAGGTATATGCCAAGTATTACAGCCAGAGAAATAAGGACTTTTTAAGCTTTATAGAAAAGTATGACAGCAGAAAAAATGATGAAAATACCAGGGATATAATCTTGAGAATCTATGATTTTCTGATGAGTCAAATTAATCCTTGGAAGTGGTTAGATGACAGTCTAAACTCCTATCAGTTGGCCAGAAGGGTAGAGGAAGGTTTGGAGGATGAAAGTGCCTATGAAAGCTATTATATAGGTCTAGTAAGAGAACTTCTTCAAGGTCCTTTGGAAAACTTAATAAAAGCCAGTGAAGAAGCCTTGACTTTGGCTAATATGGATGATGGTCCAGACAGGTATAGGGAACTTTTTGAAGAAGAAAGAGATAATTTTCTAGGTCTTTATAAGAGCCTGCAAGGGGATAGTTTGGAGGATTTAAGCCTGGCCTTAGAGAAGATTACTTTTAAAAGGCTACCCAGCTTAACAAAAAAATACATGGAAGATAATCTTTTAGATCCAGATAAGAAGGATAGGGCCAAGGCCCTTAGGGATGATTGTAAGAAGGATTTTAATAAGTTGGTTGACGGACTTAACCTGGATGTTAGCGAGGCCAGAAGAGAGGCCTTGGAGTCACTTACTAGTCTTGAAACCATGGCTATGATCCTTAAGGATTTTGATAAGCTTTATCAGGAGAAAAAAAGAGACAAAAAGGGCATAGACTTTTCTGATGCAGAACACCTCATGATAGAACTTTTAGAAGATGATGATGTATGTGATCTTTTAAGGGACAAGTATTCCTATATTTTCTTTGATGAGTATCAAGATGCCAATCAAATTCAAAACTATATAGTTGAAAAGATAAGAAGAGAGGACAATCTTTTCTTTGTAGGAGATATTAAGCAGTCAATCTATAAGTTTAGACTGGCAGATCCCAGCCTTTTTAATAAGAGGTATGATGACTATAAAAAATCCACTGGCAAGGATTTGGCCATAGATTTAAATAAGAACTTTAGGTCTAGAAAGGAAGTTTTAGACTTTAATAACTTTATTTTTGATGGTCTTATGACCAAGGAGCTGGGAGAAATAAATTATAAGGACCCAGCCCATCAACTGGTTAAGGGAGCTGACTTTCCAGATTTACAAAATCCGATTGAACTTCTTTACTTGAGAACAGACAAGGAAGAAATTGAAGGTTTGGATGTTGATTATGCCACTCTTTTTGAAAACACAGAAAGTTTTGCCATAGCCAAAAGAATTAGGCAAATGGTGGATTTTGAAGGCTATGATTATAGGGACTTTGCAATTTTATCCAGGACCAAGGGACAGATTAGTGACTATGAAGATGATTTAAAGGCCTTTAATATACCTTTTTTCTCTGATTCCTATGAGGTGGATTTTTCCAATCTGGAGGTTTTAAATTTTATAAATCTTTTAAAGTGTATAGAAAATGACAGAAGGGATCTACCCCTGATGGCTGTTCTCTTATCCCATGTGGGGGATTTTACAGAAGAAGACTTGTCTCTAATAAAAATAGAAAATAAGTCAGGTTCTTTTAATCATAGTTTCTTTACCTATCAAGGGGATAATGAAGATATTCTTAAAAAGAGAAGGGCCTATATGGAAAAGATAGAAGCCTATAGAAATAAGGAAAAGACCATGACCTTGGTGGATTTTGCCTGGTATGTACTTTTAGATAGTGGCTACCTGGCCTTTGTTCTATCGCTTAATGATGGTAAGCAAAAGTATGATAACCTTTTGGCCTTTATAGATGAAATAGGCAAGTATGAAGAAAACTCTGATTTGGGTCTTTATGGATTTTTAGTTTATGTGGACGATTTAATGAAAAAAGATAAGAGTCAATTGGAGCCAGGGGCAGATTTGTCGGAAGAAGACAATGTGGTTAGGATTATGACCATTCACAAGTCTAAGGGGCTGCAGTTTAGGGCTGTTTTTATAGCCAATTTAAACAAGCGCTTTAATATGATGGATTTAATGAATCCTTATATTTACCATAATGATCTGGGCCTGGCCTTAAGGATTGTGGACCTGGAGAGAAATGCAAAAAAGGAAACCCTGGAATATAGGATAATAAAAGAGCAAATAAGAAGGGAGTCCCTATCAGAAGAAGTTAGAATTCTCTATGTTGCCATGACCAGGGCCATAGATAAGCTAATCTTGGTTGGTAAACTATCGCCCAAGTTTAATGAAAAGGACCATGGCAAGGATTTGTCTTCCATGTCTAGTTACTTTGATTGGATAAATGCCAGGATTTTTTCAGATAGAATATCTGAAGATATTAAGAAAGACCATGACATATTATTTCCTTCCAAGACAGACTATTTTGAAGGAAACTTCCAACTTTATTTTAATCTATTGGAAGAGGCTCAAATTTTGGAAGAGATTGATGACTATAGGTCCAGTCTGGAAAAGGATGAAGAGGACCTAAGTGTGATGGAAATGGATTTGGATCCTATATTTGATTATAGTTATCCTTTTAAGAAATATATAGATGCGCCCTATAAAAAAACTGTATCTGAACTTTCAGAAAAAAATGATAATAGATCCTCTGATTTTAAAAGACCATTAGGTCTTAGTCCCTATGAAAGGGAGAGGGATTTGGATTTTTCCAGGCCAAAATTTATTAAGGGCAAGGAAAAACTTAAGGCCAATGAACAAGGAAGTCTTATTCACAAGGTTTTTGAGCTAATAGAGATTAAAACCTATACAAGACAAGGCTTTTTAGATGAGCTTAAGAGGCTTGTTTCTTGGGAACTTTTACAAGAAGAAGATTTATCCTATATAGATCCTAATATATTTATAAACTTTTTCTCTTCAGATGTGGGAAGAAGGATTATTGAAAACAAGGATAGACTTCATAGGGAAAGAGCCTTTACCATCAAGTATGAAAAAGATGGAATAGATCTTTTAGTAGATGGACAGATAGACTTGTTTTTCATAGAAGATGGGGAAATAGTTATAGTGGATTTTAAAACCAATAGGTCTATAGATGAAGACCTATATGAAGGCCAACTGGCCCTATATAAGAGGGGCTTGGAAAGCTCTCTTAATATAAGGGTCAAGGAGGCCTATATTTACTGGGCTAGACACAATGTCTTTACCAGGATAGATCACATATAGTAGCCACCATTGATGGCAAGAACCTGGCCTGTCATGTATTTAGATTTATCAGATACTAAAAATTCAACTGCATCGGCGATTTCTTCAGGATAGGCCAGTCTTCCCATGGGAACTTCTTGGGCAAAGCCATCCAAGGTTTCTTGGGATAGGACCATGGTCATATCGGTTAGAACACCGCCTGGTGCAACAGCATTTACTCTAATATTGGAAGGGGCAAGTTCCATAGCCAAGGATTTTGTATAGGCTATGATTGCTCCTTTTGTTGCTGCATAGGCTGATTCCATAGAGCCTCCAGTTTGGCCCCAAACAGAGGAAGTATTTACTATGATACCATCCTTGTTGGAGATCATGTCTGGTAGGGCAAGTTTACAACAGTTAAACATTCCATTAACATTGGTTGCAAAAATTTCTTCCCATTCTTCTAGACTGACATCTTGGGCCAGGTTAAGCCTTGCTATACCTGCATTATTGATTAGGACATCAACTTTTCTAAAGCGGTTTTTTATGGTTTTAAACATTTCTTCAACCTGATTAAAGTCGGATACATCAGCCTTTATAGCCATGGCATCCAGACCATTTTCCCTAAGAATTTGTACTACTTCCAGGGCTTTTTCTTCTTCTTTTTTATAGTTTACTATTACATTATATTCTTTTCCTAGGAAGGATAGGGCTATGGCCCTGCCAATTCCTCTGGATGATCCTGTGATTAAAACTGTCTTTCTCATAATATCTCCTTAATTATTTGATACTAATAGTATAAGGCATTTTAGTAAATATAAAAATATAGTGTATAATGTTAATATGTTTTATGTTTAGGAGGGAAAATGAAAAAAAGAAAATACACAAACAAAGATTTACTAAAAAGATTTATACCATATTATGGAAATTATTTACCAGTATTTATCTTAGATATGACAGCGGCAGCCTTTACGGTAGTGTCTGAATTGACCTTGCCCCTTATTATTAGGGCTATCACAGACAAGGCCACCAATGACTTGGCCAGCCTTACCATGTCCTATATCTTTAAGATAGGTTTATTATATTTTGCACTTAAGATGGTTGAAATTGGAGCTCGTTATTATATGCAAAAACAAGGTCATATAATGGGGGCCATGATTGAAAAGGATATGAGAAGGGATGTATTTAGCCATATTCAAACTCTTCCTGATGAGTATTTTAATAATACTAAGATAGGGCAGTTGATGGCTAGAATAACTACGGATCTCTTTGATATAACCGAGTTTTCACACCATGGACCGGAAGAGTTTTTTATTGGAGCTATTAAGCTGGTTATATCCTTTATAGTTTTGATAAGAATAAATGTGGTCCTAACCTTGGTTTTATTTTTAATGATACCTTTAATGTTTGTCTTTACTACTAGAACCAGAAAGAAGCTTAGAAAGACCCACAAGGAGCAAAGGCATCATATAGGGGAAATCAATGCTAATATTGAAGATTCCCTACTTGGTATCAAGGTAATTAAGTCCTTTGCCAATGAAGATATAGAAGAAGAAAAATTCCATGAAGGTAATGAAGAGTTCTTAAGGCTTAAGACTAATTTCTATAGTCAATTATCAATTTTTCATTCAGTAACCAGATTCTTAGATGGTTTTATGTACCTGGTAGTTTTAGTTCTAGGGGGAGTATTACTTATAGATAATAAATTAAGTCCTGGAGACTTTGTTTTATTTATCATGTATGTATCATCTCTTTTAGCGACTGTTACTAGGGTTGTAGATTTTACTGAAACCTTTGAAAAGGGAATGACAGGTATAGAAAGATTTGCAGAACTTATGGATTATAAGTCTAATATTATGGACAAGGAAGATGCCATAGAATTAAAGGATGTTAAGGGAGACATTAGTTTTAACAATGTTCACTTTGCCTATATGGATGGCAGTCCTGATTCTAGAGACCATAATCTTGTTTTAGAGGACTTGAATTTAGATATTAAGGCAGGTCAAAAGATTGCCATAGTAGGACCATCCGGTTCAGGTAAGACAACTCTTACCAACTTAATTCCAAGGTTTTATGATGTTAACCAAGGATCTATAACTGTTGATGATAAGGACATAAGAGATGTGACTCTAAAGTCCCTTAGAAACAATATAGGTATGGTCCAACAAGATGTTTATTTATTTAGTGGTACCATCAAGGAAAATATAAGCTATGGTAGGCCAGATGCCAGTGATGAAGAAATATTAAGGGCAGCTGACATGGCTGGAGCAAGTGAGTTTATCAGAGAGCTTCCAGAAGGTTTTGATACCTATGTGGGAGAAAGGGGCCTAAAATTATCTGGTGGACAAAAGCAAAGAATAAGTATAGCCAGGGTATTTTTGAAAAATCCGCCTATTCTTATTTTAGATGAGGCCACATCGGCCCTAG